>NZ_FMTR01000007.1:0-269990 GCF_900100135.1 Pseudomonas sp. NFACC05-1 | reverse complement strand
AAAACGGCAGTGCGCTGGCCGGCGACCTGGACAACAAAACCGCGTTCGCCATGCTCTCGGCCAAATACGGCGGCAACACCTTTTATGTCGGCCTGCAGAAAGTCGGCGGCGATGATGCCTGGATGCGCGTCAACGGCACCAGCGGCGGCACCCTGGCCAACGACAGCTACAACTCCAGCTACGACAACGCCAAGGAAAAATCCTGGCAACTGCGCCACGACTTCAACTTCGCTGCCGTCGGCGTGCCGGGCCTGACGTTGATGAACCGCTACATCAGCGGTGACAACGTGCACACCGCCACCGTTGACGACGGCAAGGAATGGGGTCGCGAAACCGAACTGGCCTACACCGTACAGAGCGGTGCGCTGAAGAGCCTCAACGTGAAATGGCGTAACGCATCGATTCGTCGGGACTACAGCACCAACGAATTCGACGAGAACCGTATCTTCATCAGCTACCCGCTGTCGCTGTTGTAAGCAGCAAGCGCGCGCCGTGGGGCGAAGCGCTTTGTTGAGGCTAACCGAATCACCTGTGGCGAGGGAGCTTGCTCCCGCTCGGCTGCGCAGCAGACGCCGTGTTTCGCAATCTTATAGGCCTGCTTCGCAGTCCAGCGGGAGCAAGCTCCCTCGCCACAGGGGCGGTGGAATCCTCGTAGCGCGGCAAGGACGTCGGTTTAGAGCGGTTCGTCGATCAAACGTTGACAAGGTAACGGAAGGATAAGGATATTCCTCTCGGTCGTACGACAACTTATAACAACTGTACCTCTCATAGTTTGCTCAGGTAATGCCATGACCACGACACAGATTCGTCATCCCTTCAATCGCCTCCTATTGACCGGCGCCGCTGGCGGCCTTGGCAAAGTCTTGCGCGAACGCCTCAAGCCTTTCGCCCGTCACATTCGCCTGTCGGACATCGCCAACATGGCCCCGGCCATCGACGAAAGCGAAGAAGTGATGCCGTGCGACCTGTCGGACAAGCAGGCCGTGCACCAACTGGTCGAAGGCGTCGATGCCATCCTGCATTTCGGTGGTGTTTCGGTGGAGCGTCCGTTCGAAGAAATCCTCGGCGCCAACATCAGCGGCGTCTTTCACATTTATGAAGCCGCCCGCAAACACGGCGTCAAGCGAGTGATCTTCGCCAGCTCCAACCACGTCATCGGTTTCTACAAACAGGATGAGACCATCGACGCTCTCTCCCCTCGCCGCCCGGATGGCTACTACGGCCTGTCCAAGTCCTACGGTGAAGACGTTGCCAGTTTCTACTTCGATCGCTACGGCATCGAGACCGTCAGCATCCGCATCGGCTCGTCGTTCCCCGAACCGCAGAACCGCCGGATGATGAGCACCTGGCTGAGTTTCGACGACCTCACCCAACTGATCGAATGTTCGCTCTACACGCCGAAGGTTGGCCACACCGTGGTCTACGGCATGTCCGCCAATCGCGACGTCTGGTGGGACAACAGCCAGGCCGCGCACCTGGGCTACCAGCCCAAGGACACGTCCGAGATTTTCCGCGACAAGGTCGAAGCGCAGCCGATGCCGGCCGCCGATGACCCGGCCATGGTTTATCAGGGTGGCGCCTTTGTGGCAGCCGGCCCATTCGACGACTGATTCGCTGTTTTTCATGGGATACGCACGCACAAAGGAATCACCATGCAAGCCGAATTGATTGTCGATGCACGCAACGCCGTCGGGGAAAGCCCGGTATGGGTTCCCGACGAAAACGCCCTGTATTGGGTGAACATTCCCAACGGTGGCCTGCAATGCTGGAACGCTAGCAGCGGAAAGCTCCAGGGCTGGGAAGCGCCCGAAATGCTCGCCTGCATAGCCCGTCACCAGGACGGTGGCTGGATCGCCGGCATGGAAAGCGGTTTCTTTCGCCTGCACCCCAATGATGACGGCAGCCTGGACAGCGAACTGTGCGCAAGCGTCGAACACAGCCGCACCGACATGCGCCTCAACGATGGCCGCTGCGACCGCCAGGGCCGTTTCTGGGCCGGCAGCATGGTGCTGAACATGGGCGCCAACGCTGACGTAGGCCGGATGTATCGTTACGAGGCAGGCCAGCGCAGCCCGGTCGAGGCGCAACTGAGCGGCTTCATTGTGCCCAATGGCCTGGGCTTCAGCCCGGACGGACGCACGATGTACCTCTCCGATTCACACCCGCTGGTGCAGCAGATCTGGGCCTTCGACTACGACATCGACAGCGGCACACCGTCCAACCGGCGGCTGTTCGTCGACATGATGCCGTTGGCCGGTCGCCCGGATGGCGCCGCGGTGGATGCCGACGGTTGCTATTGGATCTGCGCCAACGATGCCGGGCTGATTCACCGTTTCACCCCGGACGGACGTCTGGACCGGTCACTGCAAGTGCCGGTGAAGAAACCGACCATGTGCGCCTTTGGCGGCAGTCGCCTGGACACCCTCTTCGTCACCTCGATCCGTCCCGGTGACGACAACGACCCGCAGTCCCTGGCCGGTGGCGTGTTCGCCCTCAACCCCGGCGTCAAGGGCCTGGCTGAACCTGCTTTCGGAGGACGGGAGCACTCCGCGAACTGATCTGCTTCACCGCTTCACTGGATGAGCCATAAAAAAACAACAAGACTGGAGATTGACCATGAATTTCAAACGTACACTTCTGATCGCAGCCCTTCCCTTGGCCTTTCTGGCCCAGGCGGCGCACGCCCTCGATATCAAGATCGCCGACATCCACCCCAAGGGCTACCCGACCGTGGTCGCCGAGGAATCCATGGGTAAGACCCTGGAAAAAGAGAGCAACGGCGAACTGAAGTTCAAGTATTTCCCGGGCGGCGTACTGGGCTCCGAAAAAGAAGTGATCGAGCAGATGCAAGCCGGCGCGATCCAGATGTCCCGGGTCAGCCTGGGTATCGTCGGCCCCGTCGTGCCGGACGTGAACGTCTTCAACATGCCATTCATCTTCCGCGACCAGGCCCACATGCGCGCCGTCATCGACGGTGAAGTCGGCGATGCGATTCTCGACCGGATCACCAATTCCGAATTCGGCCTGGTGGCCCTGGCCTGGATGGACGGCGGCACCCGCAACCTCTACACCAAGAAGCCGGTGCGCAAGCTCGAAGACATGAAGGGCATGAAGATTCGCGTACAGGGCAACCCGATGTTCATCGAGACCATCAACGCCATGGGCGGCAATGGTATCGCCATGGACACCGGCGAGATCTTCAGCGCGCTGCAGACCGGCGTGATTGACGGCGCGGAAAACAACCCGCCGACCATGCTCGAACACAACCACTACCAGAACGCCAAGTACTACAGCCTGACCGGCCACCTGATCCTGCCTGAGCCGATCGTGATGTCGAAAATCACTTGGAACAAGCTCACCCCAGAGCAGCAAGACATGGTGAAAAAAGCCGCCAAGGCCGCCCAGGCTGAAGAGCGCGTGCTGTGGGACAAGAAGTCCGCCGCCAGTGAAGAAAAACTCAAGGCCGCTGGCGTCGAGTTCATCACCGTCGACAAGAAACCTTTCTACGACGCCACAGCGCCGATCCGGGCCAAATACGGCGCGCCGTATGCCGACCTGATCAAGCGTATCGAAGCCGTCCAGTAAAGCCTCTCAATCTGTACTCATGAAAAGGCTGGGCGCGCCTGCGGTTGAAGGTGCGCCCGGTTACGGTGGAACCCGATGAAGAATTTGCTGCTGCGTATCAACGACACGATTTACATGACTTGCATCTGGGTGGCCGGCCTTTCTGTCCTTGCCGTTGCGCTGATGATTCCGTGGGGGGTGTTTGCCCGCTACGTACTCGGTACCGGCTCAAGCTGGCCGGAACCCACCGCCATCTTGCTGATGATCGTATTTACCTTCATCGGTGCCGCCGCCAGCTACCGCTCCGGCTCGCACATGGCCGTGGACATGGTCACCAGCCGCCTGCCCCCGCATTGGCAAACCCTGGCTTCGGTTTTCACCCAGCTCTTGATGGCGGCGGTGTGCATTTTCATGACCATCTGGGGCACCAAGTTGTGCATGACCACCTGGAATCAATTCATGAGCGCCATCCCCACCCTGCGCGTCGGCATCACCTACATGCCGATACCGATCGGTGGCTTCCTGACGTTGATTTTTGTCCTGGAAAAACTCTTGCTGGGCGATCAAAGCCAGCGTCGGGTCGTGCAGTTCGACCTGGTTGAAGAAAACGAAGGTGCCGCTTAATGGACGCGCTGATTCTGCTGGGCAGTTTTTTGTTGTTGATCCTGATCGGCATGCCGGTCGCCTACGCGTTGGGCGCTGCCGCCCTGATCGGGGCATGGTGGATCGATATTCCGTTCCAGGCCATGATGATCCAGGTAACGGGCGGGGTGAATAAGTTCTCGTTGTTGGCCATTCCGTTCTTCGTTCTGGCCGGTGCGATCATGGCCGAAGGCGGCATGTCCCGCCGACTGGTGGCATTCGCCAGTGTGTTGGTAGGCTTCGTGCGCGGAGGCCTGTCATTGGTCAACCTCGTGGCCTCGAGCTTTTTTGGCGCGATCTCCGGTTCCTCGGTAGCCGATACCGCCTCGGTCGGTTCAGTGTTGATCCCGGAAATGACACGCCGGGGCTATCCGCGTGATTACGCCACCGCCGTCACCGTCAGTGGTTCGGTACAAGCGCTGCTGACACCGCCCAGCCACAACGCGGTGCTGTATTCGCTCGCCGCGGGCGGCACCGTCTCCATCGGTTCGCTGTTCATGGCCGGCATCGTCCCCGGCATCATGATGAACCTCTGCCTGATGGCGCTGTGCCTGGTCTTCGCGAAAAAGCGCAACTACCCCAAAGGTGAAGTGATTCCGCTCAAGCAAGCGCTGAAGATCTGCAGGGAAGCCATGTGGGGCATGATGACCCTGTTCATCATCCTTGGCGGCATTCTCTCGGGTGTTTTCACCGCCACCGAATCGGCCGCCATCGCCGTGGTGTGGGCGTTCTTCGTGACCATGTGCATCTATCGCGACTACAAGTGGAGCGAGTTGCCGAAACTGATGCACCGTACGGTACGCACCATCTCCATCGTGATGATCCTGATCGGCTTCGCCGCCAGCTTCGGCTACATCATGACGCTGATGGAGATCCCTGCGAAGATCACCACCGCGTTCCTGACGCTGTCGGACAACCGCTACGTGATCCTGATGTGCATCAACGTGATGTTGCTGCTGCTGGGCACCGTGATGGACATGGCGCCATTGATCCTGATCCTGACGCCGATCCTGATGCCGGTGATCGTGGGCATCGGCGTGGACCCGGTGCAGTTCGGCATGATCATGCTGGTGAACCTGGGTATCGGGTTGATCACGCCACCGGTGGGCGCGGTGCTGTTCGTGGGCTCGGCCATTGGCAAGGTCAGTATCGAAAGCACCGTCAAGGCGCTGCTGCCGTTCTACGCCATGCTGTTCCTGGTGCTGATGCTCGTGACTTATGTGCCCGCCATTTCCCTGTGGTTGCCGCATCTGGTGTTGTAACCATGACAAGTCCCCTGTGATCAGGGGATTTATCTGTGGCAGAGATTATCTGTGGCGAGGGGATTTATCCCCGCTGGGCTGCGTAGCAGCCCCAGAACTGGCAACTGGGATCTGTCTGATGCACCGAGATCCGCGTCTCTGGGGGCTGCTTCGCAGCCCAGCGGGGATAAATCCCCTCGCCACAACAGCGTTCGCACAAAAACCTCTGTAACACCATTTCCAATTCAGCAGACCAACACCACCATGACGCCACCCCTTCTCCACCTCGAAGACGAACTGACTCGTCTCACCCTGGCCCCGCATCTGGGCGCCAGCCTGGTCGACTGGACGTTGCGCAGTAACGGCGCCCCGCTACTGCGCCCGCCAGCGCCCCACGCGTTGGAAAACGGCCTGCCTGGCAAGCTCGGCGGCTTCCCGTTGATTCCCTGGTCGAACCGGATCACCCACGGCGGCTTCGACTGTCCCGGCGGCTGGCTGGCCCTGGACGCCAACAGCCCCAACGATCCGTTTCCGATCCATGGCAGTGCGTGGCAACAACCGTGGCAGGTGATCGAGCACAGTGCCCAGGAAGCGTTGCTGCAACTCGACAGCCAACAGCCGTTCACCTACCGCGCTAGCCTGCGGATCGGTCTGAGCGGCGGCCAGTTGCAGCTCGCAATGCACGTCACCCACATGGCCGAACAGGCCGCGTGGCACGGGCTGGGCTTGCATCCATACTTTCCACGCACCCCCGCCACGCGCCTGCAAACCCGCGCCAGCGAGGTCTGGATGTGCGATGCGACGAAACTGCCCACGGAACTGACCAACACTCCTGAACACTGGGATTTCCAGGCGCTCCGTTTACTGCCGGACACGCTTGTCGACAACGGCTTCGGTGGCTGGGACGGGCAATGCCTGATCCAGCAGCCGGACCTAGGTTATGAGCTGGAGTGCCGGGCCAGCGGCTGCGATTACTTCCTGCTCTACTGCCCCGTGGGCCTGGACTTCTTTTGCATCGAACCGGTCAGCCACCCGGTCAACGCCCATCACCTGCCGGGGCGACCGGGGTTGCGCTTGCTGGAGCAAGGGCAATCGGTGGCGCTGGGATTCTTGATGCAGTGCCGGTTGATATAAAAACCAGGGCGACTCAGCCCTTCAACCGAAATACGAAAGGTATCGCGCTCAGGTCGTCGAAATATCGACCGGCTACGACAACATCATCATTGGAATCCAATGCCAATACGGGGTTGTCTACCTCATCCTTCAACCTGAATTGTGTCCAGCCTTCGTGATCACCGAAGCCAGTATCCAGGCGTCCACTGGGTAGATAGCGCCCAACCAACATCTCTTCAATCTCCGGGCCGGTTTTGCCACAGGTTACGATGCGCCCGTCCGACTGAATTGCACAATCGAACCAGATGGACCCCAGACCTATAGTGGTCACAACGAGTTCGCCATCGTTGAAGTCAGGGTCTTTGCCGCCATCCTTGTCGATACTTTCCAGCGTTGCATGAGCGACAAACCGTTGGTTGGGCGATGAGCCGGCACCCAGGAGTTTCAGGTTGCCATGTAACGCGACCGCATGGAAGTTTCCCGCGCCAACGTGGAAGCCAGGGCCCATATCCGTGATAAATCCTCTCTTGCCAAAATGGGTGTCGAGACGGCCATCCAGTCGCACACGCACCCAAACCTTGTAATTACGAGGGTTACGCTGGATGTACCCCACTAAATATATGTAGTCGTTTGTCACCAGCATGCTTTGCGCATTCAAATGATGCTCGGGATGCTCAATGACCGCGCCGCCTTTGTTTCCGAACGCCTGAACGAGATTGCCGTCCCCGTCCAAGCACATGAGTAACGTAACTGCCTTGCGCGCCCCCACGGTCAGTGCGAGACCCGAGATGTATGTGCGTCCTCCGTAAAGGGACAGATAAGTTTTCCCCGTATAGAGATAGGTTGGCTCGTTGCCGTCGGCATTGAGGTCATTCCTCGAAATGACGACATCGCAGAAATCGAAGACCGGTATCGCGTGGCCATTGACGCCATACGAAAGATCCAGCGTGCCGTTGGGAAGGTAGCGCGCCAGCGCGAATCCAAAATTCGAGCCGCCCAGATCGACGACTCCCAGGATCAGTATTTTACCGTCCGGCAGGACGGCCACCTGCTCCGCCAGGCTATACGCACCCGGCATGAACGTATTTCTGACTGGCTCGCCGCCATTGAAGTCCTCACGGTTCGTCCCGTCATGATTGAGCGCCGAAATAATATATTCGCCATTTACCCATAGCGCCGTTCCACCCACGACGTAGATCCTGTCCTCTGAATCTATCGCAACATCGACGGCATCCGTCCCCGGAAGAAGCAGAATCTGGCCTCCGTTGAATTCCGGATCAAATTCGCCGGCCCGCTTTGGTGTGTCGGTCTTCGAGTCGCTAGCCATTTTCAGATCCTCCATTGTGGGTTGTACTGCCCATCTCAATGGAGGATTTATTGCCTGGATCCTGTTCACCGTCCACTGTCAGAGTTGACAGGTTTAAGCAGGCCCGGACGTACGGTCAGGACTGGGATGAACACAGGGCCCCGATGAACGACAAGGAATCAGGCATGAGGCGGATCGTGATCCTGGCTACGCCCGCACCCACATGAACACCGCCCCCCCAGGCAAACCCCGGCGAACCCCACCTGCAGCACCCGGGCCGGGACCCTGGCCGCCAGGCGCCGCCCCAGCACCATCCCGGCGATGCTTGCCGCGATGAACACCGCGCCGACCCGGTCGATGCTCACCCCGGCATGAAACGCACCCACCACGCCAATCAGTGAAATCAGGCTGATGACCATCAAGGACGTCGCGACGATGCCGCGCATCTGCACGTCGGTCAGTTGCTTGAACGCCGGTACGATCAGGAAACCACCACCCACGCCCAGCGAGCCCGATACCAGGCCCGTCACCGCCCCCAGTGCCGACAGCGTGGCGGTGCAGCGAGGCGGCCTGGATCATGCTCCAGCCCAACCCGAGCACCAGTGCCGGCACCGCCAGGATGCCACCACCGGCCCCCGTCAGCCCGAGGATCACCCCCATGATCACGCCAAAAAAACCTGCCGGAACCATAAAACTCTCTCAAGCCGCGCACACCTGTTGTCAGGTGCGATCGCATTTGCAGGACACCTCGGCCCTCACTAAGCTGCGGACCCTATGTTGTAAACCTCAAGCGTTGCAACCGCTTCTTCCCGTACAGGTTCGCTGTCATGCCCGCGCAGATCCAAAGCTTTCTCGACCCCGCCTCGAAGACCTATACCTACGTCGTCTATGAAGACGATGGAGGGCAGTGCGCGGTGGTGGACCCGGTGCTGGACTATGACCCGGCCTCGGGCCGCAGCGGCACCGCTCAGGCCGAGCGGGTGATCGCCTTCGTGCGCGAACACCGGTTGACGGTGCAATGGCTGCTGGAGACCCATGCCCACGCCGATCACTTATCCGCCGCGCCTTACTTGCGCAAGGCGCTGGGAGGGAAGATCGCCATCGGCCAAGCCATCGGCGAGGTCCAACAAGTCTTCAAGAAGCTGTTCAACCTTGAACCGCAGTTTGCCGTCGACGGCTCCCAGTTCGATCATCTGTTCGCCGCCGACGAAGGGTTTTTCATAGGCAACCTCAAGGCCACCGCATTGCATGTGCCCGGCCACACTCCGGCGGACATGGCCTACCTGATCGATGGCGACGTGATCCTGGTAGGCGATACGCTGTTCATGCCGGACGTGGGCACCGCCCGCTGCGACTTTCCCGGCGGCAACGCCCATCAACTCTACGCCTCGATTTGCAAACTGCTGGCCTTCCCCGCCAACGTGCGGCTCTACGTGTGCCACGACTATCCACCGGATGAGCGCGAGCCCCAGTGCGTGAGCACCGTGGGTGAACAACGCCAGCACAACATTCATGTGCGCGATGGGATCGATGAAGCCACGTTCGTGGCCATGCGTACCCAGCGCGACAAGACGCTGGGCATGCCGACGCTGCTGTTGCCGGCGATCCAGGTCAATGTGCGGGCCGGCCACCTGCCGCCGGCCGAGGACAATGGCGTGACCTATCTGAAAATTCCGATCAATCAGCTTTAGAAGCTTGGGGCTGCTGCGCAGCCCAGCGGGAGCAAGCTCCCTCGCCACAGGACGGTGCTTGATGGCTACCGGCTCGCCAGCCACCCATCCCCGTGGCGAGGGAGCTTGCTCCCGCTGGGCCGCGAAGCGGCCCTCAAAAACCATTTGATCTTCAGGTCCCCAAGGTCAACCCATTGGCCGGCAACGGTAGCGCAGTCTTGTAGCGCACTTGCTTGAGGGCAAAGCTGGAGCGGATGTTCGCCACGCCCGGGACCTTGGTCAGGAAGTCCATCATGAAGCGCTCCAGCGACTGGATGGTCGGCACCAGCACACGGATCAGGTAATCCGGATCGCCTGCCATCAGGTAGCACTCCATCACTTCCGGGCGGTCGGAGATCGCCTCTTCGAAATGCTGTAGCGCCTCTTCCACCTGCTTCTCCAAACTCACATGGATGAACACGTTGACGTGCAGGCCCAGCAGGTCGGCGTCGAGCAAGGTGACCTGCTCGCGGATCACGCCCAACTCCTCCATCGCCCGGACACGGTTGAAGCACGGGGTCGGCGACAGATTGACCGAACGGGCGAGATCGGCGTTGGTGATGCGGGCGTTTTCCTGAAGGCTGTTCAGAATGCCGATATCGGTGCGATCCAATTTACGCATGAGACAAATAATCCTGTTTTTTATCGTTGTGCAGATTTTTTATCTGCAAATGATCTGAACAGCAAGCCAACAGAGAAAAATATTCTTCTGCGTCGAGCCTATGATTGTTGTAGGACAATTTCCCGTACCCGGGGAAATTCGTCAGCTAGCGCGCCCACTACAAGAAATTCACAAGATCGAGCGTAGAAAGCCATGAACCCAGCGTACGAACCGCTACGCCTGCACGTTCCCGAACCCTCGGGCCGTCCCGGCTGCAAGACCGACTTTTCCTACCTGCATCTGTCCGATGCCGGCACGGTGCGTAAACCTTCCATCGACGTCGAACCCGCCGACACCGCCGACCTGGCCCGCAGCCTGATCCGCGTGCTCGATGACCAAGGCAATGCCCACGGCCCATGGGCCGAAGACGTGCCACTCGACATCCTGCGCAAAGGCATGCGCGCCATGCTCAAGACGCGCATCTACGACAACCGCATGGTGGTCGCCCAACGCCAGAAAAAAATGTCGTTCTACATGCAGAGCCTCGGCGAGGAAGCCATCGGCAGCGGCCAGGCCCTGGCGCTGAACATCGATGACATGTGCTTCCCCACCTATCGCCAGCAAAGCATCCTGATGGCTCGCGAAGTGCCGTTGGTGGGCATGATCTGCCAACTGCTGTCCAACGAGCGCGATCCGCTCAAGGGCCGGCAGTTACCGATCATGTACTCGGTCAAGGACGCCGGTTTCTTCACCATCTCCGGCAACCTCGCCACGCAATTCATCCAAGGCGTGGGCTGGGGCATGGCCTCGGCGATCAAGGGCGATACCAAGATCGCTTCGGCCTGGATCGGTGACGGTGCCACCGCCGAATCGGACTTCCACACGGCCCTCACCTTTGCCCACGTCTATCGGGCGCCGGTGATCCTCAACGTGGTCAACAACCAGTGGGCGATCTCCACCTTCCAGGCCATTGCCGGCGGTGAAGCCACGACCTTCGCCGGACGCGGCGTCGGTTGCGGCATCGCCTCCCTTCGCGTGGACGGCAACGACTTCATGGCGGTCTACGCCGCCTCGCGCTGGGCCGCCGAACGTGCCCGCCGCAACCTCGGCCCGGCGCTGATCGAATGGGTCACCTACCGCGCCGGCCCGCACTCCACCTCGGACGATCCTTCGAAATACCGTCCCGCCGACGACTGGAGCCACTTCCCGCTGGGCGATCCGATTGCCCGTCTCAAGCAGCACATGGTGAAGATCGGCCAGTGGTCCGAAGAGGAACATGCCGCCGTTACCGCCGAACTCGAAGCCGAGGTGATCGCCGCGCAGAAGGAAGCCGAGCAGTACGGCACCCTCGCTGGCGGGCAGATTCCAAGCGCCGCGACCATGTTCGAAGACGTCTACAAAGAGATGCCGGAGCACTTGAAGCGCCAGCGTCAGCAGTTGGGGATCTGAGATGAACGATCACAACAACAATATTGCGCTGGATACCGCCATGACCACTACCACCATGACCATGATCCAGGCCCTGCGCTCGGCCATGGACGTGATGCTCGAACGCGACGACAACGTCGTGGTGTTCGGCCAGGACGTGGGTTACTTCGGCGGCGTGTTCCGCTGCACCGAAGGCCTGCAGAACAAGTACGGCACCTCGCGGGTGTTCGACGCACCGATTTCCGAAAGCGGCATCGTCGGCGTGGCGGTGGGCATGGGCGCCTACGGCCTGCGACCCGTCGCCGAGATCCAATTCGCCGACTACGTCTACCCGGCGTCGGACCAGATCATTTCCGAGGCGGCGCGCCTGCGCTATCGCTCGGCCGGCGAGTTCACCGCGCCGATGACCCTGCGCATGCCTTGCGGCGGCGGCATCTATGGCGGCCAGACCCACAGCCAGAGCATCGAAGCGATGTTCACCCAGGTCTGCGGCCTGCGCACCGTCATGCCTTCGAACCCCTACGACGCCAAGGGTCTGTTGATTGCCTCCATCGAAAACGATGACCCGGTGATCTTCCTCGAACCCAAGCGCCTGTATAACGGCCCGTTCGACGGCCACCACGACCGCCCGGTAACGCCGTGGTCGAAACACCCCTCGGCCCAAGTGCCAGACGGTTACTACACCGTGCCGCTGGACGTCGCCGCCATCACCCGTCCGGGCAAGGACGTGACGGTTCTCACCTACGGCACCACGGTCTATGTCTCCCAAGTGGCTGCCGAAGAGACCGGCATCGACGCCGAAGTCATCGATCTGCGCAGCCTCTGGCCGCTGGACCTGGAGACCATCGTCAAATCCGTGAAGAAGACCGGCCGCTGTGTGGTCGTCCACGAAGCCACCCGCACCTGCGGTTTCGGCGCCGAGCTGGTGGCGTTGGTGCAAGAACACTGCTTCCACCACCTGGAAGCGCCTATCGAGCGTGTCACCGGTTGGGACACCCCCTACCCGCACGCGCAGGAATGGGCGTATTTCCCAGGGCCGTCCCGTGTGGGCGCGGCGTTGAAACGGGTCATGGAGGTCTGAATGGGCACGCACGTTATCAAGATGCCGGACATCGGCGAAGGCATCGCGGAAGTTGAACTGTCGGTGTGGCACGTCAAGGTCGGCGACATGGTGGTCGAAGACCAGGTACTGGCCGATGTCATGACCGACAAGGCCATGGTCGACATCCCCTCACCGGTGCATGGCCGGGTCATCGCTCTTGGTGGCGAGCCAGGTGAAGTCATGGCAGTGGGCAGCGAACTGATCCGCATTGAAGTCGAAGGTGCGGGTAACCTGAAAGAATCGGCCCAACAGGCGCCAACGCCAGCGCCGGCTGCGCAGGCACCGAAGCCGGCACCCGTGGCGACACCTGAACCGGTACTGGAAAAAACCGCCGCGCCGCGCTGCGCCCCGCAAGCGCCTGTGGCCCGCGATCCCGACGAGCGTCCACTGGCGTCGCCGGCCGTGCGCAAACACGCGCTGGACCTGGGCATTCAATTGCGCCTGGTCCAGGGCAGCGGCCCGGCCGGGCGGGTCCTGCACGAAGACCTCGAGGCCTATCTGGCCCAAGGTCCGTCGGTCCAGGCCAAGGGCGGTTCGGGCTATGCCGAGCGCCACGATGAGCAACAGATCCCGGTGATCGGCATGCGCCGCAAGATCGCCCAGCGCATGCAGGAGGCGACTCAACGCGCCGCGCATTTCAGCTACGTCGAGGAAATCGACGTCACGGCCCTGGAAGAGCTGCGGGTGCATCTGAATGAAAAACACGGCGCCAGTCGCGGCAAGCTGACCTTGCTGCCGTTCCTGGTTCGTGCGTTGGTCGTGGCCCTGCGCGATTTTCCGCAAATGAACGCCCGCTACGACGACGAAGCCCAGGTCATTCACCGCTCAGGCGCGGTGCACGTGGGCGTCGCGACCCAGAGCGACGTTGGCCTGATGGTGCCGGTGGTGCGCCACGCCGAAGCCCGCAGCCTGTGGGACAACGCGGCGGAAATTTCGCGCCTGGCAACGGTGGCCCGCACGGGCAAGGCCAGTCGCGATGAGCTGTCCGGTTCGACCATCACCCTGACCAGCCTTGGGGCATTGGGCGGCATCGTCAGCACGCCGGTGCTGAACCTGCCGGAAGTAGCCATTGTCGGGGTGAACAAAATCGTCGAACGGCCGGTGGTGATCAAGGGGCAGATCGTGATCCGCAAGATGATGAACCTCTCCAGCTCCTTCGATCACCGGGTGGTCGACGGCATGGACGCGGCGCAATTCATCCAGGCCCTGCGCGGCCTGCTCGAACAACCCGCAACGCTGTTTGTGGAGTAAGGCATGCAACAGACTTTGAACACCACGCTGCTGATCATCGGCGGCGGCCCCGGCGGCTATGTGGCGGCGATCCGCGCCGGCCAGTTGGGCATCCCGACCCTCCTGGTGGAAGGCCAGGCGTTGGGCGGGACCTGCCTGAACATCGGCTGCATTCCGTCCAAGGCCTTGATTCACGTGGCCGAACAGTTCCACCAGACGCGGCACCACAGCCAGGGTTCGGCCTTGGGCATCACGGTGTCGGCGCCGAGCCTGGACATCGGCAAGAGTGTGGAATGGAAGGACGGCATCGTCGATCGCCTGACCACCGGCGTCGCGGCGCTGTTGAAGAAGCACAAGGTCCAGGTCATTCATGGCTGGGCCAAGGTGATCGATGGCAAGACGGTCGAGGTCGGTGATACCCGCATCCTGTGCGAACACCTGCTGCTGGCCACTGGTTCGAAAAGCGTCGACCTGCCGATGCTGCCAGTGGGCGGGCCAATCATTTCCTCCACCGAAGCCCTCGCCCCCACCTCGGTGCCCAAGCACCTGGTGGTGGTCGGCGGTGGCTACATCGGCCTGGAACTGGGCATCGCCTACCGCAAGCTCGGCGCCGAGGTCAGTGTGGTCGAGGCCCAGGAACGGATCCTGCCGGCCTACGACGGCGAACTGACCCAACCGGTGCACGAAGCGCTCAAGCAATTGGGCGTGAAGCTCTACCTCAAGCACAGCGTCGAAGGGTTCGACGCCCAGGCCAGCACTTTGCAAGTGCGTGACCCCGCTGGCGACACGCTGAACCTGGACACTGACCGGGTACTGGTGGCCGTGGGTCGCAAACCCAACACCCAGGGCTGGAATCTCGAAGCGTTGAACCTGGCGATGAACGGTGCGGCGGTGAAAATCGACCAGCGCTGCCAGACCAGCATGCGCAACGTCTGGGCCATCGGCGACCTGAGCGGTGAACCGATGCTCGCCCACCGAGCCATGGCCCAAGGTGAAATGGTCGCCGAGCTGATCGCCGGCCAGCACAGGGAATTCAACCCCACGGCCATCGCCGCGGTGTGCTTCACCGATCCGGAACTGGTGGTGGTCGGCAAGACGCCGGACGAAGCCCAGGCGGCCGGGCTCGATTGCATTGTGTCGAGCTTCCCGTTCGCCGCCAACGGTCGGGCCATGACCCTGGAATCGAAAAGCGGTTTCGTCCGGGTCGTGGCGCGACGTGACAATCACCTGGTCGTTGGCTGGCAAGCGGTCGGCGTCGGCGTGTCGGAGCTGTCCACCGCCTTCGGCCAATCCCTGGAGATGGGCGCGCGCCTGGAGGACATCGCCGGCACCATCCACGCCCATCCGACGCTGGGCGAGGCCGTGCAGGAAGCGGCGCTGCGGGCGTTGGGGCATGCGTTGCATCTGTAACCGATCAGTTGTAGATGAATGACCTTGTGGCGAGGGGATTTATCCCCGCTGGGCTGCGAAGCAGCCCCAAAACCTGGCATCGCGGGGCGTCAGATACATCGAGGACTCAGAGCCAAGGGGGCTGCTTCGCAGCCCAACGGGGATAAATCCCCTCGCCACAGGTTTGCGGAGCACCAACCAGCGGTTTTTCATCCACAGGATCAGTGTTACAGGCTGCGAAACAGCCCCGGAATGAAGTATTGTTGTCCCCATCCAAAAAACGTCAGAAGCCTTGAACCGTTTCGACGGTTGTCAAGAAATAGAGGGTGTCATGGGTAACGAGAGCATCAATTGGGACAAACTGGGCTTTGACTACATCAAGACCGACAAGCGCTACCTGTCGCACTGGCGCGATGGTGCCTGGGACGCGGGCACCCTGACCGAAGACAACGTGCTGCACATCAGCGAGGGCTCCACCGCCCTGCACTACGGCCAGCAGTGCTTCGAAGGCCTGAAGGCCTATCGCTGCAAGGACGGCTCCATCAACCTGTTCCGCCCGGACCAGAACGCCGCCCGCATGCAGCGCAGTTGCGCCCGCCTGCTGATGCCGCAGGTCGACACCGAGCAGTTCGTCGAGGCCTGCAAGCAAGTGGTCCGCGCCAACGAGCGCTTCATCCCGCCTTACGGCACCGGCGGCGCGCTGTACCTGCGCCCGTTCGTGATCGGCGTGGGGGACAACATCGGCGTGCGCACCGCACCCGAGTTCATCTTCTCGATTTTCTGCATCCCGGTCGGCGCCTACTTCAAGGGCGGCCTGACCCCGCACAACTTCCTGATCTCCAGCTTCGACCGCGCCGCCCCACAAGGCACCGGCGCGGCCAAGGTCGGTGGCAACTACGCCGCCAGCCTGATGCCCGGTTCCCAAGCCAAAAAGGCCAGTTTCGCCGACTGCATCTACCTGGACCCAATGACCCACTCGAAAATCGAGGAAGTCGGCTCGGCCAACTTCTTCGGCATCACCCACGACAACAAATTCGTCACCCCGAAATCCCCTTCGGTCCTGCCGGGCATCACTCGCCTGTCGCTGATCGAACTGGCCAAATCGCGCCTGGGCCTGGAAGTGATCGAAGGCGACGTGTTCATCGACAAGCTGTCGGACTTCAAGGAAGCCGGCGCCTGCGGTACCGCTGCGGTGATCACCCCGATTGGCGGCATCAGCTACAAGGACAAGCTGCACGTGTTCCACAGCGAAACCGAAGTCGGCCCGATCACCCAGAAGCTCTACAAAGAGCTGACCGGCGTGCAGACCGGTGACGTGGAAGCGCCAGCGGGTTGGATCGTCAAGGTTTGATCCGAGTCCACCTGTAGCACTCGGGAGCTTTTGTGGCGAGGGAGCTTGCTCCCGCTCGGCTGCGCAGCAGTCGCAACCCGGTAAACGCGATCTGTCTGAATGGCCGGGTTGCCTGGTTTGGGGCTGCTGCGCAGCCCAGCGGGAGCAAGCTCCCTCGCCACATGGATCTGCCCCCACTACTCTCGACGCAAGACCGGCCATCGCCCCCAACGCTGGCGAAACCATCCATAACCGCTGACCAGCAAGATCCCGCCCAGCACCAGAACCGCGCCAACGATAAAGTTCGGCTCCAGCGGCTCATCCAGCAACCAGACGCCAAAACCGATGCCAAACAGCGGCGTCATGAACGACAGCACACCCAGTTGCGAAGCGAGGTAGTGGCGCAGCAGGGAGAACCAGATCAGGAAGCTGGCGAAGGATACCAGCAACACCTGGAACGCCATGCTGGCAATGAGTTGTGGCGTGGGGTTGATCGTCGTTTGCCCCAGGGCTACCGACATTCCGATCAGCAGCATCCCGGCGCCAACCAGTTGGTAAAGCAGCGTCTGGCTGGCCGGCAGATTCGTCAACCGCGAACAGCGTACCGTCACCGTGGTTGCGCCCCACAGCGCACCGGCCAGCAAGCCCATGCCGTCACCGAGCAACGAACTGCCGTTCGCCGCGCCCGAGCCCCCGCTGAAAGCCACCACGATCCCGCCGAAGGCAACGGCGATGCCCAGCCATTGCGCCGGCTTGAGGCGTTCGCTAGGCAGTTTCCAGTGCAAGCCGAGGGCGGCGAACATCGGTGCGGTGTAGAGGAAAATCACCATGTGCGAAGCCGTCGTATGCCGCAGGCCTTCGCCCACCATCACGAACTCCAGGGCAAACAACAATCCCACCAGCATGCCCGGACGCCAACTGCCATCGGCCAGGGACAGGCGTTCACCGCGCACCAGCACCAACAACCAGACCAGTACCGCAGCGATGGCCGAGCGCACGCCCAACTGCAGCATCGGCGCCATGTCGGCGGCGCCGGCCTTGATCGCGACTTGCTGGAAACCCCAAATGGCACAGAGGCCGGTCATCAGGGCGCAGACCTGGCCATCCAGGGCGCGGCGGGTGGTCATGGGAACGGTCCTTGGACAGAAAGAGATGGAAAGGATTGTCTACCTGACACCTTTGCTGGATATAGTGATTACCCGACAAGCCATCCCGGTAATCCGCCATTGCGGTCGATATGCAGCCTCCAGCCCAACATCTGAAGATTCCTCCGTTCGAAGCGGTCCTGCCCTCGCCGATTTTCTTTCGCAGCGCCTGCATGCCGGCCCATGCCACTTACCCCCGGCACCGACATGCCTGGGGTGAGTTCGTCTACTCCTACAGTGGCGTGATGGAAATCGAGATCGCCCAACACCATTACCTGGCGCCACCGCAGTACGGCATCTGGTTGCCACCGGACATGGAACACGTTGGCTTCAATCGGCATGAGGCCTGCCATTGTTCGTTGTACCTAGCCGCCGAACTGTGCGACGCGTTGCCGGCCGTACCCTGCGCGCTGACCTTGAGCCCGCTGATCCGTGCCCTGCTGGAAGAGCTGCGCAGCGATCCACCGAGCCAACCGCAGACGCCCGAGCAGCAGCGCTTGCTGCAGGTGTTGGTGGACAAGCTGGCGCAGGCCCCCCATGTCGGCAGCTACCTGCCCTCCTCGGACGATCCACTGCTGGGCCCCGTGCTGCGGGCCTTGGAAGCGAACCCCGGCGACCCGCGCTCCTTGCCGCAACTGGCCCGCGCCGCCAACACCACCGAGCGCACGCTGATGCGCCGGGCCCAGCGGGACCTGGGCATGTCACTGGTGGAATGGCGCCAACGTCTCAAGGTCATCGAGGCCCTGGCCCTGCTCGAACGTGGCCAGAGCGTGGAAACCATCGGCCTGGACCTGGGCTACAGCAGCGCCTCGGCGTTCATCAGCATGTTCCGCAAAATGATGGGCACCACGCCGGAGGAGTATCGGCGCCGGCATATGGCTGGATGATGTGGGTGGTGCTGAAACGGCTATCGCGAGCAAGCTCGCTGCCACCGGGGATCTTGGGTGTCCATGGGTCTTGTGTTCAGCGCAGGCCCACTGTGGGAGCGAGCTTGCTCGCGATGACGGAGGCGGGCTTGACATCGATTTCGGCACTGACCCCAAACCGCCCCGCCATCTCCCGGCGACCACTGGCCGTCACTCCCAGCGCCCGGCTGTCCAGGTCCTGGATCACCCATTTGCGCTTGATCGCCACTTGCAGCAACGCCGCGCCCAAGGCACCGCCCAGGTGGGGGCGGCGCATGCTCCAATCCAGGCAGGGGCAGGCGAATCGACGGCGTTGCGTGGCAAGGTGCAGGACATCGATGCCCAAGCCCGCGAGCACCGCCTCGCCGGAATCACTCAGCCGATAGCCATCGCCTTCCACCTCTATCAGCCATCCAGCCTCAATCATCCGGTCATGCAGGCGCACCGCCAGAGTGCCGGCCATGTGGTCGTAACAGGTGCGGGCAAATTGCAGGCGATCCGGTGTGCGCGGGGTGAAAGTCGGTGCGGCGCTTTGACCGATCACCATCAGTGCCTCCAGTGCCTGGGCGACGCGCGGGTCGGCCAGGCTGTAATAACGATGACGGCCCTGGACATGCAAGCGCACCAAGGCCATTTGCTTGAGTTTCGCCAGATGGGCGCTGGCGGTCGAGGCGCTGACCTCGGCAATGCTCGCCAATTCGGTGCTGGTGCGGGCATGGCCATCCATCAACGCGCACAGCATCCGGGTGCGCGCCGGTTCGGCAATGGCCGCCGCCACTTGGGACACGCCCAGGTCATGGTGCTCTGCGTTCATATTTCGCTCCCCGACGAATCAAGCCATGCATCGACTGGAGATAGTAGCAACACTTTCTCCATCACGAACAAGGCCGCGCTTCATGGACCCGATCACCGCCGCGACACATTCCGACCCCTATCCTTTTTATGCCGCCCTGCGCGCTGCCGGCGGGCTGGCCTTCGACCCCGAACTGAATCAGTGGGTCGCCAGCAGCGCCGAGGCCGTGTGCGCGGTGCTGCACCATCCCGATTGCCATGTGCGTCCGGCCCACGAGCCGGTGCCAAAGGCCATCGCCGAGGGGCCGGCCGGGCGGGTGTTCGGGCATCTGATGCGCATGAACGAAGGAGAACAGCAACGTTGCCCGAGGGCAGCGATTGCGCCGCGGTTGCAGGACATCGCCCCCCGGCAGGTCGAGGCACTGGTCAGGGCCCGCGTTCTCCAAGGGGGCGCCGAAGGCCTGCACCAGGCCCAGTTCATCGGGCCGGCCAGCGTGGTCGCGGCGTTGCTGGGCTTCAGCCCGACGGACTGTCACCGGGTCAGCGAATTGACCGCAGACTTCGTCGCCGGCCTGTCGCCGTTGAGCCAAGCACAGCAGCTGGACGCGGCGCACCAGGCCAGCGAGCAACTGGCCAGTTTATTCCAGGCGCGGATAGAGGCGCAGGACAACGCTGTGTTGCGGGGCATTGACCAAGGCTTCGAAGGCGCTGATCCGGACAGTAAAATCGCCAACCTGATCGGGCTGTTCTCGCAAACCTATGAAGCCACCGCAGGCCTGATTGGCAACGCGTTGCTGGCACTGATCGGCGATCCAGCGTTGCGCCGGACGCTGCGGGAGGCCCCCACACAGGTCGACTCATTGCTGGCCGAAGTCCAACGTTTCGACCCGCCGGTGCAAAACACTCGCCGCTTCGTCGCCGCGCCCTGCGAAATCCTCGGCACTGCGCTGAACCCTGGGGAGGTGGTCTTGGTGCTGCTGGCCTCAGCCAACCGCGACCCGCAACTCAACCCCCGACCAGACACCCTGCTGCTCGACCGCCCGAACCGCCGCAGTTTCAGCTTCGGCAGCGGGCGCCATGAATGCCCAGGCCAAACCCTGGCGATGGACATCGCCCGCGCCACACTGGCGGCGATTATCGAGCAGCAACCGCCACTGGATCAGCTGGCCTGGCGCTATCGCCCCTCCGTCAACGGCCGCATCCCGCTGTTCAGCGAACGATCACGTACCGACAGGCCATGACCCGCCCAGCCCATCAGTCGTCGCGGGTCAGGACTTCCAGCAACTCGATTTCAAAGATCAGATTGGCGTTGGGCTTGATGTGGGCACCCATGGACCGCTCACCGTAGGCCAGGTGCGCCGGCACCCACAACTTGCGCTTGCCACCGACTTGCATGCCCATCAGGCCCAGATCCCAGCCCTTGATGACGCGACCGGTGCCGATCACGCATTGGAAGGGCTTGCCGCGACTGTAAGACGAATCGAATTCGGTGCCATCTTCGAGGGTGCCGCGGTATTGGGTGGTGATCAGCGCACCTTTGACTACGCTTTTGCCATCGCCCTGTTCCAGGTCGATGATTTGCAGTTCTTCATTCATGGGATCTGTCCGTGTCATTCAAGCGCCGGGTTTTCGCAGAATTCCAGGCATCTGGCAATCCCTTGTGGCGAGGGGATTTATCCCCGCTGGGTTGCGGAGCGACCCCCCAGGAATTTCTATATGTCCGTAGCGTCCGGGAGCGCTTCGCACTCCAGCGGGGATAAATCCCCTCGCCACAGGTCCCATGTCCCCGGACCCAACAGTCCCATAGATTCGTATGGAGTTATGTTTTATCAGGCTATTCGTGCAATAGGGAACCGCAGCGGCCTCTTCGGTTCACATGGGTATCGACCCTGCATTTCAGATAAGGATTTTCTGATGTTCGACTCTCGTCCGCTCCACGGTTTCATTCCGCCATACATCCTCAATCGCATCATCGCCCACGGCTCCGAACAGCAACGCTCCAGCGCTCTCGGCACCTTGACCCACGTGCGCAGCCTACGGCACAACCCCGGCCCGCCCGGCAACCTTCCCGCCGCCGCGAAGCTGCCCAAGCCCGGCAAGGCCGGACAGCCGCAACGCAGCGTGCATGACGCCCAGAACAGCATGGAACTGCCCGGCCAGCCGGTCCGCCTGGAAGGCCAGCGGGCCAGTGGCGACCCGGCCGTGGACGAAGCCTACGACGCCCTCGGCGCCACTTATGATTTTTTCTGGAACGTGCTGGGGCGCGACTCCATCGACAACAAAGGCTTCGCCCTGGTGGGCAGCGTGCATTATGGCCAGGGCTATGAAAACGCCTTCTGGAACGGCGCGCAGATGGTGTTCGGCGACGGCGATGGTGAAATCTTCCAGCGCTTCACCCGTTCCCTGGACGTGGTGGCCCACGAGCTGGCCCATGGCGTCACCGAAAGCGAGGCCGGGTTGATCTACGCCAACCAGTCCGGCGCCCTGAACGAATCCATCTCCGATGTGTTCGGTGTGCTGGTCAAGCAGTTCGTACTTGAACAGACCGCCGACCAGGCCGACTGGCTGATCGGCGCCGACCTGCTCACCGACAAGATCAACGGCGACGGCCTGCGCAGCATGTCCAACCCCGGCAGCGCCTACGATGACCCGTTGCTGGGCAAGGACCCGCAACCGGCACACATGCGCGAATTCGTGATTACCCGTGAAGACAACGGCGGCGTGCACATCAACTCGGGCATTCCCAACCGGGCCTTTTATCTGGTGGCGACCACGCTGGGCGGATTTGCCTGGGAAAAGGCCGGCCGGATCTGGTATGAAACCTTGTGCGACCGAAGATTGGCCAATGACGCGTCCTTCAGCGCCTTCGCCCGCCTGACCGTCGAGCACGCCCGCCAGCGCTTCGGCACGCGGGAAGTGCAAGCGGTGCAGAACGGCTGGGCCCAGGTCGGCGTCGACCTGACACAGGAGAGCTGATGAAAACCCTTCCAGACCTCGACGACAAAGCCGTGGTACGGCTGTCGCGCCAGGGTGGCGTGGCCGCCATCCATGCGCTGACCCGGCCACGGGAAATCGAATTCGCCCAGTGCGACCTCGACCAGCGCACGCGCATCTGTTCGGTCCTGGAGGGTTGCCTGCCATTGACGTCCTCCACGCCTGGGCGCGGCGACCAGCGTTTTTTCCAGATCGAGGTGCACTATCGCGCCAACGACCAGGATGACGAGATGGTACTGCAGGTGCCTGAGGACCAGGCACCCGGCGAGCTGGTTCACCTGTGGGACAAGGGCGAAGTGCTCTAGCGTGTGGCCGGCACGATCTTGACGATGGCGCCGGATACGGTTTCGATCAGCAAGTACTTGTCGTCGATCTGCACCCATTGCTGCTCGTTTGTCGGTTGCTCGAGTTCCTTCTGCTTCCAGTCTTTCATGGCCCTGTCCGCGCGCTGGTAGTCCGCCGGGACCCGGTCGTTCTCCACCAGCCTGCGGCCATTGCTCGGCGAATGCTCCAGGGCGTCGCCGGTTTTCTCGACCGCTTGCGCAACAGGCCCAAGGGCCCCAAGGCCGGTGATCAGGACCAGGCTGGCGATCAGGGATGGTTTGCGCATAGAAAAAACTCCAGTTATTCGAGGGACTGAATCTGGGACTTCGCGGGCGGCGAATCATTCCTTAATTCCTGGAAACTGTACCCCGTGGCGAGGGAGCTTGCTCCCGCTGGGCTGCGCAGCAGCCCCAATCCAGGCGACGCGGTCATTCAGTGATGCGGCATTCACGGGGGGTACGACTGCTGCGCAGCCGAGCGGGAGCAAGCTCCCTCGCCACGGGATATAGTGACAAGCCCTGCACGACGGACCCTGCCATGACGACTTCGACCACTGCCTCCCCTGCCCTCAAGGAAATCTTCAACAGCGCCCGCCTGGAACACATCGCCAGCGAAATGCGCGCGGTGTATCCGGCATTCGACGCCAAGGCGTTCTTGCACATGGCTAACGATGGGCTGGCCGAGTTATCGGTGATGCAGCGCATGGCCCGGGTCAGTGAGTGCCTGCATGCGGTACTGCCCCTCGGTTATGAAGCTTCGCTGGAGATATTGCGCGCCCTGGCCCCGCGTCTGAACAGCATGTTCGTCAGTATGTTCCTGCCACACTACGTGGCGTCTTATGGCCGGCATCGCTTCGACGTGTCGCTGGACGCGCTCAAGTATTTCACCCGGTTCGGCTCGTCGGAGTTCGCCGTGCGGCACTTCCTGCGCGATGACCTGGAACGCACCCTCAAGGTCATGCACGACTGGGCGCTGGACGCCAACGAGCACGTACGCCGCCTGGCCAGCGAAGGCAGCCGGCCACGCTTGCCGTGGTCGTTTCACCTGGAGCCGATCCAGGCCAACCCTGACCTCGCCGCCGCGATCCTCGACACGCTCAAGGCCGACGATAGCCTTTATGTGCGCAAATCCGTGGCCAACCACCTCAACGACGTCACCAAGCAGCATCCCGACTGGGTGCTGGACCAGATCGAAGGTTGGCCGCTGCAAGACCGCCACACGGCATGGATCGCCCGGCACGCGCTGCGCAGCCTGATCAAACAAGGCAACCCCAGGGCGTTGGGCGTCATCGGGGTCGGCGGCAAGGCACAGGTCCAAGTGCTGGATTTGCAGGTGACGCCTGCGGTGATTCGCCTGGGGGAACAGGTCACGCTGTCCTTCACGGTGCAATCAACCCTCGGGCAGAGCCAACGCCTGGTGATCGACTATGCCGTCGACTACGTGAAAGCCTCGGGCGGCACCTCGGCCAAAGTCTTCAAGCTCAAGACCTTCGACCTGCCCGCCCAGGGTTGCGTCAACCTCAGCCGCTCCCAGCACATTCGCGAGTTGACCACGCGCAAACACTACGCGGGGCGGCATGCCGTGCACCTGCTGGTCAACGGCGAGCGACTTGGCAGCACGGCGTTCGACATCGTGCCTTGAAGTGGCTCAGCCCACCGCCACCCGTTGTGCCTGGCGAATGTCGTGGATGAACCGCTCAGCCGGCAGTGGATGCCCCAGCAGATAGCCCTGCAGCGAATCGCAGCCCAACTGGGTCAGGAAGTCTTGTTGCACATCGGTCTCCACACCTTCGGCGACGATCCGCAGGCCCAGGGCCTGGCCGAGGGCGACGATGGCCGAGACGATCGCCGCGTCATCGCTGTCGTGCTCCAGGTCACGCACGAAGCCGCGATCGATCTTCAGCTCGTTGGCCGGCAGGCGCTTGAGGTACATCAGGCTCGAATAGCCGGTGCCGAAGTCGTCGATGGACAGGTCCACGCCCATGTCCGAGAGCTGTTGCAGCACCGTCATGCTCGCGTCCGCATCGCTCATCGCGGTGGTTTCGGTGATTTCCAAGGTCAGGCTGTTGGCCGGCAGCTGATGCGTTTCCAGGGCCTTGGCCACGCTCTGCACCAAACCGGTATGGCAGAACTGCAACGCCGACAGGTTCACCGCAATGCGCCAATCGGTATAACCGAGCACGTACCATTCACGCATCTGCCGACAGGCTTCGTTCAACACCCATTCGCCGATGGGGATGATCAACCCGGTCTTTTCCGCCAGGTCGATGAAGGTGTCGGGCATCAACAGGCCCTGGGTCGGATGGCTCCAGCGCAACAAGGCCTCGGCGCCGACTGGCTGGCCGTTGGCGGCATCGAACTTGGGCTGGTAGTACAGGCTGAATTGCCGCTGTTCGACGGCGATGCGCAAGTCTTGCAGCAACTGCAATTGCTTGCGGGCGTTGCTGTTCATCGACGCGTCGAAAAAGCTGTAGCCGTTCTTGCCGGCGCCCTTGGCGTGGTACATCGCCGCGTCGGCGTTCATCAACAGTTCGTCGGCGCTCTGGCCGTTGCCAGGGTAAAGGGCGATACCGACGCTGGCGGAGATCTGCAAGTCATGCTCAGCCACCCGGAACGTGCGTGCGATCAGGCCGACCTGACGTGCCGCCAATCGCAAGGCGTCGTCGGGTTCAGCCAGTTGCACCAGCAGCACGAACTCATCACCGCCGATCCGCGCCAGGGTGTCCTGGCTGCGCAGGTCCTCACGCAGGCGCAGGGCCACGTCCCGCAGCAACAAATCGCCCATGTGGTGACCGAAGGCGTCGTTGACCGGCTTGAAACCATCCAGGTCGATGAACATCAGGGCGAAGCAGCCACCCTGCTCTTGCACCCGGTGCATGGCCTGGTCGATACGATCAGCCAGCAATACCCGGTTGGGCAGTCCGGTGAGGGGGTCGTGCAGGGCCAACTGGGTCAGTTCCCGGTTGGCCAGGGTCAGCGATTGGGCCAACTCCGCAGTACGGGCTTCCAGGCGCGCATCGAGAATCGACGTCAACAAGGCGATGGCCAGCACCGCCAGGGTGGTGATCAACACCAGATTGTCCAGGCCCTTGCCGCTCAAGCCGTCCAGGGAGCCACAAAAGCTGCCGTCGCTGAACCGCGCCCCGGCCATGCCGGTGTAGTGCATGCCGACGATGGCCACACCCATGACCACCGCAGCACCTGCACGAGCCAGACGCACGTGGGGCGTGTTCTGGCGCAGGCGAAAGGCAATCCACAACGCCGCCGCCGAAGCGCCGACAGCAATCACCAACGAAGCCCCGAACAGTGTCGGATCATAGTCGATGCCTGGCTGCATTCGCAGAGCGGCCATGCCGGTGTAGTGCATAGTGCTGATCCCGGCGCCCATGATCAGCGCGCCGAACGCCAGTTGCCACGCCGGCAATCGCGGCTGGCTGACCAGCCATAAGGCAAAACCGCTGGAAAGAATCGCGACCAGCAGCGACAGCGCGGTGATGGATACGTCGTAGCCAAGCTCCACCGGCAAGCTGAACGCGAGCATGCCGATGAAGTGCATGGACCAGATCCCCACCCCCATCGCCAGCGCGCCCCCGGCCATCCACAAATGCGCGGCGCGCCCCTGGGCGGTCGCGATCCGCCCGGCCAGGTCCAGGGCGGTATAGGAAGCCAGCACAGCAACAAACAAGGAAATCGAAACAAGGGCGGGGGAATAACTGCCGATGAGCATGTTTTTTTCTCGTAACTGGAGACCGGACTGCTTCCATGCCCGGTTGAAGGCCGGCGATTGTACTTAATCGTGACAGGGACGCACGAACCAAATATCAAAAAGCCATCAACGCTGGAATATTTTCGACGAAAGACACCACCCCTCGCAGAAGGACTATTTTTGTAAACCATCAATCCTGCGTTCACCGCAGATTCGTCGTGGGAGCGAGGCTGCTCGCGATGGCGGTGCGTCAGTCTACGCACCAGGCCCAAGCCGTTCAGCTACTATCGAAGAACCACTCCAAGGAGGATTCATTCATGGGCGTTGCCGCCAACCGGGCTTTGACCACTGCGCTGGTAGTCATCGATGTACAGAACGACTTCATCCCCGGCGGCCAACTGGCCGTGCCGGGTGGCGATGAGATCGTGCCGCTGATCAACCAGTTGGGGCATTCATTCAGGCACGTCGTCCTTGCCCAGGACTGGCACCCGGCCGGGCACGCCTCGTTTGCGTCCAGCCATCCGGGCAAGCAGCCGTTCGACATCGTCCAATTGCCCTACGGCGAGCAGAAGCTCTGGCCCGACCACTGCATACAGGGCAGCAATGGCGCCGCGCTGCACCCGGCACTCGACCTACCCCATGCCAAGCTGATCATTCGCAAGGGCTGCAACCCGGACATCGATAGCTATTCAGCCTTCATGGAAGCGGATCACCTGACCCCTACCGGCTTGACCGGCTATCTCAAGGAACGCGGCATCGACACCGTGTACCTGGTGGGGCTGGCCCTGGATTTCTGCGTGATGTTCTCGGCGCTGGATGCCCGGTTGGCGGGGTTCAATGCGCTGGTGATACTGGATGCCTGCCGGGGCATCGATATCGACGGCTCGATGGAAGCGGCAATCCGACGGATGCAGGAAGCGGGCGTGCAATTGATCGACTCCAGCGCGATAGATGGCCGCCCCTTCGCGTGACGGCTCATACTAGGCGTCTCCTTTCCGGACAGTGAGTCTCCATGCCCTTCCTCGCCCGCACCCACCCGCGTCTGTCCAGCGCCACGGTCCTTGGCCTGGCGGTGGGTATCCTGGTTCCCGTGGACTCGATCATCAGCAAAATCCTGATCGGCTGGAATGTCGGCGTCTGGACCTACCTGGTGCTGATGTCCTGGCTGACCGTGCGGGCCAAGGCGCCCGACGTCCGGCGCATCGCCGAAATCGAAGATGAAAATGCCGGGCTGGTCCTGCTGGTGGTCTGCATCGCGGCATTGGCCAGCTTGGCAACCATCACCTTCGAACTGGCCGGCAGCCGCGACCTGGACGCCGCCGGAAAGCTGCTGCATTACGGTTTCACGGCAATGACCGTGATCGGTTCATGGTTGCTGATCGGGGTGATCTTCAGCGTGCACTACGCGCGGTTGTATTACACCTGGGAAGGCAAGGAGCCGGCGCTACGGTTTGCCGAAGGGCTGACCACGCCCAACTATTGGGACTTCCTGTATTTCTCTTTCACCATCGGGGTCGCGGTGCAGACGTCCGACGTGGGGGTCGCCACCCGGCAGTTGCGCAAGATCGTCCTGGCTCAATCGTTGATCGGGTTTGTGTTCAACACGGCGATCCTGGGGTTTTCGATCAATATTGCGGCGGGGTTGTTTGGGTAAGGGGCCATTGGGACCGCTTCGCGGTCCAGCGGGAGCAAGCTCCCTCGCCACAGAGATCGGACCGAGGCTCAAGCGGGTGTTGGCAGCCACAGCCTGAAGCGCGCCCCGCCCAGCGGCGAGGCTTCGACGGTCAGCGTGCCGCCCTGGGCTTCCAGGGCTCGGCGGCTGATGGCCAGGCCAAGGCCGAAGCCGCCGGTGGCGCGGTCGCGGCTGCGATCCAAACGGTAGAACGGCTCGAACACGCGCTCGCGTTCGCTATCGGGAATGCCAATGCCATCGTCGTCGACCCAGATCTCACAGCCTTGATCACTGACCAGTACGCCCACCTGGATGCGCTTTTCGCAATAACGCATGGCATTGCGCAACAGGTTCTGCAAGGCCCGAGCGGTCAGGCGTGGGTCCAGTACGAAACGCTCCAGCGCGCCGTGCAGCAGCACGTCGATCACCACGTCCGGCGCCGCCAGGTCCTCGTCGACGCTGCCCAGGATGCTGTCGATGAACTCGTCCAATGCCACCTCGACCCGTTCGGGCAGGCGTTGCGGGTTCTGCAGACGGCTGTAGGACAGCAGTTCCAGCACCAGTTCATCCAGCTCACGAATGTGCGCGACCAACCCTTGCAGGCGCTCGCGACTGGCCGGCGGCAGGTCATCGGACAGCGCCAGGGCCAGGCCGAAGTCGAGCCGTGTCAGTGGCGTGCGCAGTTCGTGGGACACGGCGTTGAGCAGGTCCCGCTGTTGGTTGAGCAGGTTCTCGATGTCACCCGCCATTGTGTCGAACACATGGGCCAGGCTGCCGATGTTCGAACTGGAGGCAATGTGCGTACGCTCACCCAGATGACCTTTGCCGAAGCGTTCGGCGGTGCGCCTGAGGCGTTCCAGGTCGCGCCAGTGAGGCCGCAACCAGAGCAACAGGCAGGCCAGCATGGTCGCGCCGATCAACACGTTGATGCTCCAGTACAACCAGCTGACGTCGGCCGGGTCCGGCGGCACGACCATTTTCACCGCTGTGCGCCCGTCCAGCGGTGCCGCCGCCAAGGTGCGCCAGGCCCAGTCACCGATGCGCACCACGTTCTCGCCGCGCTTGAGACGCGCCTGCTCATCGGCACTGAAGCCGCCGTCATCGATCGCCGCCAGCTCGATGCGCAGCGGCTCGAACTCCTTGTCCATCTGCGCCGCCAGCGCCGGCCACTGCTCGCTGGGCACGGCGCGGAACTGCTTGACCATCAAGGTTTGCAGGCCACGGGAGTAATCGAGGTTGTAGGTCATGAAACGGTCTTGGAACAGGCGGATCACCAGTTCGGGCATCAGGTAGATCGCCGCGCTGTAGGACACGATGGTGACCAGGTAAAGGCGAATCAGCAGCTTCCACATCGGCTCAACATTCCCACTCGGAACGACTGAACAGATAACCCTTGCCCCACACGGTCTTGATCTTGCGGGCTTCGTCGGCGTTGTCGTCGAACTTGCGCCGCAACTTGGAAATCGCCACGTCCACCGAACGGTCGGTGCCGTTGAACTCGATGCCGCGCAGGCGCTGCAGGATCTGGTCTCGGCTCAGTACTTCGCCGGAATGCCGGGCCAGCACCACCAGCAGGTTGTATTCGCCGCTGGACAGCTCCACCGCTTGTCCGCGCCAGGTTACGGTGCGCTCGGATAGGTCGATGCAGAGGTTGCCCATGAGGATGCGGTCGTTGACCGTCTGCGGCTCGGTCAGGCTGCTGCGGCGCAACAAGGTACGCACTCGCGCCAGCAGCACCCGGGGCTCGCAAGGCTTGGTCACGTAGTCATCGGCGCCCATCTCCAGGCCCAGGACCTGGTCGTGGCTGTCGTCCCGGGCAGTGAGCATCAAGATCGGCAAGGTCGCCGAGTCGGCCCGCAGCAGGCGGCAGACTTGCAAACCGTCCAGCCCCGGCAGCATCAGGTCGAGAATCACCAGGTCCGGCGGATCGACGCGTGCCCGCTCACGCACATGATCGCCACGGCTGAGCACGCTGACCTGATAGCCGTTGCGCTCCAGGTAACTGGCGATCAGTTCGGAGAGTGCGCAGTCGTCTTCGACCAGGAGGATGTTGGGCATGGGTGTTTCCAGAAAGTGCTGTGGCGCCGGAAATGACGCTATCGCGAGCAGGCTCGCTCCCACAGGGGCCTGAGTTGCACTAAAGACTCAATGTGGGAGCGAGCCTGCTCGCGATGAGGGCCTGCCAGGCGCAGAAAATCTCAAGCTGCCAAGGATATACGCCCTCGCTCATCCACGAGCAAAACCCTTACACAATTTCACACAGCCACTACAAAACGTTACCGCTGGGCCCGCAGCAGATCCGCCGCACACGAGGTGATCCGCTGGCACGCATCCGCCAGCTTCACCTGATCGACCACCAGCCCGAGGCGGATATGCCCTGCCGCACTGGGCCCGAACGCCTCGCCGGCCAGCACCGACACGCCATAGTCGTCCAACAACCGTTCGGCAAATGCCTGGGCGTCGAGACCGGTCCGGCGCACATCGACCATCACGAACATGCCGCCATCGGGCCGCACCGGCTTGAGGCCTGGGCAGTCGTCGAGCATGGCGCACACCAGGTCCCGGCGCTGGCGATACTCGTCGTGCATCTGCGCCACTTCCGGCAACTCCTGCTCCAGGGCGACCTGGGCTGCGCGTTGCACGAAATCCGGCAGGCCAAACAACATACACAAGGACAGGTTTGCCAAATGGTCGGCGAGGGATTCAGGGCCGATGACCCAGCCAATGCGCCAGCCGGTCATGGCGTGGGATTTGGACAGGCTGTTGATCGTCGCGGTGCGCTCGGCCATGCCCGGCAGGCTGGCGGGGCTGATGTGCTCGCCGTCATAGAGCAAGTCGCTGTAGACCTCGTCACTGATCAGCCACAGGTCATGTTCGATGCACAACCGGGCCAATGCCTGCCAGGTGGGCATCGGCAGGCTGGCGCCGGACGGGTTGTTCGGGCTGTTGAGCAGCATCGCCCGGGTACGCGGGGTCACAAGGGGGGCAACGTCCGCAGGTTCGACCCGAAAACCGTTCTCCGGGCGGACCGCCACCGGCACCACTGTCGCCCCGCAGGCACCGAACACCGCTTCATAGGTGACATACATCGGCTCGGCGACGATGACTTCGTCGCCAGGGTTGAGCAGGCATTGCGCGACCGCATACACCGCGCACTGCGCCCCCGGCAGTACGACGACCTGTTCGGCCCCCGCAGGCTGGCCGCAACGCAGGCGATGACGCCGGGCAATACTGGTGCGCAAGGTGTGCAAGCCGCGGATGTCCGAATAATGGGTCTCACCGGCCCGCAGGCTGCCCACGGCAGCATCGACAATGGCGCGCGGGGTGTCGAAATCCGGATCGCCCACTGACAGCAACAACACATCCATGCCCTGTTCGCGCATGGCCAGCGCCCGGTCGTGAATCTGCCAGGCGGCGGCACCATCGCCGGTGATGCGTTGGGTCAAGACTGAAAAGCGCATGTATCTCTCCTGATTGCGCGATATCCAGCCTCAACCCTATCTCAAATCACAAACCGCGCCACCATCGCATTCAACCCCACCGCCAGGCGCGACAGTTCGTGGCTCGCATCGCTGGTCTGTTTGGCGCCGCTGGCCGACTGGGTGGCCAGGTCGCGAATGTTCACCAGGTTGCGGTCCACTTCACGGGAAACCTGGGCCTGTTCCTCCGATGCACTGGCGATGACCAGGTTGCGTTCGTTGATCTGGTGGATCGACTGAGTGATCTGCTCCAGGGCCACGCCGGCGGCGCGGGCCATTTCCAGAGTGCTTTGGGTACGCTGGTTGCTTTGTTGCATCGACTGCACGGCCTGGCCGGTGCCGTTCTGGATACCGGCGACCATTTTTTCGATTTCCTGGGTCGATTGCGCAGTGCGATGGGCCAGGGCCCGGACTTCGTCGGCCACCACCGCAAAACCGCGTCCGGCCTCCCCGGCGCGAGCGGCTTCGATGGCGGCGTTGAGGGCCAGCAGGTTGGTCTGTTCGGCGATGGCGCGGATCACGTCCAGCACCTTGCCGATGTCGCGGCCCTGGACCGCCAGGCCTTCGATCATCGAGGCGGTGGCCTGCACGTCGTGGGTCATGGTCTGGATCGCGTCGACGGTTTCGACCACACGTGTGCGGCCTTCCTGGGCGGCCTGGGTCGATTGGTTCGACGCCTCGGAGGTGGACACCGCGTTACGGGCTACCTCTTCGACCGCGGCGGTCATTTCGTTGACCGCCGTGGCCGCCTGTTCGATTTCGTTGTGCTGCTGTTGCAGGCCGCGGGAGGATTCCTGGGTCACGGCGCTCAGCTCTTGCGCCGCAGCGCCCAGTTGAGTGGCCGAACCGGCAATCTGCTCGATGGTCTGGCGCAGGCTGACTTGCATGGCGGCCAAGGCCTGGAGCAAGCGCCCAGGCTCATCCTTGCCATCGTCCGCGATGACCTGGACCAGGTTGCCACTGGCAATGGTCCGCGCAGCCTCCAATGCCCGGTTGAGCGGCGCGACGATGCTGCGGGTCAGCAGCAAGGCCAGCACCACGGTGGCCAGGGCGGCGGAGATCGAGACAATAATGATGCCGGTGATCGCGCTGTCGTAGTGCTCACCGGCCTTGGCCGAGGCTTCGCCGACTCCGGCCACGTTGATCGCGATGAGCTTGTTGAGCTGCTCGCCCATCAGGTCGGTGCCTTCCTTGATTCGCGTATTGATGTGGGTGCGCAGCTCATCGGCCTTGTTCTGCCGCGACAGGTCGAGCATTTCCTTCTGGGCTTGCAGGTATTTTTCCAGGGTCGCGGAAAAGACCTTGTACAGTTCGGCCTCCTGCGGCGTGCTCGGCAGCGCGGCGTAGCTGCTATTGGCCTTGTTCAGTTTTTCCACCAGCACGCCGATGCGGCTCTCGGCCTCGGTCAGGCTGGCCGGATCCCGGTTGACCAGAATGCGGAACGAGAGGATGCGCATGCGCAGCACGTTCTCCAGCACATTGGCCAGATAGCCGACGCTGGGCACCTGGGTCTGTTCCATCTCCAGCGAGGCCTGGCGAATGACAGACATGCGGTTGGCGGCGAATACGCCGAGGATAACGACGAGCAACGCGATGACGGCGAAGCCGAGAAAGGCTCGTGGCGCGATATTCAGGCTGCGTAGGGACATGGAAAGACCTCGAAATGTTGGGTCGAGCGTCCATGCTGGCAAGCGCACTGATTGGAGTTATGGGGATATACGCTTAATCCGTTATCGGCTGGGCTTTAGGATTTGTGCAGGGTGTGTAAAAAAATATTTCCCAATGCTTTTTTGTGGCGAGGGAGCTTGCTCCCGCTGGGTTGCGCAGCAGCCCAAATCGAACGTGGTCAACCTTGCACATTGCGGTGGATGGTTTCGGCGCCGCTTCGCGGCCCAACGGGAGCAAGCTCCCTCGCCACGGGTACAGTGTTCGACCACTTTATCGATGCGCCACCCGCCAAAGCCGTGCAATGTCCCGGGCACGCTCGCTCAGCAGGCGCGGGGCGTCGATGCAGGCTTGCTGCAAGGTCATCGGTCCGCTGGCCAGGGCGAAGGCGGCGTCGATGCCGTGTTCATACAGCGCCTGGTAACCCTCCCCCAACGTGCCGGCAATGACCACCACCGGTACACCGTGCTGGCGGGCGATGCGGGCCACGCCGAAGGGGGTCTTGCCGCGCAGGGTCTGGGCGTCGAAACGGCCTTCGCCGGTCATCACCAGATCGGCGCCGTTGACCGCCTCGGCCAGCCCGGTCAACTGGGCGACAACGTCCACGCCGGTACGAAACTGCGCACCCAGGAACGCCTTGGCCGCGAACCCCAGGCCACCGGCGGCGCCGCTGCCCGGCTCGTCGCGCACATCCTTGTTCAGCGCCCGCGCGCAGTGTTCGGCGAAATGCCCCAGGGCCCGGTCCAGTGCCTGCATTTGAGACGCCGAGGCGCCCTTCTGCGGACCGAAAACCACGGACGCGCCATGGGGGCCGCACAGCGGGTTATCGACATCGGCAGCGATCTCGAAGCTGACCTGGGCCAGGCGTGGGTCGAGTTCACTCAGGTCGATGTGCGACAGGTTCACCAAGGCCAAGCCACCGGGAGGAAGGGGTTGGCCCTGGTCATCCAGCAACACCACGCCCAAGGCCTGCATCGCACCGGCCCCGGCGTCGTTGGTGGCACTGCCGCCGATCGCCAGGATGACCCGGCCAGCGCCCTCATCGAGGGCCGCGCGAATCAGCTCGCCGGTGCCGTAGGTGCTGCTGGAACAGGCGTCGCGTTGCCCCGGCGGCACCAGTTGCAAGCCACTGGCTTCGGCCATTTCGATGATCGCGGTGCGGCTCTCGGCCAACCAGCCCCAGCGCGCCTCGACAGCGACACCCAACGGACCGCGGACCCGGGTGTGGCGCCACTCACCATGACAGGCCGCCAACACCGACTCCACCGTGCCCTCCCCGCCGTCCGCCATCGGGCATTTGATCAACTGCGCATCCGGCCAGACCTCGGCCAGCCCCTGGGCGATGGCATCGGCGACGCCCTGGGCACTGAGGCTGTCCTTGAACGAGTCGGGGGCGATGACTATTTTCATATTATTCTCCGGTTCCGATGCACAACATGCTGCCAGTTGACCGCCGCCATGATGCCGGTCCGCTGCACAAAAGGCAGCGGGCATTATTGTTCAAATTCACAAATACCGGTTTTCCAGGAAGATTCAGGTTGAAGCTGCCGGCCTCATCGCCAGCAGGCTCGCTCCCACAGAGGTAGTTCCGCAGCTCCCACAGCTGATTTGGAGGGTGTTTGAGAATTCTGTTTGATCCGTGCGGTGGTTCTGGGGTTTGATTGGGCCTTTCCCCATGGATGAAAGGATCTTGTCATGAGCTACCGCACGCTAGGCCATTCCGGGTTGCAAGTCTCGACGCTGACCCTGGGCACGATGATGTTCGGCGAACAGACCAGCACCGAGGATTCGCTGCGGATCATCGACAAGGCCTGGGACCAGGGCATCAATTTCATCGACACCGCGGACGTCTACACCAATGGTCGCTCCGAGGAAATCGTCGGCGAGGCGATCGCCCGTCATCGCCAGGAATGGGTGCTGGCCACCAAGGTCGGCTTCGGCCCGCCGGACGGCATGCCCAACCGCAGCGGACTGAGCCGCAAGCACCTGTTCAATGGCATCGAGGCCAGCCTGACGCGCCTGGGCACCGATTACCTGGACATCTATTACCTGCACCGCGAAGACCACAACACGCCGCTGCACGTCACCGTGTCGGCCATCGGCGACTTGATTCGCCAAGGCAAGATTCGCTACTGGGGCCTGTCGAACTACCGTGGCTGGCGCATCGCCGAAGTGATCCGGATCGCCGACAGCCTGGGCATCGACCGGCCGGTGATCAGCCAACCGCTGTACAACATCGTCAACCGCCAGGCCGAAACCGAACAGATCACTGCGGCGCAGAACTACGGCCTCGGCGTGGTGCCGTTCAGCCCCCTGGCCCGAGGCGTGCTCAGCGGCAAGTACGCGCCGGACGTGGCGCCGGACGCCAACAGCCGTGCGGGCCGTCAAGACAAACGCATCCTGGAAACCGAGTGGCGGGTCGAGTCCCTGCGTATTGCCCAGCAGATCCTGCAATACACCCAAGGCCGCGGCGTGGGCATCGTCGAGTTCGCCATCGCCTGGGTGCTGAACAACAACGCCGTGACCTCGGCCATCGTCGGGCCGCGCACCGAGGAGCAGTGGGATTCGTACACCAAGGCGCAATCGGTGAAGATCAGCGCGGAAGATGAAGCGTTCATCGATTCGCTGGTGACGCCGGGGCATGCGTCGACGCCGGGGTTCAACGATGTGAGCCATTTCGTGCCGGGGCGAGTACCGCGTACGTCATAAGATCGTTGAAGTGCACCCTCTGTGGCGAGGGGATTTATCCCCGCTGGGCTGCGAAGCAGCCCCCTGGGCCTGGCACCACGAAATCTCAGGTTTCACGAACGGGGGGCTTCGCCCCCAGCGGGGATAAATCCCCTCGCCACAAAGAGTGCTAGTTGCTCCCCTCAAGAGAATAAAAGTGTCCAAAGGCATCGCTCTATCGGTCTCGGCCTCCGCGCTGTTCGCCGTCATGTACTACTACACCTCGTTACTCTCACCGCTGACCGGCGTGGAGATCTTCGGCTGGCGCATGCTGCTGACGATGCCGTGCATGACCGCGTTCATGCTGGTGACGCGGGAATGGAAACTGGTCACGGCGCTGATCCAACGCCTGATCGCCACGCCACGGCTGTTGATCGCAGCAATAGCCTCGTCGGCACTGATGGGCGCGCAACTGTGGCTGTTCATGTGGGCGCCGCTCAATGGCTACAGCCTGGACGTGTCGCTGGGGTACTTCCTGTTGCCGCTGTCGATGGTCCTGACCGGACGCATCGTCTATGGCGAACGCCTTTCCTACCTGCAGAAAGTCGCCGTGTTCTTCGCCACCCTGGGCGTGTTCAACGAGTTGTACCAGGTGGGTGGTTTTTCCTGGGCAACCTTGCTGGTGGTGATTGGCTACCCGATCTATTTCATCCTGCGCAAACGCATCAAGACCGACAACCTGGGTGGACTCTGGCTGGACATGACCCTGATGCTCCCCGTTGCACTGTGGTTCGTGCAAAGCGGTGAACAGGGCCTCGACGTTTTCGATCAATACCCATGGCTGTCGCTTCTGATCCCGGTGCTCGGGGTGATCAGCGCCAGCGCGCTGGTGTCCTACATCGTCGCCAGTCGATTGCTGCCGTTCAGCCTGTTCGGGCTGTTGAGTTATGTTGAGCCGGTGTTGCTGCTGGGCGTTGCGCTGCTGTTGGGTGAAAGCATCAAGGCCGGTGAATGGCTGACCTATATCCCGATCTGGATGGCGGTGGCGGTGCTGGTGTTCGAAGGGTTCAAGCACTTGGTGCGGCAGCAGCGCAGGGGCTGAAGCCCGCTCCCACCCTGGGTCTGCGTCGCGTCAATAAAAAGCCCGCCTGGCATCACTGCCAGGCGGGCTTTTTTGCACTCAGGTGTTACTCGGTCGCCAGCACCCCACGGCGCACCTGGTCGCGCTCGATGGATTCGAACAGCGCCTTGAAGTTGCCTTCGCCGAAACCATCATCGCCCTTGCGCTGGATGAATTCGAAGAACACCGGCCCCATCAGGGTTTCCGAGAAGATCTGCAACAACAGGCGCTTGTCGCCCTGCTCGGAAGCACCGTCCAGCAGAATGCCTCGCGATTGCAGTTCATCCACCGGTTCGCCGTGGTTCGGCAGGCGGCCTTCGAGCATTTCGTAGTAAGTGTCCGGCGGCGCGGTCATGAAGCGCATGCCAATGCTTTTCAGGTGATCCCAGGTCTTGACCAGGTCATCGGTGAGGAACGCCACGTGCTGGATGCCTTCGCCATTGAACTGCATCAGGAACTCTTCGATCTGTCCGGCGCCCTTGGACGATTCTTCGTTCAACGGGATACGGATCATGCCATCCGGGGCGGTCATGGCCTTGGAGGTCAGGCCGGTGTATTCGCCCTTGATGTCGAAGTAACGGATCTCGCGGAAGTTGAACAGCTTCTCGTAGAAGCCGGCCCAGTAGGCCATGCGCCCGCGATACACGTTGTGGGTCAGGTGGTCGATGATTTTCAGGCCCGCGCCCACCGGGTTGCGGTCAACGCCCTCGATGAACACAAAGTCGATGTCATAGATCGAGCTGCCTTCGCCAAAACGGTCGATCAGGTACAGCGGCGCACCGCCGATGCCTTTGATCGCCGGCAGGTTCAGCTCCATCGGGCCGGTCTCGATGTGGATCGGCTGGGCGCCGAGTTCCAGGGCACGTTTGTAGGCCTTTTGCGAATCCTTGACCCGGAACGCCATGCCGCACACCGACGGACCATGCTCGGCGGCAAAGTATGACGCCACGCTGTGGGGTTCGTTGTTGAGGATCAGGTTGATCGCGCCCTGGCGATACAGGTGCACGTCCTTGGAGCGGTGGGTGGCCACTTTGGTGAAGCCCATGATCTCGAAGATCGGCTCCAGGGTATTGGGGGTCGGGGATGCGAATTCGATAAATTCGAAGCCCATCAGGCCCATGGGGTTTTCGTATAGATCTGCCATGTCGGCGCCTCATCAGTCGGGTCAATTAACAAAAAACGTTAGTTGCTGGCGATGCTGAGGACACGGGGCGGCGCGCAGGAAATGCCACGAACGCTGCGGGCGAGGAAATCGCCATAGATCAGTTGAAACCCAAGTATCTTCATTGTCGACCCAAGGCTCTTGCGGGCGAGGCTTCTGCTGCCAGAAGACGTTATTCTTATATGCGTAACTCGATTCTACACAGCGTAACCTGGTTTGTCCGCCTTCTGTATCAAATCGCCTTTTCCTTCGCCCGCGCAAGGGGTTTGTTGCACAGGAAAATGCCCACCAGAATCACGCCCCCGCCGACACACATCAAGGCCGTGAGCCGTTCGTCCAGCAGCAGCGCCCCCAACAGCACCGCCGTCAACGGATTGAGCGCGATGAACACCCCGGAACGGGTCGCACCGATCCGGCGAATGCCGTCATACCAGGCGATATAGGCCAGGGCCGAGCCCAGCACGCCGAGGTACAACAGGCTCAGCCATTGCTCCAAATCCAACGCGCGCAGGGCTTCGACACGAATCTCGCCCGCCGCCGCGCAGGCCAGCCACAACATCAGCGTGCCCAGCAGAATCGACCAGGTCACGGTCTGCAAGGGGCCGAGGCTGTCATTCAAGCGCCTGGAAAACAGCGAATAGATGCCCCAGCCCAACACGCAACCAAAAATCAGCAGGTCGCCGATCCAACCCTGCGCGGCGCCTTGCAACAAGGACGGATCACGACTGACGATTACCAGCCCCGCCCCACCGATGCAGAGCACGATGCCCGCCACTTTCAAGCGGCTCAACCGCTCCCTGAACAACCACCAGGACGCCAGCCCGATCACCGCTGGGTTCAAGGCCACGATCAGCGAAGCCCGCGACGCGTTGATGTACTGCAAGCCATAGAAGAAGCACAGGTTGTAGAAAAAGATGCCGAAGAACCCCAGCGCGGCCAAGTGCAGCCCCTGCTTCACACTGGGCCTGGCCAGCGGGATCCCGGCCAGGGCGAGAAATGCCAGCAGCGCGATACTCGCCAACAGGAAACGCAGGCTGGCGGCAAACATCGGCGCCAAGGCATCGGAAAGGATCCGGCCGGCGACGAAGGTCCCGCCCCAGATCATGGTGACCATGGCGAGCTTCAGGTAGACCGGCAGGTCTGACGGGGTTGGGAGGGTTTGTTCGAGGGTTTTCATGGTGCACCGAAACCTGTAAGTGAAGTCACTCACAAAACCTGTGGCGAGGGGATTTATCCCCGCTGGGCTGCGCAGCGGCCCCAAACCTGACGACTCGGTGTGTCTGGAGTTCGAGGGGGTCGCTTCGCGCCCCAACGGGGATAAATCCCCTCGCCACAAAAGTTCTGTATTGCTTTCTGATTCGAATCAGATGCCTCATCATCACGCTCATGCTTAATCATCGTAAAATGAGCAAACCCTCATGACCCTCACCCAACTCGAAATCTTCTCCCTGGTCGCCGAGCTGCGGGGGTTCACGGCGGCGGCAACGCGTCTGGGCATCGGCCAGTCAGCGGTGTCCCACGCCATCAAGTCCCTGGAACAAGAATTGGGCGTGGAATTGCTCAGGCGTCATCAATCCCAGGTGGAACTCAGCGACATTGGTCAGCAATTGCTGCTGCGGGCCCGGGCCATGCTCGGGCTGGCCAACACCTTGCGCCAGGAAGCCGCCGATGCCCGAGGCATGCGCCGAGGCACCTTGCGCATCGGCTCGTTCGGGCCGACGTCATCGATGAAACTGTTGCCCGGTATCCTGCGGCGCTATCGAGACTTGCACCCGGGCATCGAAGTGCACATCGATGAAGGGCCCGACAGGCAGGTCCTCCAATGGCTGGACGAACGGCGGATCGACGTCGGCTTCGTGGTGCTGCCCGAGGAGCGTTTCGATACGTTCATGCTGATGGAAGATCAGATGGTCGCCCTGCTGCCCACTAACCATCCCCTCACCGCCCAGGCCAGCCTGAGCCTCAAGGACCTGTGCAACGACCCCTTCGTGCACACCGAGGCCGGATCGTCGGAACTGGTTTCGCGCCTGTTCAATGCCGCCCGACTGACCCCGAATGTGCGTTTTCGTTGTTCGCAACTGCTCAGCACCCTGGATATCGTCAGGCGCGGTGAGGCGGTGAGCGTGGTGTCCGAGGGGTCGTTGCCGGACGATGGAAATCCCGGTTACGTTGCCCGGCCCTTGTCCCCACGAGTGCCGCGCCAGATCGGCCTGGCGGTATTGGACAGCCGCCAGGCCTCGCCCGCCACCCTGGCGTTCATCGAGCTGGCCCGACAGTCATGAGCCCGCTCCCACAGTCACGCTGCGGTCAGCAAGCGCTCGGCAAGCCATCTATCATGGACGGCATCCGACGATTCCCCCTCATCCCTTTTCTTCTCAGGTTGTGCCGATGCCCTTGACCGCCACACGCTCGCACACCCGGCCCCGTCGCGCGCTCGTCACCCTGCTTTGCGGCCTGGTACCGATGCTGTCAGGGCTGGCCATTTTGTACATGCAGGCCGAACGGACGCTGGCGCAACACACCCGGCAGACTGCCGAGGAACTGGTCAGGCAGATCGAACTGATGCTCGACAACACGGCCTTGGCGGCCCATGAACTATTACCCCTGGCCGGCCAGCCCTGCGAAGCGGTGAAGCTGGCATTACGCGAACAAGTGACGCGCCGGCCCTTTGTCCGTTCGACCAACCTTGTCTGGGACAACAACCTGTATTGCAGCTCGCTGTTCGGTGCCTTCGAGGAACGCGTCAACTCGAGCGACTACCATCAAGGCAGCTTGTGGCTCATGGACGGCAACCCGGTCACGCCGAACACCGCGCTGCTGATTTACCGGCTCAACGAGGGCCATCAAGGCGCCTTGGCCACGCTTGACGGGTACCACCTGACGAACGTCTTGCGCTTGATCGGCCGCCAGACCCGGCTACGGCTGCAAGTCGGGCCGAACTGGCTGGCGGCGGACGGCAAGGTCCGGCCAGCGCCCATGCCCGGGCTGCCGGTCGCCCAGCATGAGCTGGGGTCATCGCGCTACGCCTTCAATGTAGAAGCCGGCTTCGACGAGGGTGAAACCTGGCGCTACATGGCCAGGGAATATCCGCCGCTGTTCAGCTTGCTGATCTTCTTCGGCGTCGTGGCCGGGACCCTCGGACACTGGCTGCAAAAACGCGCCTCCTCGCCCAGTCGTGAACTGCAACGGGCCCTGGAAGCCGGCGAGTTCGTGCCCTATCTGCAACCGGTCGTACACAGCGACAGCAAACGCTGGGCCGGCGTCGAAGTGCTGATGCGCTGGAACCACCCCAAGGAAGGCCTGGTTCGCCCGGACCTGTTCATTCCCTTCGCCGAACACAGCGGCCTGATCGTACCGATGACCCGGGCGCTGATGCAGCAGACCATGCACCTGCTGGAACCGCTGGCGCCTCAACTGGAAGCGCCGTTTCATGTTGGCATCAACATCACCGCCCGCCACTGCCAGGATCTGGCGCTGGTGGACGATTGTCGCGAATTTCTCGCCGCCTTCGCGCCAGGTACGATTGCCCTGGTGCTGGAGTTGACCGAGCGCGAGTTGATCGAACCTACGCCCGTTACCCGGCAACTGTTCGACCAACTGCGGGAGCTGGGCGTCAAGATCGCCCTCGACGATTTCGGTACGGGTCATTCCAGCCTGGCGTACTTGCGTCAATTCAATGTGGACTTCTTGAAGATCGACCAGAGTTTTGTCGCGATGATCGGTGCCGATACTCTGTCACGGCACCTGCTCGACAGCATCATCGAACTGTCGGGCAAGCTGGGCCTGGACATGGTGGCCGAGGGGGTCGAAACCGTCGAGCAAAGCGACTACCTGAGCGCCCATGGGGTGAACTTTCTACAGGGTTATCTATTTGGTCGACCGATTAGCGGACAGGCGTTCATTGAGACCTTGACCGGGCTTAATGGCAGTTAACCGCCGCCGATCTATTGACGACGATGCCCAACTGATAAAAGCTTTTGCTGTTGTTACATAACGAAAAAGTTACGATTTACACTTTACGGATTAACTACTACAATTTTTCTACCTGTGCCAGATAGCAGGAGAGTCATTAACACCAAGGCGCTCGGCTTATAGCTTTGTTTGCGGTTGGTATCAGCCAAATATTTTGATTGGAGTAACGATTTTGTCCAGACTCGCTGAATTTCGTGCAGCCGAAAAGGCCCTTCAAGAACAGCTCAAGCAGTTGGAATCGCTGAAGAACGATGCCGGGCTCAAGAAGGAAATCGAATTCGAGGAAAAGCTCCAGGGACTGATGAAAACCTACGGCAAGAGCCTGCGCGACATCGTCGCGATCCTCGACCCGAACCCGTCCAAGGCAAGCCTGCAATCGACCAAACCCATCAAGACCCGCCGTGCGCGAGTGGTAAAGGTTTACCAGAACCCGCACACCGGTGAGTTGATCGAGACCAAGGGCGGCAATCACCGCGGCCTGAAAGCCTGGAAAGAACAGTACGGTGCAGCTACCGTCGACTCTTGGTTGCGTGGTTGACACGGGCGCGGTTGACAGCGTCCATGATGCAAAAAAGCCCTGAATACACTCAGGGCTTTTTTATGGGCTAAACTTTTGGATTAAATTCCGAGCGTACTACGCTGACGGCGTTATAGTTTCAAACTGTTTCGCACCGACTGTATTTCATCCTGGCTTTCAACAAACACCTGCGCCTGCCCTGCATAGGACAGCACATAAGCCTTGCCCTCATTTAGTGCCGCGACGAGTGCCTGAGACAATACATGTCGTCCGTTTTGCGTGATCGTACAAGTGGTTTCCAACGCAGTTACGCCGCCCAACATGGAAGCATGGATTTTATTGCACACACTTTGGTAACCGCCCTGGAAGAAATCCTTCTGGATCGATTTGCGCATTTCCAGCAACACGCCTTGCAAGTTGACCTGGTGATCGGGTTCGATGGTAGTCGTGGTCAATTCCATGACCATCACGGCATTGCCTGCCGAATCGCTCTTGGTTGCACGTTGTCGCAAGGGGCCCGGTGCCGCGGCGTCGGCGGGCAGAGACTCGACAACCCAGCCTTGGGGCCAGGCGATCTGCGGTTCGTCCGCCTGGACGCCGCCGACACTCGCAATGCAGGCAAACAGCAGGACAAACAGCGAAAGGAACGGTCGAATCATTGCGTTGGCACTCAAGGGCGAATCGTAAAGTCTGAAGCCCGAGACAGAAGCAGGCAATAGCCACACACGGTTTGGCGACACCGCATCCCTTGCGTATCATGCTCGCACCTGCAAGGAAGCCGTCTGACGCAAGCCCAGGAACCGTCGCAACCAAACGTGCGACGCCGTTTGCCCCACTTATATCCGGAGGGCCCATGAGCCTGCACGAACTCAACACTTTCCCTGGCGTCACCGCCCAACCCGACGCTGCCACGGCCAAGTTCGTCTTCAACCACACCATGTTGCGCGTCAAGGACATCACCAAGTCCCTGGATTTCTACACCCGCGTGCTGGGTTTCTCGCTGGTGGAAAAACGCGACTTCCCGGAAGCCGAATTCAGCCTGTATTTCCTGGCGCTGGTGGACAAGAACCAGATCCCGGCGGACGCAGCGGCGCGGACCGAATGGATGAAGTCGATCCCTGGCATCCTGGAACTGACCCACAACCATGGCACCGAAAGCGACCCGGCTTTCGCCTACCATAACGGCAACACCGACCCACGCGGCTTCGGCCACATCTGCATCTCGGTACCCGACGTCGCCGCCGCCTGCGAGCGCTTCGAAGCATTGGGCTGCGATTTCCAGAAACGCCTGAACGACGGTCGCATGAAAAGCCTGGCGTTCATCAAGGACCCGGATGGCTACTGGGTGGAAATCATCCAGCCTGCACCGCTGTAAACCTCACCACCGCTCCCGCAAAATAAGGGCCGATAAAAAACCCCATGAGCCAGGCCCATGGGGTTTTGTCTTGCCGCTTTCGGCTGCTTATGCCGGCGCGGAGGTGCGGATCAGGTGGTCGAAGGCACTCAGCGAAGCCTTGGCGCCCTCGCCTACGGCAATCACGATCTGCTTGTACGGCACGGTGGTCACGTCACCGGCGGCGAACACGCCAGGGATCGAGGTTTCACCCCGGGCATCGACGATAATCTCACCCCGCGGCGACAGCTCGACGGTGCCTTTGAGCCAATCGGTGTTGGGCAACAAGCCGATCTGCACGAAGATCCCCTCCAGCTCCACATCCCGCACGTCACCGCTCGGACGGTCCTTGTAGCGCAAGCCATTGACCTTCTGACCGTCTCCAGTCACTTCGGTGGTTTGGGCATTGGTAATCACCGTCACGTTCGGCAGGCTGTGCAGCTTGCGCTGCAATACCGCGTCGGCACGCAATTGCACATCGAACTCCAGCAAGGTGACGTGGGCGACGATACCGGCCAGGTCGATGGCCGCCTCGACACCGGAGTTACCACCGCCGATCACCGCCACGCGCTTGCCTTTGAACAGCGGACCGTCGCAGTGCGGGCAGTACGCCACGCCCTTGTTGCGATATTGCTGCTCGCCCGGCACGTTCATTTCACGCCAGCGGGCACCGGTCGCCAGGATTACGGTCTTGGTCTTGAGGCTCGCACCGCTGGCGAACTTGATTTCATGCAACCCACCGTCCTTGCCTGGCACCAAGGCGTCGGCACGTTGCAGGTTCATGATGTCCACGTCGTACTGCTTGACGTGTTCTTCCAGGGCAACGGCCAGTTTCGGGCCTTCGGTTTCCTGGACCGAGATGAAGTTCTCGATGGCCATGGTGTCGAGCACCTGCCCGCCGAAACGCTCGGCCGCCACACCGGTGCGAATGCCTTTACGGGCCGCATAGATCGCCGCCGAAGCACCGGCCGGGCCACCGCCCACCACCAGCACATCGAACGCATCCTTGGCGCTGATCTTCTCGGCCTGGCGCTCGATACCGCTGGTGTCGATCTTGGCAAGAATCTCTTCCAGGCCCATGCGGCCCTGGCCAAAGTTCACGCCGTTCAGGTAGATGCTCGGCACGGCCATGATCTGCCGTTCATCGACCTCGGCCTGGAACAGCGCGCCGTCGATGGCGACGTGGCGAATGTTCGGGTTCAGCACCGCCATCAGGTTCAGTGCCTGGACCACGTCCGGGCAGTTCTGGCACGACAGCGAGAAATAGGTCTCGAAGTTGAACTCGCCCTTGAGGGAGCGGATCTGTTCGATGACGTCGACACTGGCCTTCGATGGGTGACCGCCGACTTGCAGCAAGGCCAGCACCAGCGAAGTGAATTCGTGGCCCATGGGGATGCCGGCAAAACGCAGGCTGATATCGGCACCCGGGCGATTCAACGAAAACGAAGGCTTGCGCGCATCGGTGCCGTTGTCGAGCAAAGTAATCTGGTCGCAAAGACTGGCGACGTCTTTGAGTAACGCAAGCATTTCCTGGGATTTCGCACCGTCATCGAGGGAAGCGACGATCTCGATCGGCTGGGTGACCCGTTCCAGGTATGACTTCAACTGAGCTTTAAGATTGGCGTCCAACATACGGGCGATTTCCATTTTTTGAATTTCAGAAAAAACAACGCCCGAGCGAATCTCGCCCGGGCGTTTTTTGTGGGCGGTGCAGCTTGCTTAGGTGCGGATGACCGCCCTCAAGGGACTCACGGTCTTAGATCTTGCCGACCAGGTCCAGGGACGGAGCCAGGGTGGCCTCGCCTTCTTTCCACTTGGCTGGGCAGACTTCGCCCGGGTGAGCGGCGACGTACTGGGCGGCCTTGACCTTGCGCAACAGCTCGGAAGCGTCACGGCCGACACCACCGTCGTTGATCTCGACGATCTTGATCTGGCCTTCTGGGTTGATCACGAAAGTACCGCGGTCAGCCAGGCCGACTTCTTCGATCAGCACGTCGAAGTTGCGGGAGATGACGTGGGTCGGGTCGCCGATCATGGTGTACTGGATCTTGCCGATGGCTGGCGAAGTGTTGTGCCAGGCAGCGTGGGCGAAGTGAGTGTCGGTGGAAACGCTGTAGATCTCGACGCCCAGCTTCTTGAATTCGGCGTAGTTGTCGGCCAGGTCTTCCAGCTCGGTTGGGCAAACGAAGGTGAAGTCAGCCGGGTAGAAGAACACGACAGACCACTTGCCTTTCAGGTTGGCGTCCGATACTTCGACGAATTCGCCATTTTTGAAGGCGGTAGCGTTGAACGGTTTAACTTGGCTGTTGATGATAGGCATCGATGTTTCTCCGTCAGGGTTGAAAGTTGATGGAGAGGATCTTAACCACTCATCCCCAGGCTGGCTCATTGGCAAACCTGATGTGAATGATTGGTTTTGGCTATCAGCAGCTAAATAGATAGAAGAAAACTTAATATGGCGAGCCGGCTCGCCCGCCATATGTTCGTCCGGTGATCAGGAGGCGACGGGCGTACGCATCGTCACGAATTCTTCGGCAGCTGTCGGATGCACGCCGATGGTTTCGTCGAAGTCACGCTTGGTGGCGCCAGCCTTGAGCGCAATGGCCAGGCCCTGGACGATTTCCCCGGCATCCGGCCCGACCATGTGGCAACCCAGCACCTTGTCAGTCCGGGCATCCACCACCAGTTTCATCAGCGTGCGCTCCTGGCAGTCGGTCAAGCTCAGTTTCATCGGCCGGAAGCGGCTTTCGAAAATCTGCACCTCATGGCCTTCTTCCCGGGCCTGCTCTTCCGTCAGGCCAACCGTGCCGATATTCGGCAGGCTGAACACGGCGGTGGGGATCATCCGGTAATCCACCAGGCGATATTGCTCGGGCTTGAACAGACGTCGCGCAACCGCCATGCCCTCGGCCAGGGCCACGGGTGTGAGCTGGACACGACCGATCACATCGCCAATGGCCAGGATCGACGGCTCGGTGGTCTCGTATTTTTCGTTGACCTGGACAAACCCTTTCTCGTCCACCGTGACCGCGGTGTTCTCCAAGCCAAGATTATCGAGCATCGGCCGCCGGCCGGTGGCGTAGAACACGCAATCGGTGAGCAGCGTTTGGCCATTCTTGAGCTCGACCCTCAGGCTGCCATCGTCCAGTTTTTCGATGCATTTGATGTCAGCGTCGAATTGCAGATCCAGGCCACGGCGGGTCAGTTCTTCTGCCAGGTGCTTGCGCACCGCACCGTCAAAGCCGCGCAGGAACAGTCCGCCGCGATATAGCAACGATGTCTGCGCGCCCATGCCGTGGAAAATCCCGGCGAACTCCACCGCGATGTAGCCGCCGCCCACGACGATGACGCGCTTGGGCAGTTCCTTGAGAAAGAACGCTTCGTTGGAGCTGATGGCATGCTCGCGCCCCGGAATGTCCGGGATCACCGGCCACCCACCCGTGGCGACCAGGATGTGTTTGGCGGTGTAGCGCTGGCCGTTGATCTCGACCTCATGGGGCCCGGTGATCCTGGCGTGGCCTTCGTGCAGTACGACGCCGCTGTTGACCAGCAGGTTGCGATAAATCCCGTTGAGGCGATTGATTTCCCGGTCCTTGTTGGCGATCAGCGTGGCCCAGTCGAAACTTGCCTCGCCCGCCGTCCAGCCATAGGCCGACGCCTGCTCGAAGTCCTCGGCGTAGTGCGCGCCGTAGACCAGCAGTTTTTTCGGCACGCAGCCCACGTTCACGCAGGTCCCGCCCAGGTAGCGGCTCTCCGCCACAGCCACCTTGGCGCCGAAACCGGCGGCAAACCGTGCAGCCCGCACACCGCCGGAACCGGCGCCAATCACATACAAGTCAAAATCGTAGGCCATTTCTATCTCCTTCGGCAGGTCATCAGCATACCTGCTGTTTTCGCCTGAGGCAGCGTTGCGATGGTTATGGGGGCGGAAAGTGAAAAAGCCAGCCGGACTTCGCGACCACCTTCTTGTGGCTGAGCGACGAACCAAGGCCTGCCTCACCCACTTGTGGCGAGGGGATTTATCCCCGTTGGGCTGCGCAGCAGTCCTAAAGCCTGCAACGGCGGTGTATCAGGCTGATCGCATCCGGATGTTGGGGCTGCTGCGCAGCCCAGCGGGGATAAATCCCCTCGCCACAGGGTTCTGTGTGCCTATCGGGCTTGAACTGCCTGGTGATTTTCCAAAAAAAAACGCCCCGAACCAGTCGGGGCGTTTTTCAAGGCGCGGCGCAGGCTATCAGTAAGCCTTGCCGGTCTTGTAGAAGTTCTCGAAGCAGAAGTTGGTCGCGTCGATGTAGCCTTCGGCGCCACCGCAGTCGAAACGCTTGCCTTTGAACTTGTAGGCCATGACACAGCCGTTCTGGGCCTGTTTCATCAGAGCGTCGGTGATCTGGATTTCGCCGCCCTTGCCTGGCTCGGTCTGTTCGATCAGGTCGAAGATGTCCGGGGTCAGGATGTAGCGACCGATGATCGCCAGGTTCGACGGTGCGTCTTCAGGTTTTGGTTTTTCAACCATGCTGTGAACGCGGTAGATGTCGTCACGGATCATTTCGCCAGCAATCACGCCGTACTTGTTGGTTTCCTGCGGATCGACTTCCTGGATCGCCACGATGGAACAGCGGAACTGCTTGTACAGCTTGACCATCTGCGTCAGTACGCCGTCGCCTTCGAGGTTGACGCACAGGTCGTCCGCCAGGACCACGGCAAACGGTTCGTCACCGATCAGTGGGCGGCCGGTCAGGATCGCGTGACCCAGGCCTTTCATTTCAGTCTGGCGGGTGTAGGAGAACGAGCACTCATCCAGCAGTTTGCGGATACCGACCAGGTATTTTTCCTTGTCGGTGCCCTTGATCTGATTCTCCAGCTCGTAGCTGATGTCGAAATGGTCTTCCAGGGCGCGTTTGCCGCGGCCGGTGACGATGGAAATTTCCGTCAGGCCCGCATCGAGGGCTTCTTCGACGCCGTACTGGATCAGTGGCTTGTTCACCACCGGCAGCATTTCTTTGGGCATGGCTTTAGTCGCTGGCAGGAAGCGAGTACCGTAACCGGCTGCTGGGAACAAGCATTTCTTGATCATATAAGTCCTTGAAAAGGCGGTGTGTACGAGTTTCGGCGCAGTCTAATCAGGCGACGGGCACCTTACAATGCCCGCACTGGCCAACCGGTGCCATCATAGAGAAATAAAAAACGGCGGATAGTTCAATCGCCTTTCGTTTCGATGGCTGCAGCAGACCCACTGTACGCCAGTAGGCGCTGTTTGCGAGCATTTGACGTATCATGGCGCCCTTGATCACGCCAATGAGGCAGCTAGATGTCGGTAACAAGAAACGCAAACGGCTATTCGGTCAGCCAGGGCAAGGACGGCCAGTGGTGGATTATCAACTACCACGGCGAGCAGGTCGCCGGTCCCTTGCCCAGCAAGGCCATGGCGGTGGAAGTGGCCGCGGTATTCCAGGATGAGCGCGCTGCCCCGGCGGCGAAAGAACGCGACACCGCTCCCGCACGCAGCCCCCGCCGCAAGAAATAACCAGACGAGCCTCTAGTAGATGCCACCCGGGCATTGAACGAGGCTGGTTCAGCTGTACTTTAGCTGTACCGCAATGGCCATTCGCTATAATCTCGCCGTTGCCCTTCCCTTCTCGATGACGATCCCATGAAGACACTTCTGGCACTGTTTACAGTCCTGGCCCTGGCGGGCTGTGCCTCGGCCGAAAAAACCTATCTCGATAACGGCGAGCAAGGCTTGGCCATCGACTGCTCGGGCGAGGCCAACTCCTGGGCGACGTGCTACGAAAAGGCTGACGCGTCCTGTGCCGGCACTGGCTACCGCATTGTCGGCACCGACGGCACACCCCAGGCCAAGGAAAGCGAGAAGACCCTGGGCGTCGACGTCGGTAACTTCACCAGCCGCAGTGTCGTGGTGGTCTGCAAGTAATCAAATGTGGATCTCGGCAAACTTGATGCCCAGCCCGCGCAAGGTTTCGATCAGTTCATCAAGACGGCTGAAGGACTCCACTTCGTCCTGGTCATCCACCAGGAAAAAACTGCGCCCGGCGCTTTTCTTGAAGAACACGATCCATTCGCCCGGGCTCGCCGGGTTCTGGATCACGTGGGTGGCACAGATAAGACCTTCTGCATGGCGCTCGCGCACCTGCTCGCGTTTCATCGACTGGCTCCATAAATGACAATGCCGCCAACGTGAACCGTGGCGGCATCTTTTGTCGAGGGCAGTAGTTTATCCGATGCCCGGTCCGCTCGTCAGGCGCGGAATGTGATCAGCCGGAAATGCAGGCGTTGGCCGCATCCTGCACGTCGCCCGGACGCACCGGTACATTGGACATGCTTTCGTGCAGCTTGATGCTGCTGCCGCTGGAGCGCTCGTCAATATCGAACACCGCCGCCGGCAGGGTCGACAGTTTGCCCGGGACGATCAGTCGAACACCATTCTTGTGTGGCTCCACTTGCAGCGGACCACGGCTTTTGGCCAGCTTGTCGGAAACACACTTGGCATATTCGTGAGGTTTCTTTCCGGAGATGACGCTCATGGTGGGGGGCGTCTGGTTGATGTCCGATACCGATGCACATCCACTCATGGCCAATGCCAACACCCACACGCTGCGCTTCATATGATTCCTCCGATAAAGATCCTCCGACAGTGCAGGCCCCGTTTTTCTCCGGTGCCACACAGCTTTATTTTTCCCGCAACCTGCAATAAATGAACAAAGCCTGGAGCGCGGGCCGGATATTAACACTCGGGGCTGATAAACTGCGCATCATTGCCCCTTGCTATCGTTTTGATTTTGTAGAAAAAGCCCTTCTGGAGGCGCCCATGAAATTCATCCACCAGCGCGAGCACCTGAACGAAGACGACATTGTCGTCATCGAATGCTCCCAAATGTGCAACATCCGTTTGATGAACGACGCCAACTTCCGTAGTTTCAAGAACGGCGGTCGGCACACGTATCACGGCGGCGCGTTCGACACTTTCCCGGCTCGGATCACTGCCCCTAGCACCGGTTTCTGGAACATCACCATCGACACCGTCAACCGCCGTGCAATCAGCGTCACGCGCAAGCCGACCCTGACCCACAAGATCAAAATCATCCGGCGTTCCAGCTCGAAGCTGAGCTGAGCCTCGCCCACTTTCAAGACAGGCAAAACCGTGGCCCAGACGACCAAATACGTCATCAAGTACAAGCTCAACGACGAACGCCGCTTCGAATTCGCGCAACTGGAAACCGGCACCGAGGAAGAAGCCCGAGCCGCGTTGCAAAAGCTGCATGGCGAAACCGACGATGTGATTAGCAACGTCAGTGTCAGCAAGGCGCTGTAAAGACTCACCCTGATAAATGTTTGTGGCACCAGGGCGGGCACGATGCTTTTGTGGCGAGGGAGCTTGCTCCCGCTGGGCGGCGAAGCCGCCCCAATTGCCTGGTGCATTCTTGCAGGCAGACCGCGCTGGCAGGTTTTACGACTGCTGCGCAGTCGAGCGGGAGCAAGCTCCCTCGCCACAGGGGATTTGTCGTGCCTGCTGACGGGAGTGACTCAGGACATTGATGCATCGCAAGAACCGGAGTGCTGACCAACGAAACACCCTCCAGACTGACCAATCCTTTGCACCAAGGATTGTCATCATGCCCACTCCCCCGCATCTGCCCTCACTGACCCAACGAATAAATCAACTGGATTGGTCGGCCCTGGAACACAGTCTCGAGCAGGACGGCAGCGCGCTCATCCACAACCTGCTGCCCGCCACGCAATGTCGAATGCTCAGTGGTCTGTACGCAGAGAGCGGGCTTTTTCGTTCACGGGTGATCATGGCCCGCCATGGATTCGGGCGCGGCGAGTATCAGTATTTTCGTTACCCGCTGCCTGACCTCGTCCAGCAACTGCGTCAGTCGTTGTATCCGCTGCTGGTACCGCTGGCCAACCGCTGGAACGCGTGCATGGGCCTAGAGGTGCGCTATCCCGACCGGCATGCCGATTTCATCCAGCGCTGCCATGCCGCCGGGCAGCAACGCCCGACGCCATTGTTGCTGCAATACGGCCCCCAGGACTACAACTGCCTGCACCAGGATCTGTACGGCGAGCAGGTGTTCCCGCTGCAGGTCGCGATCCTGCTGTCGGCACCGGGCCAGGACTTTACCGGGGGCGAGTTCGTGCTGACCGAACAACGTCCGCGCATGCAGTCGCGGCCGCAGGTCATCGATCTGAAACAGGGTGACGCAGTGGTGTTCGCGGTGCATCAGCGGCCCGTCAAAGGCGTTCGCGGTTATTATCGAGTGAACATGCGCCATGGCGTCAGCCGCGTGCACGACGGTAGGCGGCACACCTTGGGAATCATTTTTCATGATGCGCAATGACGACAACCCGATCACCCTGGACCTGTTCGCCGACGAGACGCCGACAACGCCCGGCCAGGTCGAACAGATTGGCCCGCAATCGTTCGTGTTGCGTGGCTTTGCCCTGCCCTGGCTCGACCGTTTGCTGCCGGCCCTGGAAACCGTGTTGCAGGCCGCGCCGTTCCGGCAGATGGTCACACCTGGCGGCTTTACCATGTCGGTGGCCTTGAGCAGTTGTGGCACGCTGGGCTGGACCACCGACCGCAGCGGCTATCGCTATAGCGCCGTTGATCCTCAGACCGGCCACCCCTGGCCCGCCATGCCGGCGGTGTTTCGCGAACTGGCCCAGGCCGCCGCCCGGCAGGCACGGTTCGAGCATTTCGAGCCGGACTCCTGCCTGATCAACCGCTACGTGCCCGGCGCACGGATGTCGTTGCATCAAGATAAAAACGAACGCCAACTCAGCGCCCCTATCGTCTCGATGTCCCTGGGCCTGCCGGCAATGTTTCAGTTCGGCGGGTTCGAGCGCAGCGACAAAAGCCTGCGTGTGCCACTGTTCCATGGTGACATCGTGGTCTGGGGCGGCGTGGACCGGTTGCGTTACCACGGCGTGCTGCCGCTCAAGGCGGGAGAGCATCCGCGCCTGGGCGCCCAGCGCATCAACCTGACGTTTCGCACCGCCGGATGAAGGTGCAGAATTCAACCGCAAGACCCGGAGTGTCGCCGCTCCCCAGGCTCGCTACTGTAGCCAAAACGGGCCAATGGACATAACGACCATGAACAGCACTTCGAACAATCTCGCCCCTGAACTGGATCCGCGCTGGGCCGCCGTGCTCGCCCGGGATCCACGCGCCGACGGCACCTTCGTCTATGGCGTAAAAACCACTGGCATCTATTGCCACCCCAGCAGCCTGTCGCGCCTGCCCAACCCGCGCAACGTCGAGTTCTTCGACACGCCGGAACAGGCCCAGGCCGCCGGTTATCGGCCCAGCAAGCGCGTAGCCCGGGACCAGACCCAGATCGCCGCCCAACAAGCGGCACGGGTTGCCGCCGCTTGCCGGCAAATCGAGGCGGCCGAGCAACTGCCTGGCCTGAATGAGCTGGCAGAAAGCGCGGGCTTGAGCCCGTTCCATTTTCATCGGGTCTTCAAGGCTGTCACCGGCCTGACCCCCAAGGGTTATGCCGCCGCCCACCGCTCACGCAAGGTTCGCGAACGCCTGGCCGATGGCGGCAGCATCACCGAGGCGCTGTACGACGCCGGTTTCAACTCCAACAGCCGCTTTTATGAGGCTGCCGACAAGGTGTTGGGCATGAAACCCGCCGACTACCGCGCCGCCGGGCAGAACACCGACATTCGTTTCGCCGTCGGCCAATGCTCCCTCGGGGCAATCCTGGTGGCGCAAAGCGCGCGTGGCGTGTGTGCGATCCTGCTGGGGGACGACCCGGACGCGTTGGTGCGCGACCTGCAAGACAAGTTCCGCCGCGCCAACCTCATTGGCGCCGACCGCGAGTTCGAGCAGTTGATCGCCCAGGTGGTTGGCTTCATCGAAGCACCGGCCTTAGGCTTGGACCTGCCCTTGGACCTGCGCGGCACTGCCTTTCAGGAGCGGGTCTGGCAAGCCTTGCGGGACATTCCCGCAGGCAGCACCGCCAGCTATGCCGAGATCGCCCAGCGCATCGGCATGCCCAAGGCCGTGCGCGCCGTGGCCCAGGCCTGCGGCGCCAACAGCCTGGCGGTGGCGATCCCTTGCCATCGGGTGGTACGCAGCGACGGCAACCTGTCGGGCTATCGCTGGGGCGTGGAACGCAAGCGTCAGTTGCTGGCGCTGGAGCGCTCATCCGGGGATTGAATGCCGATGTAGATCGCCACCGAGTCGGGGCCGCTGTAGACCTCGAAATCGGTGGTGAAACGGCGCAATGTCTGCGGGTTATCCGCGAAGTACGCCCAGATCAGGCCCCAGGTCTGGATCACGCAGTCGGGCATCGGCCCCTTGGCCGAAAACACCAGGTAGTCGCCACCCTCGATGTCCACGGCGGGATAGCCTGCGCTGGTCGCATCCACCTGCACCCCGGCCGTCACATCGAAGTGGCCGGTGGCGTCGGACTCGTAGTTGGAATACACCCCGTAGACGAACGACTCCGACTGCCGGGCCGGAATCGTGTCGAACAGCCCTTCGTTGAAGAACTGCTGCCACATCGGGCCGATTCGGGCGGTGCCGGGCTGCTGCTCGTCGGTGTTGCGGGTGCGCACCTGCAGGCCGGCCACGGTGAAGGGTTCGACGGTCTTGAGTTTCACGTCCATGGATCGGGCTCCTTGATGTATGAAGCCCGCATGGTAACCCTCCCACCGTCGGGATCAAGTTGCAGCGCTCGATTGAAAAACTCGACTGGCCCTCGCCGGTCCACACCTGCTAAAACCGCTGTTTCCTTCTGCCGTCGGAGACCCCGCCCATGAGCCAGTGGCCAGACACTCGCATTCTTGACCTGCTCGGTATCGAGCTGCCCATCATTCAGGGGCCGCTGGCCGGGGTGACCGGGCCGGCCATGGTGGTCGCGACGTGCAATGCCGGCGGGCTGGGTTCGATGCCGGCGGCGATGCTCGATGTCGAACAACTGCGCCAGGCGCTGACGACCATCGGCGAGCAAACCGACAAGCCGTTCAACGTGAATTTTTTCTGTCACCAGCCCCCGGCCTTCGACGAACAGCGGGCCGCGGCCTGGAAGCAACGGCTCAAGCCGTACTACCAGGAACTGGGCGTCGACTTCGACGCGCCGACCCCGGTGTCCAACCGCACCCCCTTCGATGATGCCGCCTGCCAGGTGTTGGAAGAGATGCGTCCCAAAGTGGTCAGTTTTCATTTCGGCCTGCCGGAAAAATCCTTGCTGGATCGGGTGAAGGCCACTGGCGCGAAAATCCTTTCCTCGGCCACTACCGTCGAGGAGGCCATCTGGCTGGAACAGCATGGTTGCGATGCGATCATTGCCATGGGTTACGAAGCCGGTGGTCATCGCGGGATGTTCCTCAGCGACGACCTCAACACCCAAGTCGGGCTGTTTGCCTTGCTGCCGCAGGTGGTGGATGCGGTGAAGGTGCCGGTGATCGCCACCGGCGGCATTGGCGATGCACGGGGGATCGTCGCGGCGTTCGCCCTGGGCGCCTCGGCGGTGCAACTGGGCAGCGCCTATCTGTTCACCCCCGAGGCGAAGATCAGCGCTTCCCATCACCGCGCGTTGCGCACGGCCAAGGAAAGCCAGACCGCTGTTACCAACCTGTTCACTGGGCGCCCGGCCCGAGGCATCGTCAACCGGGTGATGCGCGAAGTGGGCCCGATGAGCCCGCTCGCACCGGCCTTTCCCCTGGCGGGCGGCGCGTTGATGCCGCTGCGCGCCAAGGATGAAGCGGACTTCAGCAACCTGTGGGCCGGCCAGGCGTTTCCCCTGGGCCGCGAACTGTCGAGCGCCGAGTTGACCCGGCGGTTGGCTGAAGAGGCATTGGCCCGATTCAACAATCGTGGGCGGTCCTGACAGCCGTCATCGCCTGTCAGGCCGCCATCGCTTGCTCCCTCGCTCCCCAGGCAAAATGCCACGTTCCGTTTGTCGGCCATTCGCTATATATTCCGGTATATAGCGAACCTGCCCTCGGAGCCTCACCTATGCGCCTCACCCGCTTCGCGCCGTTGCTGTTGATCCCGTTCCTGACTATTGGCGCCGTCCAGGCCGCCGAGGTGCAGGTGGCGGTCGCCGCCAATTTCACCGCACCGATCCAGGCCATCGCCGCCGACTTCGAAAAAGACACCGGGCATAAATTGGTGGCGGCTTACGGCGCCACCGGGCAGTTCTACACGCAGATCAAGAACGGCGCGCCATTCGAAGTTTTCCTCGCCGCCGACGACACCACCCCGGCCAGACTCGAGAGCGAGGGCGACACCGTCAAGGGCTCGCGCTTCACCTACGCCGTCGGCACCCTGGCGCTGTGGTCAGCCAAAGAGGGTTATGTCGATGGCACGGGGCAGGTCCTCAAGCACAACGACTTCCAGCACCTGTCCATTGCCAACCCGAAAGCCGCACCCTACGGCCTCGCCGCGACCCAGGTGCTGGACAAGCTCGGCTTGACCGCGCAGGTGAAAGGCAAGCTCGTCGAAGGCCAGAACATCACCCAGGCCTATCAGTTCGTCTCCACCGGTAACGCCGAACTCGGTTTCGTCGCCTTGTCCCAGGTGTACAAGGACGGCAGAGTGACGGGCGGCTCGGCGTGGATCGTCCCGGCCGAACTGCACGACCCGATCAAACAGGACGCGGTGATTCTCAGCAAGGGCCGGGACAACCCCGCTGCCGCGGCTTTGGTGGATTACCTCAAGGGCCCGAAAGCCGCCGCCATCGTCCAAGCCTACGGTTACCATCGCTAAAATGCCCCTGACCAGCGCCGACTATGCCGCCATCTGGCTGACCCTCAAACTGGCGTCCTTGACCACGGTGATCCTGCTGCTCATCGGCACGCCCATCGCTTTATGGCTGTCGCGCACCCGCTCGTGGCTGCGCGGGCCGGTGGGCGCGGTGGTGGCATTGCCATTGGTGTTGCCACCCACGGTGATCGGCTTCTACCTGTTGCTGGCGTTGGGGCCGCACGGTTGGATCGGCCAATTCACCCAGGCCCTCGGGCTGGGCACCCTCACCTTCAGCTTCACCGGGCTGGTGATCGGCTCGGTGATCTACTCCATGCCGTTTGTGGTGCAGCCGTTGCAGAACGCCTTTGCCGCCATCGGCAGTCGCCCCTTGGAAGTCGCCGCTACCCTGCGGGCCGGGCCTTGGGATACGTTTTTCAGCGTCATCCTGCCCCTGGCCCGCCCCGGCTTCATCACCGCGGCGATTCTCGGCTTTGCCCACACCGTCGGCGAATTCGGCGTGGTGCTGATGATCGGCGGCAACATTCCGGAGAAAACCCGGGTGGTGTCGGTGCAGATCTACGACCATGTCGAAGCCTTGGAATACGCCCAGGCCCACTGGCTGGCAGCGGCGATGCTGGTGTTTTCATTCCTGGTGCTGCTGGCGCTGTATTCCAGCCGCCGAACCCGTGCCGGTTGGAGTTGATCGATGATTCAGGCGCGTTTTCAGCTCGACCACGGGGCTTTTTCCCTGGACCTGGATGTGCAACTGCCCGGCCGTGGCGTGACCGCACTGTATGGGCCTTCCGGTTCCGGTAAAACCACCTGCCTGCGCTGCATTGCCGGGTTGGAGCGACCGGCCCGGGGTTTTATCGAGGTCAACGGCCAAGTCTGGCAAGACAGTGAGCACGCGGTGTTCATGCCGCCCCATAAACGGCCGGTGGGGTATGTGTTCCAGGAGGCGAGCCTGTTCGCCCATCTGTCGGTGCAGGCCAACCTGGCGTTCGGCCTCAAGCGCATCGCGCCGGCACAACGGCGGGTGGACATGCAACAGGCGACCGAACTGCTGGGCATCGGCCACTTGCTCGATCGGCAGCCGCACAACCTGTCCGGCGGCGAGCGCCAGCGGGTGGGCATCGCCCGCGCCTTGCTCACCAGCCCGCAACTGCTGCTGATGGATGAGCCGCTGGCGGCCCTCGATACCCGGCGCAAAAACGAAATCCTGCCGTACCTGCAACGGCTCCACGATGAGCTGGACATTCCAGTGCTGTATGTCAGCCATTCCCAGGACGAAGTGGCGCGCCTGGCCGATCACATCGTGTTGCTCGACGGCGGTCGCGCGCTGGCCAGTGGGCCGATCGGCGAAACCCTGGCCCGGCTCGACCTGCCATTGGCCTTGGGGGACGACGCCGGCGTGGTGATCGAGGGCAAGGTCAGCGGTTATGACCCGGCTTATCAACTGCTGACCCTGAATCTGCCCGATAGCCAACTGAACGTACGCGTGGCCCACACGTCCCTGGCCCTCGGCCAGCCGCTGCGCTTCAAGGTCCAGGCCCGGGACGTCAGCCTCAGCCTGGCGAACGATGCCCAGACCAGCATCCTCAATCGCCTGCCGGTCACCGTGGTCAGCGAACAGGCCGCCGACAACACCGCCCATGTGCTGGTCCGCCTGGAAGCCGCCGGCACCCCGCTGCTGGCACGCATCACCCGCTATTCGCGCGATCAGCTCAAGCTGCATCCAGGGCAGTTGCTGTGGGCGCAGATCAAGGCGGTGGCGGTGTTGGCGTAGTCCACCTTGTGTGCGAGCTTGCTCGCGATGACGACGCATCCAACATTGATGCAAGCTGATTCACCGCTATCGCGAGCAAGCTCGCACACAGGGGTTGCGGGTAACCGCAGAATCTTGGCACGACCGCAACGGGCTGCGGTCAATCGATCACATGGCCACCGGATTCGCTGCCAAGGACTTTCTTCATGCCCGACACCCTGCCGCCGGATGCATTGCCGGCCGACCTGCATTACGTCGACGACACGGCCCCCGGCATCACCCGCAAGAAATTGCGTGGCAAGTTCTGTTATTTCGACCCGCAAGGCCAGCGCATCACCGACGCAGCCGAGATCCAGCGCATCAATGCCCTGGCGGTGCCACCGGCCTATACCGATGTCTGGATCTGCACCGACCCGCGCGGCCATCTCCAGGCCACCGGGCGCGATGCCCGTGGACGCAAGCAGTACCGTTACCATGCGCGCTGGCGTGAGGTCCGTGATGCGGACAAGTATTCGCGGATGCTGGAATTCGGACGGGCCCTGCCGCGCTTGCGCAAACGCCTGGAGGAAATCCTCGCCACGCCCGGGTTCAGCCGCGACAAAGTCATGGCCACGGTCATCACCCTGCTGGACACGACCCTGATCCGCGTCGGCAACAGCCAATATGCCCGGGACAATCGCTCCTATGGCCTGACGACCCTGCGCAACAAACATGTCGAGGTCAACGGCAGCGCCATCGCCTTCCAGTTCCGTGGCAAGAGCGGCATCGAGCACCAGATCACCGTGAAGGACCGGCGCCTGGCGCGGATCATCAAGCGCTGCCAGGAGATCCCCGGGCAGAACCTGTTCCAGTACCTGGACGAACACGGCGAACGCCACGCCATCAGTTCTTCGGACATCAACGCCTACCTCAAGACCCTCACTGGCGCTGACTTCACCGCCAAGGACTACCGCACCTGGGCCGGCAGCGCAGCCGCTCTGGCCGGGTTGCGGACGCTGCGCTGGGAAACCGAAAGCGAGGCCAAAAGGCATGTCGCCGAGATGGTCAGGCAAGTCGCCCGACAACTGGGCAACACGCCGACCGTCTGTCGCAAGTGCTACATTCATCCTGCGGTGGTGGAGAGTTTCCTGCTCGGTGCCCTGACCCAGTTACCCAAACCCCGGGCACGTAAAGGCCTCAGCGAAGAAGAAGCCGGGCTGGCGTTATTCCTGCAGCGCATGACGCAAGCTGCCCAGAAATGCGAACAGCAGCAACCGGCTTGATGCGCTCACCGGCAGCCAGCCACGGATGAGGAACATCCGCAGACCGCTGGACTCCCAACTGTACGGCACAGCCGATCCGCAGGCACTTGCAAAGGGTGAAGTCGACAGGAGTTTCAGATGTCCGAACACATTGTCCATTTTCATTGCCAGATCGATCAGGGAACCACGGAACGCTTTCGCGATAACTGCCTGGAGGCCATTGAGAAAGGCGCCGACTCGCTGATGCTCAATCTCTCCACAGTCGGTGGCAGCACCAACTTCGGCTTCACCCTCTACACCTTCATCAAGTCCCTGCCGGTACCGGTACGTGCGGTGAACGCCGGCAACATCGAGTCGATGGGCATCGTCATGTACCTGGCCGCCAGCGACCGCACCACTACCCCGCACTCGCGTTTCCTGATTCATCCGATGAACTGGTACTTCGGCCAGAAGTCGGTGGACCACTCACGCTTGCGCGAGTACCTGTCCAGCCTGGACAACGACGTCGCGCGCTACGTGGAAATCTACGTCAAGGAAACCGCTGGCGCGGCGACGCAGCTGGATATTTTCAAATGCCTGTGTGCCGAGGAACGGGTGATTCCAGCGGAGAACTCCCTGGCTTTCGGCATTGCCCATCGGGTCGAGCAAGTGGTGTTCCCGGCAGATGCCAAGCATTGGAAAGTCAGCGGTGGCGAGGATTAGAAGTGAAGGCTGGTGGCAGACCATTCGTCGCCAGCAAGCGGTTTTTTTTAAACTTCCCCCGGCCATTTTCTTTCCCAACTAATGCGAGGCACGTTGCTCGCTCAACCAAAATGAGGATTCTCGAAATGGCCAGTAGCGGAAACAAAAACCCAGGCAACTTCGCCAATGATCGTGAAAAAGCATCGGAAGCCGGCAAGAAAGGCGGACAAGCGTCGGGCGGCAACGTTGCTAACGACCGGCAAAAAGGCACTGGAGCCGGTAACAAAGGTAGCGAACGCAGCCAAGGCGGCGGCAGAAAATCGTAACCACGCAAATCGTTGGGGCGCAGACGTACTGCGCCCCGGCGCTATCCGCTCTCGCTCTCGCTACAAATACGAAATTCCATATATTCGATTGTCCGCATATACTCCGGCGCAGCCCAACCTTGCGCTTATCGGAGCCGATCGATGAAAGTCCTCTTCATGTGCACAGCCAACAGTTGCCGCAGCATTCTCAGCGAAGCGATGTTCAACCATCTGGCCCCGGCCGGATTCCAGGCCGTCAGCGCCGGCAGTTTCCCCAAGGGCCACGTGCTCCCGCGCAGCCTGAGCACCTTGCAAGAAGCCGGTATCAGCGTAAAAGGCTTGCGCAGCAAGGGTAACGACGCATTCGAGGGCAGCCCGCCGGACATCGTCATCACCGTGTGCGACAGCGCCGCTCGCGATGCTTGCCCGGTGTACTTCGGTCCGGCCATCAAGGCCCACTGGGGCCTGGTCGATCCATCGACCGTCAGAGGCAGCGATGATCAGATCGGCCAGGCCTTCCATGCCACCCTGGATCGTATCGAAACCCGCTGCCGGGCCTTTTTTGCCCTGCCCTTCGACCAGCTCGATGCCCAGGCCTTGAAAGCCGAGCTCGACCGCATCGGCACCCTCTGACCGCTCAACCTGCGCGATAGGCCTGCTTCACCGTCTCGATCCAACTCGCCTCCAGGCGCGACTGTTCGGTGCCCAGGCCCAGCGCCTGCATCTTCGCCAGGTGCGCGTCGGCCTCTCGCGCCAGGGAGCCCTGGGCGCTGGAGTTGGCGTCCAGCTGATGCATCTGGGCCAGCCCCAGGTGATAGAAACGCAGCAGCTTCATAGCGGTGGGATCCTGGGCTTGCACGCCAGCGGTCACCTGGTGCATCACGTTGGTGATTTTCATCAGGCTGCGCTTGAGCTGCCAGCCGTACACGGCGGCGGCCATCCATGGCTGCGACCAGAAATACAGGCGCATCAGCGCGGCCATTGCCAGCACCGCGACAAGCACCCCGCCGAGATTGAAACGAAAGTTATCGCCTCCGGGCGTGCCCAGCAGCAGCACGGCCAGGCTGGACAGCAACATCGCCAGGGCCAGGAACACCACCGCGATGATCAGGGTGCTGCGGCGAGTCTGCTTGCGATAGGTGTCGCTATCCCACGGTTTGATCTCGAACATCGCGGTGCAATTTCCTTGTACGGCATCAAAAGAGTCACGCATTATCGCCTGCCCGGTCGATTTAGCTATGCTGGAGCTCATTTTGTATCGCAACCGACTCGCCGGGTCCGGATCGAAGTCCATGGCGATAGCGCAAGGATCGTGCGATCTTTCTGCGTGGACGTTTTTTTCAAGATGCCGTCGTTGTGTGCATGGCATCGTTTTCAAGGAAAGCTGAATGAATCAAAGACATGTAATCAACGCCTCGGTAAGCCCCAAAGGCAGCCTGGAGACCTTGTCCCAGCGCGAAGTCCAGCAACTGAGCGAAGCCGGTTCCGGCAGTATCTATACCCTCTTCCGCCAGTGCGCCCTGGCCATCCTCAACACCGGCGCCCATGTTGATAACGCCAAGACCATCCTGGAAGCCTACAAGGACTTCGAGATCCGTATTCACCAGCAGGACCGGGGCGTGCGCCTGGAGCTGCTGAACGCACCGGCCGACGCGTTCGTCGACGGCGAAATGATCGCCAGCACCCGGGAAATGCTGTTCAGCGCCCTGCGCGACATCGTCTACACCGAGAACGAGCTGGACAGCCAGCGCATCGACCTCAGCTCGTCCCAGGGCATCAGCGACTACGTCTTCCACCTGCTGCGCAACGCCCGCACCTTGCGTCCTGGCGTGGAGCCGAAAATCGTCGTGTGCTGGGGCGGTCACTCGATCAACACCGAAGAATACAAATACACCAAGAAGGTCGGCCACGAGCTGGGCCTGCGCAGCCTGGATATCTGCACCGGCTGCGGCCCTGGCGTGATGAAAGGCCCGATGAAAGGCGCCACCATTGCCCATGCCAAGCAGCGTATCCATGGCGGTCGCTACCTGGGCCTGACGGAACCAGGCATCATCGCCGCCGAGGCGCCGAACCCGATCGTCAATGAGCTGGTGATCCTGCCGGACATCGAGAAACGCCTCGAGGCTTTCGTACGTGTCGGTCACGGCATCATCATCTTCCCGGGTGGCGCTGGTACGGCGGAAGAGTTCCTCTACCTGCTGGGTATCCTGATGCACCCGGCCAACCAGGACCTGCCATTCCCGGTGGTGCTCACCGGACCGAAAAGCGCCGCGCCGTACCTCGATCAGTTGCATGCATTTGTCGGTGCAACCCTGGGTGAGGCCGCGCAGAAGCACTATCAGATCATCATCGACGACCCGGCCGAAGTGGCGCGGCAGATGACCCAGGGGCTCAAGGAGGTCAAGCAGTTCCGCCGCGAGCGCAACGACGCCTTCCACTTCAACTGGCTGCTGAAGATCGACGAAGGCTTCCAGCGCCCGTTCGACCCGACCCACGCCAACATGGCCAGCCTGGGCCTGAGCCGCGACCTGCCCGCCCACGAACTGGCGGCCAACCTGCGCCGGGCGTTCTCGGGCATCGTGGCCGGTAACGTCAAGGACAAGGGCATCCGCCTGATCGAAGAACACGGCCCTTACGAGATCCACGGTGACGCCGCCATCATGGAACCCCTCGACCGCCTGCTCCAGGCCTTCGTCGCCCAGCACCGCATGAAACTGCCAGGCGGCGCGGCGTATGTGCCGTGCTATCGCGTGGTGACCTGACCTATCCGAGGACCACCGTAGATCCAATGTGGGGGCGAGCTTGCTCGCGATGGCGCCGGTACATTCAGCACTGATGCAAGCTGAACCACCGCTATCGCGAGCAAGCTCGCTCCCACAGGTGTTCTGCGGCGGTCATAGAATCGAAGGCAACCGCATCAGGCCGGCCTCATCCACCTCAATGCCTAGCCCAAGGTAATCCTCGATCTGCGGATGAAGGGTGACCACCGGGTGCGTATGCGTCGCCGTCACCACCAGCACATCCGCCCCCGCCGCCTCGCCAGCCCGAATGCCCGCCTCGGCGTCTTCAAACACCAGGCATTCCTGCGGTGCCACCTGCAAGCGTTCAGCAGCCAAGCGGTAGCAGGCGGGGTTGGGCTTGCCGTCGCTCACGTCCTCGGCAGTGACCATCACTGCGGGGCGTGGGATCCCGGCCGCTTCCATACGCCGCAAGGCCAATGCCATCGGCGCCGAGGTGACGATTGCCCAGCGCTCTGGCGGCAGGCTGTTCAGAAAGGCCTGTGCACCGGCCACCTGCACCACGCCTTCGACATCTTCGATTTCCTCGCGGGTAATCTGCTCGGCCTCGACCTGGGCATCCACCCCCGGCAGGTGCTGGCGGGTGATGGTGTCGATGGCGCGCACGCCATGGATCGTCGGCAGGAATGTCGCCACGTCCACGCCGTGGCGCAGGGCCCAGCGCGTCCAGATCCGCTCGGCGGCGGCAATGGAATTGAGCAGTGTGCCGTCCATGTCGAACAGGAAGGCACGGTAGGCAATGTGGGTGGGGAGACTGGCAGGCATCGGATCCTCGGTGGCGGCGTGGCGGGTGATGGCCACAGGGTTTAATGGTGAGTTGGTTACACCAACCGCTCGATCGGCTGATGCTGCCACACCCGCTTGTAGTACAGCGTCTGCAACAGCAGCATGCTCAAGTAGGCCACCGGGAACGCCATCCATACCCCTTGCAGGCCGAAGTGAGCGTCCAGCAGATACGCCGCCGGCACCTGCACGGCGACGATGCAGAAGATCGAGATAGCGACTGGCACCAGCACCGTGCCGCTGGCGCGCATGATGCCGCCGACGATCGCCTGGAAGCCGAACACCAGCAGGCTCCAGAGCATGATGTGCAGCAGGTGTTCGGCCTGGACCCGTGCCGCCGGGTCGGTGATGAACAGCCCCAGCAGCCAGTGGGACAACAGATACCCCAGGACCACCAACCCGCCCGTAAGCCAGAGGTTGATCAACAACCCCGTGCGCAGGATCGGCCCCAGGCGCTCCAGGCGTCCGGCACCGATGGCCTGGGCGCCGAGGATCGAAGCGGTGATGGCGATCGACAGCGCCGGAAACTGCACGTAGTTGACGATCTGCGTCACCGCGCCGTAGGCCGCCGTGGCCTGGGAGCCATGGCTATTGACCAGCGTCAGGATGACCAACTCGGACAACGAGATCACCACCATCTGCAACCCTGTGGGCAAGCCTATGCGCAGCACTTTGCCAAGGATCTCCATGTCCAGGCGCATCGCCGCGAACAACGCCCGGTCCGGCGCCAGGGCATGCTCGCGACGGTTCAAGCGCCACGCCAGCATGGCCATGGCCGAGGCCGTCCCCACCAACCCCGCCAGCGCCGCGCTCTGGATGCCCATCTGCGGCAACCCCAACCAGCCACGAATCAACGCCGGCGTGAGCAGCAGCCCGACACTGGTGGAGGTCAGCAGCGCCAACATCGGTGACACCGTATCGCTCACCCCGCGCAGCAGCTGGGTAAACAGCACAAATACCAGCAACATCGGCAGGATCCACAGCATGACCCGGGCATAGGAAACGGCATCCTCCAGCACATCGGCCGGCGTGCCGAGCCCCTGCAACGCCTGACGCGCAAAGACACTGCCAAGCACCGCCGCCGCCAGGCCGATGATCGCCCCCAGCAACAAGGTCGAACCAGCAATCGCCTTCACCGTCCCGGTTTCGCCGGCGCCGTAGGCCTGCCCGATCAACACCCCCGCCCCCGCGCCGAGGCCAATCACCAATGCGATAAAGAAAAACACGATGGGAAACATGCCCGACACCGCCGCCAAGGCCTGGGTACCGAGCATCTGGCCGATGTAGATGCTGTTGAACGTGCCAGACATGGACTGCAGGAAATTGGACAAGACCATGGGGATCAGGAACAGGAGGTAGGTTTTCCAGAGGGGCTGGGTGGGCATGGGGGCTCTGATGGCAGGTTCGAAATCCAATGCGGGGTAATTTAGCGCAATCCATGGATTCTGTTTCGGAAGATGTCCGTTTTTCGTGGCGAGGGAGCTTGCTCCCGCCGGGCTGCGCAGCAGTCCCAAAACCTAAACACGCAATCTATCAGGCCAACCGCACCCGCCAAGTTTGGGACCGCTTCGCGCTCCAGCGGGAGCAAGCTCCCTCGCCACAAAAGCCCATGCGCCATCTCCCTTGCCAGGTGGCTCATTCCTTCGTCGGGTGCATTCGACATTTCCCAGACAGCGTCTAACCTGAAATAGCACAGTGCCACGTACTGTGTAGGCCAATGCCTATGCAATACCGGTATCGGACAGCCGGTCTTAAAGTCCGAGTAGAGGTCGCAGATAACCAGTTATTCGCAAATAACCTGTTAGAAACTCTGTTCAAGGACCGAACCATGACGTCGTACCCACACGGTCATTCCTTCGCCCAACCACCTCGCATCCTCTGGAACACAGTGCTCGTCGCTTTCGTTGCTGCCGTTGGCGTCTTACTGCTCAATGGTCCAAGTGTACAAAACATCATCCTGGCTGTTGCCCTCCTGGCCGTTGGTGTCGGTGCTGGCGTATGGGGTGCGCGTTCACAACGTCAGCAGTTCGACAGCGCCATCGCCGCCGCCATGGCCCGCCGCGACCTGCAAGCCAGCGAGCATCTGGCCCATAAAGCCAGCGAGCAACTCAACGAAGTCATTCTCGGCGCCATGCCGATCTGGGCCAAGCAGGTCGAAAGCTCCCGGCAGCAGACCGAAACCGCAATCGTCTCGCTGACCAGCCGCTTCACCGGCATTTCTTCGCGCCTGGAAGAGACCGTGCAAGCTTCGCAACTGGCCGCCGGTGAATTGGCCGGCAGCAGCAGTGGCGGTGCCGTGCAGGTGCTGGCCCAGAGCGAAAGTGAACTGGTCAAGGTCATCGATTCGCTGAAGGCCACCCAGGCCAGCCGCGACGAAACCCTGGCCCAGGTACGCAACCTGACGGCCTATACCGGGGAACTGCGGACCATGGCCGCCGATGTCGCGGCGATTGCCGCGCAGACCAACCTGCTGGCCCTCAACGCCGCCATCGAAGCCGCCCGTGCCGGCGAGGCCGGGCGTGGCTTTGCGGTGGTGGCCGACGCCGTGCGCAGCCTCTCGAGCAAGTCCAGCGAGACCGGCCAGCAGATGTCGGCCAAGGTCGACATCATCAACACCGCCATCACCCAACTGGTGCATGCCGCGTCCAGCGGCGCGGACCAGGACAGCCATTCGGTCAGTGCCTCCGAGCAAAGCATCCAGCAGGTGCTGGAGCGCTTCAAGAGTGTCACCGGCAGCTTGGCCGACTCGGCCGACATGCTGCAGCGGGAGAGCTTCGGCATCCGCGATGAACTCACCGAGGTGCTGGTCAGCCTGCAATTCCAGGATCGGGTCAGCCAGATCCTCAGCCACGTGCGCGACAACATCGAGGACCTGCATGTGCACATGCAGCAGGCCAGCCAGTCGCCCGAACAGGCCGTTTCCATCGACGCTCGCCAATGGCTGGCGCGCATGGAAACCACTTACGCCACCGACGAGCAACGCCGCAATCACCACGGCGACTCGGCCGCGCAACAGACTTCACAGGAAATCACCTTCTTTTAGGAGCGCCGTTCATGGCTAAAAGTGTATTGGTTGTCGACGACTCCGCGAGCGTTCGGCAGGTGGTCGGCATCGCGTTGAAAAGTGCCGGCTATGACGTGATCGAAGCCAGCGATGGCAAGGATGCCCTGGGCAAACTCAATGGCCAGAAAGTGCACCTGATCATCAGTGACGTGAACATGCCCAACATGGACGGCATCACCTTCGTCAAGGAGGTCAAGAAGCTGGCCAGCTACAAGTTCACGCCGATCATCATGCTCACCACCGAATCCCAGGAATCGAAGAAACAGGAAGGCCAGGCCGCCGGAGCCAAGGCCTGGGTGGTCAAGCCGTTCCAGCCGGCGCAGATGCTGGCGGCGGTATCCAAGCTGATTCTTCCTTGATGAGCGGAGGCGCCCATGTCGTTGCACTACGAAACACAGGATGACACCGCCCAGGTGCACATCGACGGCGAGCTGACGATCTACACCGCCGCCGACCTGGCCGCGCAATGGTTACCGCAGCTGGGCGCAACACCGCGGATGGCCCTTGATCTGTCGCAGATCACCGAGATGGACGGCGCCGGCCTGCAACTGCTGCTGATGGTACAACGCGAGGCCGCCAAGGCCGGCACCCAACTGACATTGACCGGCCAGAGCAAGGCCGTCATGGAAACACTTGCCCTGTGCAACCTGGTTGCCTAGGGCTGCTGCAATACGTCGGACACGACAAAGGATATGAGCGTGAGCATCAATCTCGATCAGGCACAACAGACGTTCATCGTCGAGGCACGGGAACAGTTGCAAGCGATGGAAGAGTCGCTGCTGCAACTGGAAACCGACCCCGGCGACGATGACGCCATCGGCGCGATCTTCCGGGCGGCGCACACGATCAAGGGCTCGGCCGGGCTGTTCGGCCTGGAACCGATCGTCAGCTTCACCCACATCGTCGAAGACGTGCTCGATCGCCTGCGCAACGGCAGCGTCGAAGTGGACGCCGGCCTGATCGCGGTACTGCTCAAGTCCAGCGATCACATGCTGGAGCTGATCAACGTGGCCGCCAACCAAGGCGGAGCGCTACCGCCACCGGCCCTGCAGCGGGAAGTGGAACTGTGCCAGATCCTGCAGGAGTACCAGGCGCCCTCGCCGGCCACGGCCCCAACGCCTGCCCAGGACACCGAAACCCGTGAACCCGGCGAAACGCGCCTCTGGCACATCTCCCTGCGTTTCGGCCAGGACGTGTTCCGCAACGGCATGGACCCTCTGTCGTTCCTGCGCTACCTGCAAACCCTGGGTGAAATCGTCGACATCACCACCGTGACCGACGCCCTGCCCGCCGCCGATGCCTGGGACGCCGAGTCCTGCTACCTGGGTTTCGACATCGAGTTTCGCTCGGCCGCGGGCCACGGCGCGATCAATGAAGTGTTCGATTTCGTCCGGGAAGACTGCGAGATCGAGATTGTTGCCCAGGACGACGACATCGCGCCCCAGGCCAACACCGGCCTGGTCACGACGTCGCCGGAACCGGCCGAGGAAACCACCGCATTGGTCGCCACCGGCGAGTTGTTGTCCGACCAGCGCAAGACGCCACGCATGCCCGCCCAGATCGCCACCGACAAACAAGCGGTGAGCAGCGACAGCAAGGCCAAGGACGGCACCTATGTGCGGGTCAATGCCGACAAGCTCGATGAACTGATCAACCTGGTGGGCGAACTGGTCATCGCCAGCGCCGGTGCCAGCCTGTTGGCCCGCACCTGCCAGAACGATCCGTTGCAGGAGGCCACCTCGTCAGTCTCCGGACTGGTGGAAGAAATCCTCGATGGCGCCCTGCGCCTGCGCATGATCCCCATCGGCGAAACCTTCAACCGGTTCCGTCGGGTGGTGCGCGATGTCAGCCAGGAACTGGGCAAGGACATCGACCTGATCATCAGCGGCGCGGAGACCGAACTGGACAAGACCGTGGTGGAAAAAATCGGCGACCCGCTCATGCACCTGCTGCGCAACGCCATGGACCACGGCATTGAAACCGCCGAGGCCCGGCTGGCGGCGGGCAAACCGGCCAAGGGGCACCTGCACCTCAACGCCTATCACGACTCGGGCAGCATCGTGCTGGAAATCGCCGACGACGGCGCCGGCCTGAACCGTGACCGGATCCTGGAAAAAGCCCAGGAGCGCGGCCTGGTCGCCCCCGGCGCGAGCCCGACCGACCAGGAGATCTACAACCTGATCTTCGAACCCGGTTTTTCCACCGCCCAGGCCGTGACCAACCTTTCGGGGCGTGGCGTGGGCATGGACGTGGTCAAGCGCAACATCACCCTGCTGCGCGGCACCGTCGACCTCGACAGCCAGCCCGGCAAGGGCACCGTGGTGCGTATCCGCCTGCCGCTGACCCTGGCGATCATCAATGGATTTCTGGTGGGCATCGGTCAGTCAACCTATGTCATTCCGCTGGACATGGTCCAGGAATGCATCGAGCTGAGCGAAAACGATGGGGTCGCCAGCCGCGAACAAGGCTATCTCGACCTGCGCGGCGAGGTGCTGCCCCTGGTCTACCTGCGCGATCACTTCAGCCACGAAGGCCCGCCCGCTCGCCGGCAGAACGTGGTGGTGGTGCGCTACGCCGAACTCAAGGCCGGGCTGGTGGTGGATGACTTGCTGGGTGAATTCCAGACCGTGATCAAGCCGCTGGGCAAGCTGTTTGGTGCCCTTCGCGGCATCAGTGGCTCGACCATCCTGGGCAGCGGCGCGGTGGCGTTGATTCTCGACGTACCGGCGCTGCTCACCCAGATCGCCCAAGTGGAAAACCGCTTCACATCAACTCAATTACAACAAGCCAACGCTCGCTGACGCTTAAGCAATTCCATGGAGAGGTACTTCCCAATGAAATGGTTCTACGATCTTAGAATCGCCACCAAACTGATCACTTCATTTCTTGTGGTGCTGGCCCTGACCGCCGTCATGGGAGTGTTCGCGATCATCCAACTGGGCGAGGTGAACAGCACCACCGTCGATATCAGGGAAAACTGGATGCCGTCCATGCGTGCGGCCTCGGGCATGCGTTTCTACGCGGCAAACTATCGCCTCAAGGAAAACCGCCACATTACCGCCGATTCCGAACAGGAACGCCTCACTGTCGAACAAGAAGCGGAAGACGCCAGGAAGGGGTTTGAAACCCGCATGGCGACCTATGAAAAACTGCTCTCCAGCGCGGAAGATCGCCAGCTGTTCGAAACCACCCGCAATGACTGGGTCGCTTACCTCGCAGTCAGCAAAGACCTGCTTGCACTGTCTCGGCAAAACCTGACCGAGCAAGCCCATGCACTGCTCAAGGGCCAATCCAAGCGTCAATTCGATCTGGTGGTCAACGACCTGCAAAAACTGGTGGAACTCAATGACGCGGGCGCTGGCGCCGCCAGCGAGCATGGCGCAGCGCTGTTTGAAAAATCGCGCCTGTCGATCATCGTCGTGCTGATTGCCGCCCTGCTGGTGGGCCTGGGCCTGGCGCTGTTCATCTCGCGCATCATCTCGCGCCCCTTGAAACAGGCCGCGACCGTCGCCGAGCAATTGGCCGAAGGCAACCTGAACGCAAAAATCGACGGCGGCTCCAAAGACGAAACCGGCATGGTGCTCAACGCCATGCAGAACATGATCGGCAAGCTCTCGCACATCATTGGCGAAGTGCGTAACGCTGCGGACAACCTGGCCAGTGCTTCCGAAGAAGTCAGCGCCACCGCGCAATCGATGAGCCAGGCCACCAGTGAACAGGCAGCCAGCGTCGAGGAAACCAGCGCCTCCATCGAGCAGATGAGCGCCAGCATCAACCAGAACACCGAGAACGCCAAGGTCACCGACGGCATGGCCAGCAAGGCCGCCAAGGAAGCCACCGACGGCGGCGAATCGGTGCAGCAGACCGTGGTGGCGATGAAGAAAATCGCCCAGCGGATCAGCATCATCGACGACATCGCCTACCAGACCAACCTGCTGGCGCTCAACGCTGCCATCGAAGCCGCCCGCGCCGGTGAGCACGGCAAAGGCTTCGCGGTGGTCGCCGCCGAAGTGCGCAAGCTGGCCGAACGCAGCCAGGTGGCCGCCCAGGAAATCGGCGAGCTGTCCTCCAGCAGCGTCGATATGGCCGAGAAGGCCGGGAACCTGCTCAACGAGATGGTCCCCTCGATCAACAAGACCTCGGACCTGGTGCAGGAAATCAGCGCCGCCTCCGAAGAACAGGCCGCCGGTGTGGCGCAGATCAACACCGCCATGACCCAGCTCAACCAGGTGACCCAGCAAAACGCCTCCAGCAGCGAAGAACTGGCCGCCACCGCCGAGGAAATGAGCAGCCAGGCCGAACAGCTGCAACAGGCCATGAGCTTCTTCACCCTGGACACGCCGCCCAAGTCTGCCGTGCAAGTTGCCAGGGTCGACAACACCCCAGGCTCCTCCGGCCGCAAACCGACGCGGACACCGGCACCGATCATGCCCAAGGCGTTTGCCTACAACATGGCCAGTGCCCCGGACGAATCGGAATTCACCCGGTTCTGATGGCCCGGTTCCACAGGCTTGCTTAAAGGAGAAAAAGCAATGGGCGCCATCGCGACCACACGTCAAACCGCCATCGCGGTCGAGGAAGAAGCGCAATACCTGACGTTCATGCTCGGCACGGAGATGTTTGCCATCGGCATCCTGTGCATCAAGGAAATCATCGAATACGGCAACCTGACCGTGGTGCCGATGATGCCGACGTTCGTGCGCGGGGTGATCAACCTGCGCGGTGCCGTCGTGCCGGTGGTCGACCTGTCGGCCCGTTTCGGCCGGCCGAATTCGGCGATCAGCCGGCGCTCGTGCGTGGTGATCATCGAGGCGTCCAGCGCCGACGGCCAGGCCCAGGACATTGGCCTGCTGGTGGACACGGTGTCGGCGGTGCTGGAAATTCCGGCGTCGCAGATCGAGCCGCCACCGAGCTTCGGCGCGAAGATCCGGGCCGATTTCATCAGTGGCATGGCCAAGGTCGATGGCAAGTTCGTCATCGTACTGGAGGTGGACCGCGTGTTGTCCATCGACGAAATGTCCCAACTCGCCGAAGCCAGCCCGAACGTGCTGGAAGTGGATGCCCCGTGAACGCCGATACCTGCAAGGAACGCACGGCGAACGCGCTGGCGCTCAGTGACCGAGAGTTCGGCCAGTTCCAATCCTGGCTGTACCAGGCCGCCGGCATCAGCCTGTCCGAGGCCAAGAAAGCCTTGGTGGCCGGGCGTTTGTTCAAGCGCCTCAAGCACTATGGGCTGGACAGCTACGGCGAGTATTTCAAGCTGATCATGAACGGCCAGCGCACCGATGAATTACAAGTGGCGCTGGACCTGCTGACGACCAACGAGACCTACTTTTTCCGCGAGCCCAAACATTTCGATTTCCTGCGCCAACACGTACTGCCCCACGCAACGCCGGGCAAGACCTTCCGCCTGTGGAGCGCGGCCAGCTCTTCCGGGGAAGAGCCCTACAGCCTGGCCATGACCCTGGCCGAAGGGCTGGGCACCACGCCTTGGGAAGTGATCGGTTCGGACATCAGCAGCCAGGTACTGGCCAAGGCGCGCTCCGGGCATTACCCGATGGAACGCGCCCGCACCCTGCCTCAGCCGCTGCTGGTGAAATATTGCCTCAAGGGCACCGGCAGCCAGCAAGGCACGTTCCTCATCGACCGGGCGTTGCGCAACCGGGTCAACTTCATCCAGGTCAACCTCAACGACACCTTGCCGGAGCTGGGGGAGTTCGATGTGATCTTCCTGCGCAACGTCATGATCTATTTCGACCAACCCACCAAAAGCAAAGTGGTTGCCCGCTTGATCCCACGACTCAAGCCCGGCGGGTATTTCATCGTCAGCCACTCGGAGAGTCTCAACGGTGTGTCCGATGCGTTGAAACTGGTGGCCCCTTCGATTTATCGCAAGCCATGAACACCGCAATGAGGGCAGTGGCCGAGGTGTACCTGGCGCCGGGGGAGTTTCGCTTTGCCACTTGCCCGACCCGCCTGCGCACGATTCTCGGCTCTTGCGTGGCGATCACGCTGTGGCACCCCGAACGCAAGATCGGCGGCATGTGCCACTTCATGCTGCCCAGTCGGGTGCGTTGCTCCAAGGCCTTGAACGGCCTGTACGCCGATGAAGCCATAGAGCTGTTCATCCGCCAGGCCAGGGCCCATCACACCGAACCCGAGGACTATCAACTCAAGCTGTTCGGCGGCGGCGAGATGTTCCCCGAACTGCAACGCCATGTGCCCTACGGCGATGTGGCGCGGTTGAACGTCAATGCGGCGCTGGAAATCGCTGCCCTCTACCGCCTGGACCTGATCGCCCAGGACATGGGTAGCACCGGCCACCGAAGCATCATCTTCGACCTTTGCAGCGGCGATGTATGGGTCAGGCACCAACCTATAAGGACCCGGCACTGACTATGTCAAAAAAGATCAATGTACTGCTGGTGGATGACTCTGCGGTGGTTCGCCAGGTGTTGCTGGCGATCCTCAGCGACACACCGGACATCCACGTCATGGGCGCGGCGTCCGACCCGATTTTCGCCATGGACAAACTGGCCAAGGAATGGCCCGACGTGATCGTGCTGGACGTGGAAATGCCGCGCATGGACGGCATCACGTTCCTGAAAAAAATCATGAGCGAGCGCCCCACTCCGGTGGTGATCTGCTCGTCCCTGACGCCCCGGGGCGCGGAAACCACCTTGCAGGCGATGGCCGCTGGCGCGGTGGAAATCATCACCAAGCCCACCACCGGCCTGAAGAACTTTCTGTTGGAGTCGGCGCCGGAACTGGTGTCGGCGATCCGTGCCGCCGCCCAGGTCAACGTGCGCAACCTGGGCAAGCGTCCCGCCCCGATCGCGCTGACGCCCGCGACCAAACTCACCGCCGACGCCATGCTGCCCGCCGCCAACGGCCACGCCATGGCACAGACCACCGAACGCATCGTCGCCCTGGGCACCTCCACCGGTGGTACCCAGGCCCTGGAAGCGGTGCTCACCGCCCTGCCACGAGTGTGCCCGGGCATCGTCATCGTCCAGCACATGCCGGAAAAATTCACCGCCTCGTTCGCCGCCCGGCTGAACAGCCTGTGCCAGATCGAAGTGCGCGAGGCCCGCAACAACGACCGCATCCACCCGGGCCTGGCACTCATCGCACCAGGCGGCAAGCACATGATGGTGACCCGCAGCGGCGCGTTCTATCACGTGCAGGTGGTGGATGGCCCACTGGTCAACCGCCACCGCCCTTCGGTGGATGTGCTGTTCCGCTCCGTGGCCAAATTCGCCGGCCGCAACGCCACCGGCATCATCATGACCGGCATGGGCGACGACGGCGCCCGCGGCCTGAAGGAAATGCTCGACGCCGGCAGCACCACCGTGGCCCAGGACGAAGCCAGTTGCGTGGTCTTCGGCATGCCCAAGGAAGCGATCAAACTCAATGCGGCGCAACGGGTGATGGGGTTGCAGGAGATTGCGCAGGTGATCTTGCATCGGTAACAACGACCGTCCCTACAGTGGAGCTTGATCAGGTGAATGATCGCTCCCCACGCTCCGCTTTCTGGAAAGTGACGCAGAGCGTCACGGGATGCATTGCCCACGCAGAGCGTGGGAATGATCGACCGCAGTGGGCTTGTCGCCACAGGCGCTCCAGCAGCCTGTGCCTACACGGGCGAAATCGTCGCCAGCACGCCGATCAAAAGAGTCAGTGCCAAAAACCCACCTAGAAAAATCGCCATCCTCGCCATGAACACTCCTGGACCAAAAAATTGCAGTACACGGGTAGCCCGATAGGCCAGCCGCGTGATTATTCTGGGGCTGGGCCCGGGGTCATTACAGAGGCACCTGGCGCAGAAAAATACGGATCAGACGAACGCCTTCCCTCGTCGCACAACTTTCAATAGGCGAAAAAAGTTAAAGCCATACCGCGAAGTTCTCTCTCCGACTGACGGCGAGCGCGAGGTGATGGAGCTGGTCGTGTCAGGGCTGTTGAACAAGCAAGTGGCCGCCCGATTGGGCTTGAGCGAGGTGACCGTGAAAGTGCGGCACGGGTCGTTGATGCGCAAGATGAATGCGGACTCGTTGGCAACGCTGGTGAAGATGTCGGAAAAACTCAAGGAAGCCGATCGCTAGCGGCCCATGATCACGGCTATCATTGCCGTTCGCCCTGTTGCCGGGCGATGTCGCTGCCCCCCTCAAGGACTCAGGTATGAACCTTCTGCCGTCACGCTCCACCCTCTTCGTCTCCAGCCTTTTGCTCAGCTCGCTGTGCTTCGCCGAAGGCGAGCCAACCGACGGCAGCCTCATCAAGGACTCGACCAAGGCAGCCGTCTCAAGCTTCATTACCGCTGGCAAGAACCTGTTGGGTGGCGTCAGCGAAGGCGTGCTCGATGGCCGCGAATCGGCCCAGGGCGCCGACGGCGCGGCGATCATTTCCTCCAACGAGCAACTGAAAGACCGTGTCTCCATCGAAGTCCTGAAGCTGGAGCCCGTCGACGACACCTTCAGCGTCACCCTCGGCTTCAAGAACAGCACCGACACGCAACTGCGCCTGATCAACCTCGGCCAAACGGGCGCCTTGCTCGCCATCGACCAGGCCGGTTACGCCAACAGGCTGGCAGGGTTTGAAAACCCGGATGAAGTCACCATTCCGCCGAAGACGGCCGTGCGCCAGAAGTTTGTGTTTGAAGGGTTGAACGAGAAAATCAACACCGTGCGCGTGTGGGGCCAGGATTATCAGGTTAAAAAATAAGGTGGCGGTACGTTGATTGTCCCAAGTGGCATCCCACGCACGGGAGCGATCGAAAGTTGTTAGCTCGAAACACAACCGTGGCGAGGGAGCTTGCTCCCGCTGGGCTGCGCAGCAGCCCCAAAACAGCGAGCTTCACGCCCCGACAAAGGACTCATTGATATACCCCGTGTTCAATCCGAGTCAGATAATCCTCAACCACTTGAAAGCCTTGCGAACTGTCGATCAGCTCCAGCGGTACATGATTGTCCAGGTACTTGCAGGGCTTCTGCAGCCAATCCTCAGCCAAATGCCGACTGCCGAAAACACCGGTGGCGTGCTCCAAAGTCTTGGCGTAGCGGCTTCCAGGCATTGATTTGTCCTCACGATCTAAAACGAAGCTGGGTGTACCGGATGCAACGCGCAGCACTGAGACAACGCCAGATCGTAAGTGCAGTACTTCCGAAGGCCAACCTTAAAAAGTTGTCAGAGACTTCCTCGATTTCTCCCAAAGTGATCACTTGCCCGTCGGACAGTGTTCAAAAACAGTCTGTGTGGCTACAACATCCAACATCATTGCCTACATCTACTACAGAATCAGCTGGCTTTCGCCACACTCACCGGCCCGAAATTCAACGCAAGCACACTCGCCAACACGATAACCGCCCCAACACTTACCATCGCCGCTGGACGTTCGGCCAGGACTAGACAAGCCATCAACATCGCCGTGGGCGGTATCAGGTAAAGCGCCATGGAAGCGCGGCTCACGTCGCTGTGAGCCAGCACGTAAGCCCAGGCGAGGTACGCCAGCGCGCTGGGGAAAATACCGAGAACCAACACCGCCAGGTTCACCGAAGCCGGAGCCTGTCGTGCCGCGCTCAACATGCCCGGCGCGAAAATGAACAACAGGAGTGTGCCCGACCAGACGGTGTAGCAAACCAGGGTCAAGCCTTCGTAACGATGGGTATGGTGCTTCTGCAAAGCGAAATACACACTCCAGGACAGCGCCGCCAGCAGGATCAATAGCCCACGGGCGTCCATGTCACCCCAGCCTCGATCCCCCGTAACGACCACGGCAGCGCCAAGCAAGCCGCACAGGACACAGCCCCATTGCCAAGCGCCGACTCTTTCCTTGAAGACAAAATGCGCCAACAACGTGCTGAATAACGGCGTGGACTGGGCCAACACACTCGCCGCCCCGGCACTGACGCCCCGTTGACCGTAATTGAGGGCGATGTGGTGCAGGCTCACGGCAAAGAAACCCAATACCGCCAGCAACGGTAAATCCCCGAGACGCGGCCAGGAAATACCCTTCGCCATCGCGACGACGGCCATGAACACCGAAGCGATGAGAAACCGCATCAACGCCAGTTGACCCGGTTCGTAGGCCTGCAAGCCGATGCGAATACCAATGGGCGAATAGGCCCAGCAAAGAATCACGAACGTGGTCGCCAGGATCACTTTTACGCGGGGTCTGCTGGGGTTCTTCAAGCCCTCAAACGGCACACAACGGGTTTCCATTCAGAGTTCCTGCGCACTGGGCGTCTGGTCGATTTACCCTGAAGTATCAAAACCACCCACTCTCAATACAAGTGACTTAAACTCAGCCAACCATTCACTTTGGGTGAGCTATGGAACTGTCCCAACTGCGCATGCTCAAGACCGTCTGCGACACCGGCAGCATCGCCCGCGCCGCCGAAGTGCTGCACTGCGTACCGTCCAACATCACGGCACGGCTCAAATCCCTGGAGCGGGAGTTGGGTACACCGTTGTTTTTTCGTGAAGGTCGCGGCTTGCGGGTCAGCCCGGCGGGCGAGGTGCTCCTGGGTTATGCGACAAAAATCCTCGGCCTGACGGAAGAAGCCCGCCGCGCGGTAAACCCCAGCCACACGCCAAGCGGACCGTTGCGCATTGGCGCCATCGAATCCAGCGCCACGGGGCGCCTACCGCAGTTATTGGCCAAATATCACGCGCAGTATCCTCAGGTGTCGCTGGAACTGAGCACGGGGACTTGGGCGCAGTTACTGGACGATACCCAGCACCACCGGCTCGACGGTGTGATCGTGGCGGTCGACGTGGAACGGCCGGGGCTCAAGCGCGCCGTAATGTACCGCGAAGACCTGATGCTCATCGCCTCCCAATCCCACGGCCCCTTGCGCAATGCCGCAGACCTGCAAGGCAAGGCGATCTTCATGTGGCCCCCAGGCTGCCCGTACCGCTTTGCCCTGGAGCAGTGGTTGCTACGCCATGACCAAGTACAACCGATCATCAGCATCGCCAGCTATGGCGCCATCGTCGGCTGCGTCAGTGCCGGTGCCGGCGTCTCGCTGGTGCCGCGTGGGATCTATGAGCAATACCGTCAGGGGGCTGGCTGGACAGGGTATGAATTCCCTGGATTGACGGGCATCGACAACCTGTTCTACTGGCATGAAAACGCTGGCCGGCATCCTGCCAGGGAAGCGTTTTTGACGATGTTGAAGACGGAGTTCGAAGGGTAGTTGCAACCTCGCCGAAAAAGCCATTGGACTGCGCTGAGCGACATCCCGCTGACCATCCTTGTGCACTCTGATGCATCCCTGTGGCGAGGGGATTCATCCCCGTTGGGCCGCGAAGCGGCCCTAAAGCGTTCACCTCGGTGCCCGGACAACACAAGACCCGTGGCGAGGGAGCTTGCTCCCGCTGGGTTGCGCAGCGACCCCAACCAAGCTGAACGCGTTCTGCCTGATGCACCGCGGGGTAGGTTTTAGGGCTGCTGCGCAGCCCAGCGGGAGCAAGCTCCCTCGCCACGGGTCCTCATCAACCGCACCTGTCAGCGCACGGCTGAGAAAAATGTACATAGTTGAAGGAACGGTCCGTGCCCCTCCCCACAAAAGCCATTGGACTGCGCTGAGCGGCATCCCGCCGACCATTCTTATGGCGAGGGGATTTATCCCCGTTGGGGCGCGAAGCGACCCCAAAGCTGACAACTCGGTCCACCGACCAAACAAAACCCTGTGGCGAGGGAGCTTGCTCCCGCTGGGTTGCGCAGCGACCCCAACCAAATTGAACGCGTTCTGCCTGATGCACCGCGGGGTAGATTACAGGGCTGCTGCGCAGCCCAGCGGGAGCAAGCTCCCTCGCCACGGGTCCTCACCCGCCTCGCCTGTCAGCGCACGGCTGAAAAATGTTACATAGTTGAAGGAACGGTCCTAACCGCACTACGACAGGGAGTCAGCTTTGGAACTAGCACCACCGTTTATCCTCCATGAAACGAGCCATTGGACAGTCAACCATCACTTGGCGTCCGCCCTGCCCGGCTACCTCATGCTCGGCTCCAAGGCTCACGTGAACTCATTGGCTCAATTACCTGCGCCGGCATTAGCAGAGCTGGGTGGCCTGATGGCGCATGTCCAGAGCGTTCTTGAAACACAGCTCCACCCCAAATGGCTTTACATCAGCCGATTCGGCCACGATCCCCGCTACCCCATCCACTTCCATTTCATTCCGGTGTACGACTGGGTCGAGACGTTGTTTTGGAAAGATACGCGGTACAGGCTGCTGGAGACTTTTGGGAGCCCAGGGAATGCCCAGACAATGACCGACGGTGCGGAGCTGACGTTGTTCATTTGGCGGGAGTTTGGGGAGAGCACGACGCCGCCAGCCATTCAGGGGCCGTCGATTGAGCAAGTGATTGAATGTTTGCGCGAGTCGTTCAAGGCTCGGCCAACACCAGACCTTCCTCCAGCGCAATGGCCATGATGTCTGCTGCGGGTACGTTGACCCAGGTTAAACTGTCGGTTTCCCCCCTCAATGCAAGCCAGCGTCCAACCATTTGATAACCCAATGAATAACCGAGCCATTTGGGTTTGTCGCCGACACCGAAGAACCACTCGTTGTGATCGTAATGCCTCGATTCAAGCGCTTGTAGTCTAGCCGGTGAGCGCAAAAGATCCGCAGATGCAATGGCATACTCCCAAGGCTCTGGATCGCTACCGAGCAAATGCCGAACAAACTGGCCGGCCAGTCCTTCGCTGACCAAAGCTTCGCCTAGAGTCCAGCCGTAGCCAGGACCGTCCATGCGCAGGCAATGATGAACCTCATGGATAACATGTCGGCGTAATGCACCGGCGCTCAGGCTGGAAAAGAAATTTGGATTGTCGGGATCAAGGGTCATGGTGAACATCGAACTGCGATACGCCCGCCCTACCAAACCCATTTCCGTAATGGTTTCGCCCGGAAGCCTCTGAATCAGAATATCGAGTCGCGGCGGAGGCATCAGGCGCGCTATGGCCTCATAAGCGGCGGCGAATTCATCAGCCAGCTTGCTGCGAAGCTCGGCCAGGCTCCCCGAGGCTTCCAGCCAGTGCAGCGTCCATTTCTCCATGACCCTCTCCTTTCAAGTACTGGCTCGACGGCACTAGGCCGCTCGCGACAGTAAATTTCCATGGCGCAGCTGTCCGTGTCGATACAGATTCGGCTGCCCTCGCCTGCCAGGTCATCTCTGGCAAAAAACTATCGCGGTTCCGTGTGCCATGGCTCAGATATTAAAGGAACAGGCGCCTTGGCCAAGAAAAGCCCCCCCATCCCCGACCTTACGACACCCCGCCTTCAAAAAACGACTGACCGATTACCCGGGAGTGATAGTCTCGTCGATCATACTTCGCCCAAATGGAAACCTGATTCCAAGGACCTTGAAAGAGAATGGCGTGAAGATCCCGCCGCACCCTTGGAGCGTCAAGGACCTGCGCGATCTGCATCAATACATGAGTGAGGTCATTTCAAATAAATGATCTTACGGGAAACTGCCCCCTCGGCTTATCGATAACAACAGGCAATGCCCAGATTTCTCGGACCTGGGCATTGAAGTGTTTCAAAAAACACCGTCAGTAAAGCGTATTGGCCACACGCTCCGGCAGTGCCTTGTCATAAGCGTCGCCATCGACCTGCGATGGGCAGATGCGCTTGAACACCTCACCTGCCGTGGGCAGTGCGCTGCGCTCGATCTGCCGCTTCACGTCCCACAGCCCCGCCCTGATCACCGCCCTGCTGCACTGGAAATAAACACTGGTTACGGTGACTTCCAGAACGGTTCGAGGGAGCTGCCCTTTTACTGCGAAGCGGGACAACAGGGCTGGCTCGATGGATATCCTGGCCGTGCCATTCACGCGCAAGGTTTCCCCCACGCCCGGCACCAGGAAAAGCAGCGCGACCCGGGGATCCTCAACGATGTTTCGCAGCGAATCGATACGGTTGTTGCCGCGGCGGTCGGGCAAATACAGCGTCTTGCTGTCATGGACATGAACGAACCCCGGCGCGTCGCCCCTCGGAGACGCGTCCAGCCCTCCGGGGCCTGAGGAAGCGAGGATCGCAAAGGATGCAGCCTCTATGAAGGGCTGGTAAACCGGATGGATATGGTCGACTTCCTTGAGGATTGAGGGTTTCGCGACGGGGCCATAGAGGCTTTCCAGCGCTTGCATCGTGGTGATGTAGGCGCTGCTGCTGTCGTTGTCGCGTTCCATGCTTGTCTCCGTTGCAGGTATTTAAAAATCGTATTCAGGTGACTGACCAGACCATTGCACAGCGGCTGCCCGGTGCGTATCCGCGTTGGTATTCGGCACTCAACAGGGCCGCCAGTCGCGGCCCCAGGTCTTGGGTGGCTTGAGCCTGGAAACCCATGCGTGCATAAAACGGAGCGTTCCAGGGCACGTCAATGAATGTTGTGAGGGTGACCAGATGCAGCCCGTTGGAGCGGGCATGCTCCTGGGCAACCTCTATCAGACGCCGCCCCACGCCCCGGCCCTGCCAGGGCCGCGCGACGGATATCTCATGGATATGAAGAGCCTCGCCGTAGCGCTCGGCACTGAGAAACCCTTGCGGTGCGCTTTCGTCATCGAGGGCAACCCAGCACGTCGACAACGCAATGAGCTGGCGATGTCGCTCGACAGACATCGGCGGCGACTGCGCCACCCAGCTCAGCCCATCAATGCTTCCGAACACCAGGGCGGCGGACGCCTCGATGGCGGACAGTTTTTGTGCGTCGTCCGCAACGGCGACACGAACAGTCACAGGCATAGGTTCCCTCGGTTCTGTGAATGGACTGGCCCGATCAAGGGCCTGGCAGGCCGCGCCCATTCGTTGGCGCAGCCTGCGCAAGCATCAGCGCAATGACCCTTGTGGTCAATGCGCCTCCCTCATCAGCTCGGCCACCGCTTTCTCCAGAAAGCCCACGCAGCGTTCATCCAGCCAGGTGCCCTCGGCAAGACTGGGCTCCTGTTGCATGGCTTGGCGGATCTTCTGATGGGTGCGCGGATCGTCTCCGGCATAACCCCGGAACAGGGCGAGCCAGCGCCCGGCCAGTGCCCGCCCCTGCTCTCCAGGTCCGCACGGTCAATCCCGTGCGCTTGGCCAGTTCACCCACTCGAAGCAACATCGTTTCAACTCCTGTTTCCTTAGACGACGCCCATGCTGCAGCCTCACGTTGCGTGAGGGTCAAGCCCCGGGTGGACGACCCTCAGGGCTTGGAACGCATCCGGCCGCGGATCGCCATGTACAGGCAACCCCAGGCAATGAAGCCAACGACCACGCCTCCGACGATACCCTCCAGCAGGTTCAAGGAAAAACTGAATGGCTGCTCGGCCCAGTAGAAGGTCGTCGAGCCCGTTCGAAAGCCACTGACGCGCAGCCGTCCGGTAAAAATGGCCGGCACCAAGGTCATGATGTTGGTCAGTTCCAACACCGCAAAGAAGGCGCCCAATAGCATGAGCAAGGCTCGTGCGGGCATGCCCAGTTTCTCGGTCGGCTCAGGCGCAGGAGCGTCGCCGTTTTCCCGGCGCTGACGGGCTGCCCTTACCGCCTTGCCGCTGGTAGGGGCCGGAGTTGGCCTATAGGGCACCTTCACAACCGGCGCCGCCCCTTCGACCACCTCGGTGGGCAGCGCCACGCCCAGGTAGTCGGCCAGCTCCCGCAGCCACAAGTCCGTGCGTTGACTGCCCGGCACCACCGGAACGTTGTCGGTGGTCAGGCGGTGCGCGGTGCCATCGCGCAGTATCAGCCACAGCTGGGTGCGAGCTCGCCCAGCCTGCGGGAGGCGGCGCAGTTCGAGGAATTTGGCAGCCTCGATCTGGAAGGCCGATTGCACACGCTCGCGGCGCCCGAAAAAGTTGCGGGTCAGGCGCTTGCCTTCGCCGTCGACCCGCGACAACACCAACGTCTCGTGGACGCCGGTGTACACCACCAGCAGCAGGCCAAGGGCAGGAATCAGCAGCCACAGCAGCACCATCAATAGAGCGGACAGTGGATCCACCTCAGCCATCAACGAGGCCCCGTCAACCATCACGAACACGGCGAACGCCATTGGCAAGATAAAGGCCAACGCCCCTATCACCAACACGACCAAGCTCTGCACCACGTTGCGCGAATGGATGTGCAGGTCACCCTGCGCCGTGCGCTCGAACCGATGTCCTATCAACATGCATGACTCCTGTTGCGTTGCTTTGCAGACTGTTCGAGGGGTTGGGATGACGATTGAACGCCTCGGGCCAGGGTGGGGTTTCAGGGGGCGGAGAATACCTGATGCCCGGGAGACTCAGGAATCGGGTGGGTTTTCTGCGGTGTGAGCAATTGGTCCTACGGAAATGGATCACGTCGATTCGTTTCCTTGGAGAATTCTCATGATTCCTACGAAGGCGTCGGAATCTCTCACCTTGTTCGTCTTGGGGGCGCAAATCTATAGTTCTTTCCGTCGCCAACCATGGTGATCAGGTTTGGCGACCTGCGTATCGGATAAGCCCTCTAACCAAATGGAGCAATCCCATGCAGAGATACATCCCCATCACCGGCATCGACTGCACCCCAGCCGCCCTGCTTATCGACACCCAAGCCCCCCTTGACGTCCTGCACGCAACTGCCGATTACCGTATCCGTACCGTGACCCAGGTATTGGAAAACATCGCGTTTCGCTCCGAGATTGCCAGCGATACGGTGGTGCTTTCGGATTTCGCGCAGCTTTTGGTGATTCCGCTGCGGGATGGGTGTGATTTGCTGGAGGTGATTGGTAGGCGACTTCAGGCGCAGGTCGAAAACTAATGGAACGACGGGCGCCTGAGAGCGCCCGTTTTCACGCAACTGCAGCATACAAATAGCGCCTACTGCCAGCCAGAGCGACACCATCGGCTCTATGTTCGATGAAAAGAACCATGATCTGCAGTCAATCCTCCCATCTATCAGGAGTAGCCATATGGCTACAAATGAGACTATGATCGATAAGAAAATGTACGAGATCCACCAGACGCCCGATTTTGAGGATTGGCTTGACAGTGTGAAGGATGCTCAAGGAAAAGCGGCCATCTTGGCCCGCCTGGATCGCGCCCGAAATGGCAATTTTGGTGATTGCGAACCGGTTGGCGATGGGGTGAGCGAAATGCGTGTTTTTATCGGACCGGGGTACAGAATCTACTTTGTACGCTCGGGGACCGCAGAGTACTTGATGCTCAGCGGAAGCGATAAAACAGATCAAAAACGAGGCATTAAGAGAGCCAAAGTGATTCTTGATGCCCTGAGAGGTCAATGACATGAGCGACAAATTCAATCCTGAGGATATGCCGGTCCTTAGCCTCGGCACTACCGGTACGACTCGTTACGAGGCTTCGCGTTTTCTCGATACCCCAGAAGCTATAGCGGCTTATCTGGCTGAAAGTATGAAAGCCGATGACACAGAGAGTCTTATTCATGCGTTGGCCGAGGTCGCAAAAGCTAAAGGTGTCAATAAAGTCGCCAAAGATGCCGGAGTTAATCGTGAAAGCCTTTATAAGGTGCTGAAATCTGGAGCAAAAACGCGGTTTGAAACCATCAGGAAATTGATGACCGCGATGGGTGTGGAACTCACGGTACAACCGATTAAAACATTAGCGGTGGCTTCCAAAGCTGCGGCTCCAAAAGCTGGAAAACCACCGGTCGCTGCATCAAAACCTACAGCAAAATCCGCTGCGAAAAAACCAGCCGTACCGGCGGCTAAAACAGACGCGAAACCTGCTGCGAGAAAATCAGCTGAGGAAGCTGGGTGGGAAGCTGGGGACAGACCACGATTTTGAATCCATCTGCGAAACCTCGCACAGCTTCACGGGGCTCCCCTTTTAAGAACAAATCTGCGTTGTCGCGAATCGCTGCATGAAGCTTCGGATATAGCACCCTGAGTCCTTCAATAAGCATGAACATCTGCGATGTTGACTTCCCCCTTGACCAGTGGAAGTGCAAACATGAGTGTCAGCGTCCGGGGAAGGCACATTGCGATGCGCTAAGCTGTAATCCTTTAGGATTGAGGTCCCAGCATGGAATGTCACGTTCGTCCCGCCACGAGCAGAGATGCAGCAGCGATAAGCCGCGTAGTTATTGCCGCCCTGCGTGAGTCAAATTCACAGGACTATCCGCCTGATGTGATCGCTCAGGTTGAGCAGAGCTTTTCTCCTGAAGCCATCACCACACAGCTTACGAAGCGTAGGGTCTTCGTAGCCTTATTGGGCGAAAACATTATTGGCACTGCCGGTCTCGACGGTGATGTGGTCAGAAGTGTTTTCGTTGACCCGGCTCACCAGAAAGGCGGTATCGGGCGGCATTTGATGGATGTCATTCATACAACTGCTGCCAGCGCAGGAGTTGGAGCTGTACGTGTGCCCTCGTCGATTACAGCTGAAAGGTTTTATACAGCGTTGGGTTATCAGAAAATCCGAGAGGAGTTTCATGGGGCGGAGCGCACCATCGTTATGGAGAAGCGGCTGTAGGGTAAGCGTCCAGTTAAGTCATCTACCGATCCAGCTATCAGCATGAGGATGACTGCTTGCCGCCCATGCCGTAAGGTTCGCTACCAAAATCACCACAGCCTTCCAGTGGTGGCAATACAGCAAAGAGAGCGAACAATGAACACCTTCAGATCATCAATCCAAAACGTAGCTGCGGCCATAGGCCTCATCGCAGCAGTGACAGTCGGGGGATGCGTGATGATCCCTTATGACACGCCGGAATCAAAAGCCCAAATCCAGCGCGATCTGAAAATTGCACCATCGGATATTCAAGCCGTGTCGGAAACGAACTGGTGCTTGTTCCCATATGGAAGCGAAGGCAGCTGCAAAGCCACTCAAGGCCTGGGAGTGTTGACCAGCAAAGGCCTGATCCTCAGTCTCTACAACAACCACACCTACACTGAAACCGCACGCATCCTCCCAGAACAAGTGCAGTGCGTGAAGACAGTTGGTGGTCGCACTGGAGTCGAACCGTTCGTTGTATTCACCAAAGACCGAGCGATCATGCTCGCCGTCATTACGCCTGGTGGACAAATGAATGTGCCTGTGAAAGTCAGTTTCTTTGATTACCTGACGAAGCCAGGGCAGCAAGTCTTCACTGGAGCGGATGGCGGATATGTGCGCAAGTCGGGTCGACAGCAAACCGTAGGCGGAATGGTGTCAGGCACTGCCATTCCGTGGCATACAACACTCGACGTAACCGAGGTTTTTAACCCTTGCCAGCAGGTTACAGATTAACAAGGAGTGGTGCGTTCCCTCGCAAGCGGTGCGCGCAGGCCGAAGCCCGTAGGTATGAAGGATGAAGCCGGAAGGGCCGAGACGCCCCGGTGGCTCGGCTCGCGACAGCCGCCCTCGTGAAGCTGGTGAGGCTGGGGACAGGCCACGATTTTGAATTCACCTGCAAAAAAGGAAACAGATTTTTTATCAGAAAAACAAATCTGTTCCTTTCTCCAGAATACCGTACGAGTAGAAGCAGCAAGCGTGGCGCGAGGCGCAAGTAGCGAAGGGTATTGCCCTCAAAAAGCACAGGGGTCGGCGGATGTTTGCCGCCCTCCCCCGGCGCCGAGTGATCAAGCGCCAGGTGAGTCAACGGCAGAGGAGTCAATTGGTACAGCCCGTACCTATAACCTGGCACTCCATGATGTGCCGATCGCCCTTGGAGTCGTCGTAAGTCATCCGCACCGGCACTACGTCGCAGATATTGGGTATTGGAGTCATCGCCACAATGTGCGCGATATCCAGGTTCTGAGAGTAACGATAGGGCTCGACCCTAACTTGCGCTGCCTGAGTATCCTGTTCATCGGCCATGGCGACAGAGCCAAGGCAGCCCAGGAATAAAACGAGTAACAGTCTCATAGCAATCACCTGCAATGAGGGCGTGAGAAGGCCAAAGCACTCAATTTGTGCTCAGTCGTAATAAAGGTTTGGGGTGTAGCCCGGTCGCCGCCAGACGCCGGGCTGACTTACATCAGAAAGGCTTGGTAGGCAGGTACTTGCCGTCCAGGGTGATCACGGCACGATGGCCGCCCTCCGGATCTTCGACTTTCTTGATGTCCAGCTTGAAGTTGATGGCACTGATGATGCCGTCGCCGAACTTTTCGTGAACCAGAGCTTTGAGGGTGGTGCCGTATACCGAGATCATCTCGTAGAAACGGTAGATGGTCGGATCGGAAGGTACGCCGTCAAAAAAGCTGCCGCGAATTGGCATCGATTGCAGCAAGGCGATCTGATCAGCATCGAGGTCGAGTTTCCTGCCCACGACATTGGCGGCGCTGGCAGGCAGCGGATGCTGGCCGAGCAAGGCAGCAGTGACGAAGGCTTCGGACAAGCCGGTGCCGTCAACGATTTCGGCGAAGGACAGGTCTTTGCGAGCCTTAGCCAGAATGATGGTTTCAGTCAGCTCCTGGCGAGCGGTGCGTGTGGCTTGAGTCTGGATCATGGCGTATCTCCTGGGTTAGCAAGGGTGCAGGTACAGGCTTCAGGCAACGTGCCTGGCTTGTTGGGAAACGGCGTGAACTTCGGAGTTCTCCGCGAGGGACACGAAGATCCCGGTACTGCCATCGAAGGCGTCGATACGCCCGCTCTCGATGTCATAGACCCAACCATGCAGGGTCAGGCGGCCTTCTTCGAGAGCCAGGCGAACGGATGGGTGTGTCTGGATGTTGGCCAACTGCGCGATGACGTTTTCGCGCACCATGGACGCTACTTTGCTCGGCAGATCCGGGTGTTTGCGGGCTTCGTTAACGACCTTGGCCGAGTCGGCGTAACGGAGCCATCCGGCGACGGCAGGCATGTGATCCAGACACTTGCAAGTTGCCACAGCGGTCATCGCGCCGCAGTCGGAGTGGCCGCATACCACGATGTCTGCGACCTGAAGTGCGGCGACTGCGTATTCAACCGAGGCCGAAACGCCACCCGGCTCTGGCCCATACGACGGCACGATGTTGCCGGCATTTCGAATGACAAACAGATCGCCTGGCTCGCGCTGGGTGACTAGTTCCGGCACCAAGCGGCTATCAGAACAGGAGATGAACAGCGCTCTCGGGCTCTGCTGATTGGCCAGGTCCTTGAACAATTTGGCTCGCTTAGGGAAGGCGTTTCTTTGGAATTTCAGAAAACCGTCGATGATCGCTTTCATGGTTGCTGTCTCAATGTCGCGGGTGTGAAACAAAGACTAAGCAACGCGTTACATAAGGTAAAAGTCTCATTTATTATGAGATGGATCAGATTACCTTATGGCAAAAACCATGCTTGCTCGGCACGTCCAATATTTCCTCGCGGTTGCGGAACATCTCAGTTTTACGAAGGCCGCAGCGGCGCTGCACGTCTCTCAGCCAGCCCTTTCGCAGCAGGTGAGGCAGTTGGAAGAAAGCCTTGGAGCCCAGTTGTTCGACCGCTCAGGACGCACAACCCGTTTGACTGACGCGGGAGACGTCTATCTTCTGTATGCGCGCCGTGCTTATCAGCAATTGCGGGAAGCCAAAAGCGCCATCCATGATGTGAGCGACCTCACCCGCGGCTCATTACGCCTGGCCGTGACGCCGACGTTCACGACCTATCTGGTGGGGCCGGTGATCGAAGCATTTCACTCCCGGCATCCTAAAATCACTCTCAACCTGAAGGAGATTTCCCAAGAGCGCATTGAGGAGCAGCTTTTGGCAGGAGATTTGGACGCGGGGATCGCGTTCGATGAAATAAATACACCGAACATTGATGCCGTCCCTTTGCTGAACGAAACCCTCGCTTTGGTGGTGAGTCGCAAACACCGCTTGGCCGAGGAGCGGTCCATTGGATTGCAGGACCTGAATGCTGAATCCCTGATTCTGCTCAGTCCAGAGTTTGCAACCCGCGAACAAATCGACCGCTACTTCCGCAAACACGCGATTCATCCTCAGGTGCAGATGGAGGCTAATGCCCTCGGCGCCGTGATCGAAATTGTTCGCAGGACAAATCTATCGACTTTGTTGCCTGCCAAAATAGCGTTGGCCCATGATGATCTGGTGGCTATCGCACTGGAGCCCGAGCGCTTGCAACGCACCGCCGTCCTTATGCGGCGCAAGGATGCCTTTCAGAGCGCAGCGATGCGAGTTTTCATCGAGGTGGCTAAAGAGGTATCCATTCAACTGAACGTGTAATACCTGTGCTCGTCGAGCTTGACGGGGCTGAGCCGAGCCTGTGCCGTGTTGATAGCAGGCTTGTTGGAAAACAACAGACTGCCCCTTTTTTCGGAACGCTGCTGTCCGCACGAAGATATGCTCGGACGCTGCGATTGCAGTGGCGGTTTCTGGCTGGCTCCAGCCGGTCTAGGGAAAGGGGGCAGATTTATTATCAGAAAAAATAAGCCTGTCCCATTTTTTTGTCCCGTTTTTTTCCATTACAACATTAGCGGTGACTTCCAAAGCTGCGGCTCCAAAAGCTGGAAAAACACCGGTCGCCGCATCAAAACCTATAGCAAAATCCTCTGCGAGAAAATCAGCTGCGGTCAAGCTTGGCGCATCGGAAGACCTCCAAACCTGCCCGGTGCTGGCAATACAAATAACAAAAGGGGGCCCGATAAGGGAACGAAACTATTTTCAAGCAAATAAATCAGTCCCCTTTTTTACTTGGACATCACCGCGGCGTACGCAGGGCTATCGCGTGGTGCGCGCAGCGCTCTCTACAAAGGCACCTGAGCACTTGGCGCCGCGCAATGAGGCGAAGCATGGACTTCGCGTACGCTAACGTTATGCCTGAACCAATGCATTAACGAACCACTCGTAGAGTGCCTGTGGGTGGTATTGGGGAAAATACGCAGCTAGCACGGTTGAAGTTACAAGCACCAGAACCACCAACAGCGCGGTAAGTAGCTTTACCAACGTCGAGAGAGGTGGATTGGGCGGGCCGTATTTATTAATCGCTTTACGCCCCGGAAGCATGATGAGCGGAAGCGTTATCACAAAGCCGATAACAGGGAACACCCAGAGAATTCCCCATATCGGACTCCAGCCTAGATCACGTGCCCTACGTACCAGTAGAGACACGTCGAGCAGGATGGCAGGAACGACAACGGTGACACCGACTATCAGCAAAACCACCAGTTGATGGCGCAACCCCACCATAAAGAACGACAGCAAAATGCACGGAAGAACCAGCACCAAGGGCACACGAATCAGCCAGAAGCGCGCCAGAGAAATACGCCCGGAAAAATCAAAAATCCTGGGTTTTGAAAACGTGACAACCTCGTCGTCAATCAGTTGGGCGTCGCCCAGTTGGTATGGGTTTTCGATTTCGCTGCTGATGCTGCCGAAAACGGGTTCTATCCTTGCCATTTAGTGCTATTTCCTTGTGTTTGATGGTGCTATTCACGTCACAACGTTTACGCTTGGTATCTAATCGAAGGCCGGCATCAAACTCAAGAGGAAACGCTATCGTGTAAGGGGGGCTGTGCGCACCACAGCATGTGGGGGTCTGTCGCATGGTGCGCGCAGTACACCTTATGAAGTGTTTTGCCGCTAGTAAGAAGGCGGGTCATGTCCCTACTCTGAACGACGGCTTCTGGCCGACTCCTGCCTAGCAAAAGGCTCCAATCGACCTAATCACAGCAATAACAACAGAGGCCGCAAATGCAGCCTCTCGGAGCGCCTGGCGAAATCGCCTTTAGCGTGTTTCCACACAGCTTGCAACGGCACCTCCTTAATCGTGAGCAACCTCAGAAATCAACAGTAGCCGACACCTTCAGCGTACGCGGTGCACCTTGAGTCAAATAACCACCATTAGCCGAGGCCCAGTAATTCTCATCGGCAACATTCTCCAGCATCGCGTTGAAGGTCACCCCGCGGCCATCCATTTTCGTCCGATAGCGCGCGCCCAGGTCGACACGGGTCCAGGCGGGGATGCTGTATTCGTTGGCGCTGTCAACGAACTGGCCGCCGGTGCGCAGTAGCAGGCCGTTCAGGCTCACCCCGGGCAAGCCGGGCACATCCCAGTCGGCGCCCAGATTGAACTGGAATTTCGGCACCCCCACCGCCTGGTTACCATCGTCGCGACCGCCGGTGGTGCCGCTAAGTTCGGCTTTGGTCCAGGTGGCGCCGCTCAGGAGGCGCAGGCCGTCCAGCGGTTCGCCGAACAGGCTCAGTTCCACGCCGCGGTTGCGCTGCTCGGCATCCACCCGGTAGTAGCCGTCGCCGCCGAGCACGCCTTGCGGCTGCTCGATGCGGAACAGGCTGAGGCTGCCGCCGAAGGTGCCCCAATCGAGCTTGGCGCCCACCTCGGTCTGCTTGGAGCGATAGGGCGCGAACATCTCGCCGTTGTTGAGCGCGGCGGCCGGCGCGGTCGGGCCCTGTTGCAGCGACTCGACGCGGTTGGCATAGAGCGACAGGAACTCGGTGGGCTTGATCACCAGGCCATAGGCCGGCGTGGTGATGCTTTCCTGATAGCTGGAGGTGCGGACACCGCTGGCCGCGCTCCAGGCATCAGCGCCGATGGATTGGCGGCGCACACCCAGGGTCAGCAGCACGCGGTCGTCGAGCAAGCCCAGGGTATCGGACACCGCCAGGCTACGGTTCTGCACCTTGGCGGTGGTGTCCGGGTCGTGGATATCGCCGGAGACGCTGGTGGCCGGCGGCTCGGCGACGGGCTGGCCGTCATACAGATTGCCGAAGCCGCGACTGCCCGCCGCGGTGGACTCGAACGCGTTGCGCTTCTCCTGCCAGATACCGTTGGCGGCCAGGTTGATGCGGTGGCTGACCGGCCCGGTGGCGAGTTCGCCGCGCAGCCCGGTGACGGCGCTGAGGGTTTCCTGGTCCAGCGGCGAATAGAGGCGGCCGATACGGGCGTCGCCATTCGCGCCATAGACGTAGTTGGAGGCGTAGACGCCGTTCTCCCGCGTGTATTTGCCGCCGGCGCTCAGGTAGGCGGTCCATGTGGGCGACAGGTCGTACTCGGCGCTGAACATGCCATAGGTGTCTTCGAGCTGCGACCAGCTCCAGGGTTGCGCGTAGTTGTGGTCGGCGTCGGGTGCCGACGGCGTCTTGCCGTTGAGTGTGCTGGTGGGCCCCGTCGTGGTCAGGTAGACCACCGAGCGTCCCTCATTGACCCGTTGCTTCTGGTAACCGAGGTCCGCGGACAGGCGCAGACGGTCACCGCGGTAATCCAGACCGAGGGTGGCCAGGCTGAAGCGCGAGTGCTCATCGTCCACCGCGGTCTCGCCCTCGCGCTGGGCCAGGTTCACCCGCACGCCGAAGCGGTTGTCCTCGCCGAAGCGCTGGCCCAGGTCGAGGTGCCCACCCACTCGGCTGTCGCTGGCATAGTCCAGGGTGGCGCTGCGCGTGGGGGTGTCCTCGGCACGCTTGGAGACCACGTTGATCGCCCCGCCGACACCGCTGCCCGACGGCGATACACCATTGACAAAGGCGTTGGCCCCCTTGAACACCTCGACCCGCTCGACCGACTCGGTGGAGATGATCTGGCGCGGCAGAATGCCGTACAGGCCGTTGAAGGCAATGTCGTCGCTGAACAGCTGGAACCCGCGCACGACGAACACTTGGGAGAAGTTGCCAAAGCCAAACGACTGACGCACGCCCGGATCGCTGGCCAGTACATCGGCCAGGGTCTGCGCCTGGCGCTTCTCGATCAGCTCGGAGGTGTAGCTGGAGAAAGCGAAGGGCACATCTTGCATGTCCTGGTTGCCCAGCACGCCGATGCGGGCACCGCGCGCCGCCTCCCCGCCGGCGTACTCGGCCGGCAGGTCGACACGGTCTTCGGCGAGCCCACTGATAGTGGTCGGGCCCAGCTCCAGCACGCCCTGCTCGGGCTGCGGCACCAGGGTGATGGTGCCGTCGTTGCCGGCCTGGAAGGTCAGGCCGCTGCCCTCCAGCAACCGCTGCAGGCCGTCGACCACCGAATAGTCGCCCTTGAGCGCCGGCACCATGGCGCTGCCACGAGTCAGACCAGCGTCATAGAGCAACCGCACGTTGGCCTGCTCGGCGAAATCGGTGAGTGCCGCGTCGAGCCGCTGGGCAGGCACGTCGAGCTCGACGGCTCGCGCCTGTGCGGCGGCCATGGCCAGGGGAAGAACGGCTAGCGCCGCGAGGAAGGAAGTCGACCGCATGCTGATGTCCTTGGCTTTCAATACGAAGAAGTCGCATTTGCAGGAACGGAAGACGAAGGCGGCGATGATTTCTGAACCATCGCCGCCTAAATATTTTCTTTTTTTGAAGGTACAGGCGCGGCGCGGGGCTCAGCGGGACGTGACCAGGATCAACCCCGGCAGGCGCACCAGACGCACAGGCAAGGTGGTTTCCACAGCGCTCAACACCGCCTGTGGGTCGTCAAGGGCGAACACGCCGGTCACCTGTAGCCGGCGAGCGGCTTCGTCGACAAACAGCACTCGCGCAGACTGGCTGCGCTCAAGCTCGGCGAACACTTGCTCCAGCGGCTGGTCGCGGAACACCAGCTTGCCGCGCTGCCAGCTCAAGCGCTGGCGCGCATCCAGTGCCTGCGGCGCCTGCAGCGCCCCGCCGCGCCACTGCACCTGCTGCCCGCCGACCACGGGCAGCGGTTCGCTTCCCTCGCTGGAGGCCAACACGCGGCCGTCGCTTACCGCAAGGTCGACACCGCCCTCCTCCAGACGCACATCGAAGCGCGTGCCAGTGACGCGGATGCGCGCCTCGCCGGCCCTGACAGTGAACGGTCGAGCCGGGTCATGGGCGACCTGGAAATCCGCCTCGCCGCGGTACAGCCTGACCTCGCGGCGACCGTCGACAAACTGCCAGTCCAGCGCCGAATCGCCGTTGAGGGTCAGCAGCGAACCATCGGCCAGCCGCACCTCGCGCACCTCCCCCGGTTGGGTGCTGATGTCGGCATACAGGCCAATCCAGGTGCCACGCGGTAACCACAGGGCGAGCAACAGCATCGCAGCGCAGGCAAGCGGGGCCGCCCACAGTCGATGGCGACGTATCACGCGTACCTGGGGCTGCTCGGCCGGACGTTCTATCTGGCCGAGCAACGACCACAGCCCTTCCACCTCACGCAACGCCTGCTCGTGCTCGGGCGCCGCCTGGCGCCAGGCCTGCGCGGCATCGCGATCGGCAGCGGTGGCGCGGCCAGAATGCAGCAGCACCTGCCATTGTCGGGCCTGGTCGAGAAGCGAAGGATGATTCACGGCTGCGGGTCCATCTGCTGCTGGCAGTGTTCGAGGGCCTTCAGGATATAGCGTCCGGCCATGCTTTCCGAGACACCCAGGCGCTCGCCGATCTCACGCTGGGTCAGCCCGTCCAGGCGATTCCACAACAACGCCTGGCGCAGGTGCGGGGGCAAACCCTCGACCACGCGCTGCAGTCGCTCCAGGCGCTGGGTGTCGCTTGCCGCTCGCTCCGGACCCGGCTGGGCACTGACCAATTCGATGGATAGCTCCTCCTCGACGGGGCGGGATTTTTGCTGGCGGCGGTAGTCGATGATCAGGTTGCGCGCGATGCGATAGAGGAACGCACGAAGGTTGCCGATCTCCTGCCCGGATTCGCGCCTGCGAAAGCGCAGCCAAGTCTCCTGGCGCAGGTCGGCCGCCAGTTCTGCGCACTTCACCTGCCGTGTGAGGAAGTGCAGCAGTTCACTCGAATGGCTCTCGAACTGGCCGTCGGTGGAATGAGGATCGGATGGCCTGGACACGCAAGCGACTCAAGCGAGGAGGAGTCGCGAGAATATATCAGATGATAATGACTTTCAATTACTGACAGGCCTGCGGCATTTCGTCCTCCTTTTCCAGTATGGCCATCCCTGGAACGACCCTATCGTCGCCGCTGCTGGCAACCAGACTGAACCCTGTCTATTGTTTTTGGCGACGCAATAGCTATCGGAGGCATGGACATGAATCAGAGCATTTCGCCCGCCGCTTCAGCCGTGGGGAAAACAGGCATGGTCGCCACGTCCTTGTGGGGCTCGGACAAAATCGGCGGTATCACGGTCGATCCGGACGGTGCTATCTGGCTTGGCGCCTATAGTCGCCTGGGACTCGGCGGCGAAGAGGATTCAGGCTTCACCGGCAGCCTGGTCCGGTTCAATGCCAACGGTAGCCTGGACCGCCACTTCAGTGGCGACGGTAAATCCCTCCTGCCTGTGGCGCTCGATATCGAGGACGGCGGTAATGCCGCGGTGCAGCCGGGAGGGGGTTACCTGGTGGCGCAATACGTGAAAGTAGGCGACACCTGGGTGTCGGGCGTAAGCCGTACCTTGGCTGACGGCAGCCTCGATACGAGTTTCGGGAATGGCGGCACCGCGACAGTGCCTTTCTACTGGAATGACTCTCTAGGCCAGCAAGCGTCGTTCTCCGTGCAACGCGACGGCAGTTTTTTCGCCAGCGCCGCGTATCCCTCTGGGGAGATCTATATCGCCCGCTTCGACGCGACGGGGGCCTTGGTCTCGTCTTTCGCAGAGGCCGGGATCCTGCACCTGCCAGCGTCCGTCGGCATTCAACCCAGCCGCACGATCGACGTTTCGCTGCAGGGAGACGGGAAGGTATTGGTCACGGGGCAGGATACCCTGACCCGCCTCAACCAGGACGGTACCCTGGACAGCAGCTTTGCCAACGGCGGCAGCCTGGCCCTGGATGTTCACGCAGACGCCCTCGTCCTCCAGGATGACGGCAAAATTCTCCTGGCGGGCGCCTCGGGCGGCGTGGCGACCGTCATCCGGCTCAACGCCGATGGCTCGCTCGACACCGATTTCGGTAATCAGGGTCGGGTAAGTTGGGGCTCGCAAAGCGCGCCTTTCGCCGTAGCCGACATGGTCGTACTGGCCGACGGCAAGCTGTTGATTGGCGGAAGCCAAGGTACAAGCGCGGACGGCTATCTGGCCGCCCTGGTCCAGTTGAACCCCGACGGCAGCCTGGACCACAGCTTTGGCAATCCCGACGACGGCTATTACCACCTTGACGGTGGCCGCGATGATGACTTCTTGCTCGGCACCGCCTCGTTCGACGATGCGATCTTCGGCGGGGCCGGCAACGATCTGCTCGATGGCCAGCAAGGTCGCGACCTGCTGACGGGCGGTGCCGGGGCCGATACGTTCCGCTACCAGTCAGTCACAGACAGTTACCGAACCGCAACCGCGGCCCATAGCGACCGCATCACCGACTTCGACCCCAGCACCGATACGATCGACCTCGCCTCCCTGGGCTTCCTCGGGCTGGGCAATGGACATGACGGAACGCTGGCGATTCGAGTCAATGAAAGCGGGACGCGGACCTACCTCAAGAGTTTCGATGCCAACGCGGATGGGGAACGCTTCGAAGTGGTCTTCGACGGTGACTTGAGCCAAGCGCTGAATGAAACCAACCTCCTGTTCCAGCCAGCCAGGCTGATGGGCACCGAAGAGGCCGATCGTTTACAAGGCAACGCTCGCGGCGAAATCATCGAAGGATTCGCGGGCGATGATCGCCTTCATGGAGCGCTAGGCAATGATGTATTGGTTGGCGCAGAGGGCCGGGACCTATTGACGGGTGGCGGCAACAACGATGTGTTCCGCTTCGACGTACTGAGCGACAGCTACCGTACCGCCACCGAAAACCACACTGATCGCCTGGTTGACTATACCGCGGGTGAAGACACGATCGATTTGTCCGCCTTGGGCTTTACCCGGCTGGGAAACGGTTACAACGGCACGCTGGACGTGGTTTTCAATGAAACCAAGAACCTGACTTACTTGAAGAGCTACGAAGCCGACGCCTCTGGGGCTCGATTCGAGTTGAGCTTGGTCGGGGACCACTCCGGTTACCGTGACTTGGACATCACTTTCGCCGAGCCCCCGGCAGAGGAGGTCTTTCAGTTGATCGGAGTGGCTGACTTATGGGTGTAGAACGCAAACATTTGCGCTGGCGGCAGCTTCAAATAGGCGGCGCTATCTGCCCGGCAGGGATTCCACAATCCGTCGGGGCCAGGGGCATCGTCTCAGAGTGCTGGACCTCTTCCAGAAGCGTATGCAGTAGCGATTGCATTGGTTTCTCCCAGATGTCGACATGACTAGGAATAACACCCCTCGTGGCGCGAATATTGTAAATAGGAAATCGGTGGGGAATGTGCGTGCCGGCCTCTCCACGGTCTATGAAATGCCCGTCAGCTACCTCTGCGCAATCGGCGCTACTATCACACCGGGTAAGCTCCAGCTTGCCGTCGATGCACATGCTCAGCGGCCTCCCATTGCCTGCAAAGGAGAAGGTGGTTGCTCGATCTGAACAACTGCTGACCGTCTTCAGTTGATGCGTAATGTATGGAGTGTAGTGCCCTATCGCGGTGACATCCTGTTCCTTGTAGGCGCCATCTGGATATCCTTGAAAAATAGTCCCTAGATGGCGGCCTATCTTAAAAAAGAAGCCTGTAGCGGAATCAGCTTTGGAGGTAATGATCATTAGCCGCGGCTTCTGCTCATCAGGGTATTCGAAGTTCCGCGCATAACTATAGATCGGTCGCAACCGCATGGCTTCGAAGGCCGGGTTTATCAGCACCACGAGGTCAGCAATTGGTGTGTACTGCTTGCTCCGCTGGCAGTCCCGACGAATCTGTTCGGCAATGCCATCCGACAGAGCGGAATAGAGGATGGCCCCACCGAAGCTATGCCCTATTACTAGGAGCCGCGATGTCGGGTTTCGACTACGAATATCGGAGAGGGTGCGTAACAGCTCCGTCACTCCACCAGCGTTGCCGATGGTGTGAGCTGTGTTTTTGCGATCCCAGAAAGTACCCAGATAGCTGGGGCCATAGCCTAGTACCGAATCTGAGTTGATCGACTCCCCACGCCAGCCAACGTAGATACCGACAGCTGGCTTGCCCTGCTTAACCTCTTTGACCAGGTTGCGGAAGTTCGTTATGTCGGAATCGTCAATCTTGGCATTGTGATGCCAACCGTGGATGTAGACGACCATCATCCCCCCATGCTCGGCAACAGCTTTTGCCGCCGTAAGCCCAGCGTTGAATTGGTTGCGACTTTCCGCGTTCCCAAACTCATCGAACTCAACAAAGTTGACGCACCGATCCCCCCCCGTGCATTCCATCGAAGGGGCAAGCTTAAGTGCGGGAATCGTTCTCCCTTTCTCATAGTGGATCACACCGGTTGGGTCGGGAGGAGCGTCCCGTAGGGTTCTGTAAGGGGTATTGGGCGTGCACCCAGAGAACAGTAGAGCTAGTCCAAGAAAGGTGAGGTATCGAACGATAAGCATGTTTCCTCCGTGAAAATTGGTTACCCCAGCCTTCAGTACATCGAGGAGAGCTTCTTGGGGTTGGATACTAAATGCTGAATGGCTACGATTACGGCGATCGCATGATTCATCATTAACAATCTGGGCATCGATAATCGCAGCGTGATGCAGCAGCCCCCCCACGCCAATACTTGAAGATTACAAATCAAGTAACCCGCCCCCCTGAGCAGCTTCTAAAATTACGCTGACTCGACACACTCGTCCAACTTCGCCATCAGTTCATTTTTTTCAGCAGCGGGAACTGCCTGTCGCGCACTAATCACTCTGTCTAACGCCGTCCGCTTATCTTCATTCAACGTATCGATTTTCTCCTTCAGCAGATCCGCACGACTTCTCGTTAAGTCTTTCTGCCCCTCATCGTCCGTAGCTACTATTTGTCTATTTAGAGATTCAAACTCACCCTGACTCATTTGTATCTCATCCGTCAACCTCTGCACTTCATCTTCAGCTAGAGCCAGCTCAACTTCAGCCGCGCGCTTATTACCGGCAGCTGTCTGGCCCCTTTCAAATGCCAGCTTGAGCGCATCAACATCGGGAGCCATGAGTTCAAGGCTCCACTGAGCATCAAAAAGCTTGTCCACAGTTTTATTTATTTTTTCGTTTACTTCCGTAATCTCCGCCAAAGTTATCGCCCTGTAAGGGGTAATTCTATTTCTCAGACATCTAATTGAGTCATAGGCCTGACGATAGTTATGCGCCTGAACATCAAATTGATATCTTTGTGAATAAATAGACGATGCAGCCGCCAGACCAGCACCTCCGTAGATCGCTCCACTTTTCTCAAAAAAACCGCCAACCACGCCCACAACGGCACCTAAAGCAGTCCCGTCGCTGGATGTATAAGATTTCGTTCTATATTCGATTGCTGTCTTCTTAAACGATTGTTCATACAGCTTTAAAGATCTAATCAAATCACCGTAATTTTCAGCGGGATCTAGCCCACCGATAGTTTTATCAGGGTTATTTTTTACCTCACTGGAGGAGCCGTCTCCTGCAACAACCACGGAGTACTCCGACGGTTCCTTCAGCGGAATTGGATTATTAGAGCACCCCGGAATTACGATTACAGCAACTACAGTTAAAGCCCTATACTCCATGAAATGACTTCTGGACATTCCGTTGTTCTCCTAAGTTCGCACCAGACTCAGGGTAGCCCATAGCCATCACCACGTCAAAGCGCCCGCTTAAAAATGTAAAGCCTCGAAGTTTTCACTTTCTCCAACTATGCAATTGTGTGATTTTTCAAGCGATACTGGTTTTACACATTATTACCTCCCTACTGATTTTCGTCGCTTTTTCTCCGAACTCCTCTCTCTGATGACTCTATTGCCGTGAGGGCTCCTCTCGCCCTAACCCCAACGAACTGAAGCTCTCAATATCTAGATGCAGAGTCTCCACCTAGAGCAATAACCTCCGATATCACGATGTAGCCGGAAATGAAGTTCTTGGCACCGTTCTGGCTGGGTACGACGGCCATCGAGGATGGCTGTACTCGGTGGCGGTGCATCCTGCGCATCGTAGAAAAGGCTTAAGGGGCAAACATGGTGCATGCCTCTGGCGCCTTGACTGCCCAAGGTGAATGAAGATCAACGTGCAGATTGTCCCCCCACTGCGCATCGCCTCCTCCAACCGCAACAAACTTTATCGCTCAGATGAATCCTGCGACAATTAATGCGAATTACTCTCACAAGCATTAGCATCCAAGGATCCATTCATGTCGACTCGCACCACCCCGCCGCGTCACTTCACTCCTGCCCGCAATCTTCTGGCCATGGCTATCTGCATGATCTCCATGGCCCCCGCCTACGCCGATGACAACACCCCACCCGCCACCCTGGAACTAGACGCAACCGAGGTCTCCGGCAGTGGCCAACTGGGGAATACCACGGAAGGCACCGAGTCCTACACCACTGGCGCGATGTCGACCGCGACCAAACTCCCGCTGACGATGCGTGAAACCCCACAGGCCGTCACCGTCATTACGCGCCAGCGCATGGATGACCAGGTGATGACCGACATCAACGACGTGGTCAAGGCGACGCCCGGTTTGTTCCTGGATTTTTCCTCTGGTCCTGGTCGGCAGACCTACAAGGCGCGCGGTTTTGAAATCGACAACTTGATGTATGACGGCATCCCGAGTGGCTACAACGGCGTTAACGTTGGCGCCCAGCCTAACCTGGCCATGTTCGATCGGGTCGAGGTGGTGCGCGGTGCCACCGGCCTGGTGACGGGTGCAGGCAACCCTTCGGCCGCCATCAACCTGATTCGCAAGCGGCCATTGGCCGAGCAAAAAGTCACCCTGACCGGTGCCGCCGGCAGTTGGGACGACTACCGTGGCGAGGTCGATGCCTCCAGCCCGCTCAACGACAGCGGCACGCTGCGCGGCCGGGTCGTGACCTCTTATCAGGACGCCAACAGCTTCATCGACAATGTCGAAGAAGATCATGGCCTGTTTTATGCGGTCACCGAAGCGGACTTGAGCGAAGACACCACCCTGACCCTGGGTTTTTCCCACCAGAAGGACAAGACCAATTACTTCTGGGGCTCTTCGATGATCGGCCAGGACGGCCATCATCTGGATCTGCCACGCTCCTACAATCCGGGCACGGATTGGGAGAACAAGGATCAGGAGATCAACACCGTATTCGCCGAAGTCCGTCATCGCCTGGCCAACGACTGGAACCTTCAGGTCAACGCCAACTACGCCGAACAGAACGCGTTATTCTCCGGCTCTTACCAATCGCGCTGGGTCAACAACACACTGGCCCGCACGGTTTACCAGGCCGACTTCGATGAAAACCAGGCCGGCGTAGACGCCTTTGCCAGTGGGCCCTTCGCAGCGTTCGGGCGTACCCATGAACTGGTGGTGGGCGCCAGCAAGCGCATCTACGACATGACCACTCACAACTACAGCCCGTACGACACCAACTGGCCGCTCAATGCGGGTAAACCGGACTTCGTCCACACCAGCAACCAGCGCGAAGTGACCACTCAGGACGGCGTCTACCTCACCACACGCCTGAGCCTGGCGGACCCGTTGAAGCTGATTCTCGGCGGGCGCCTGGACTGGTACGACTACGATAACCGGGATGGCGACGGCGACTACAAAGTCACCCGTAACCTCACCCGTTACGCCGGCTTGATCTACGACCTGGACGAACATCATTCGGTCTACGTCAGCTACAGCGATATCTTCACGCCGCAGAGTTCCAAGGATACTTCCGGTAGCCCGGTCAAGCCGATCGTCGGCAAAAACTACGAGGTCGGCATCAAGGGCGAATATTTTGATGGCGCGCTGAATGCGAGCGTGGCGCTGTTCCGCGTCGACCAGGAAAACCGCGCCGTGCAGCTGTTTACCGCAAACTGCCCACAGGCAACCTGCTACGACGCCTCCGGCGAGATTCGCAGCCAGGGTATCGACTTCGAACTGCAAGGCGCCTTGACCGAAAACTGGCAAGTCGGCGGTGGCTACACCTACGCGCGCACACACACCATCAAGGATGCCGCGAACCCGCAGAACGTAAACAAGCAGTTCGACACCGACACGCCGGAGCATCTGTTCAAGCTGACCACCAGCTACCACTTCCAGGGCCCGCTGGAAAAACTGCGCGTGGGCGGCAACGTCTCCTGGCAGAGCCGTATGTACAACGACATCTCGCTGGCTGATGGCAGCACATACCGCCTCGAACAAGGCAGCTACGCGATCACCGATGTGATGGCCGGCTACCGGGTCAGCCAGAACCTGGACTTGCAGGTTAACGCCAACAACATCTTCGACCGCAAGTACTACTCGACCATCGCCAACTCCGTGAGCTACGGCGGTGATTCCTACGGCAATCCTCGCAACATGATGTTGACCGCCAAGTACAGTTTCTAGAAAGCAGAAAAAGGGGACGTAACTTGGAGCGCCCCCTTTCAACCCAAAGCAGTGCACTTGCGACCATCCTTATGGTCTACCGGAAGCCGCAAATGGCCCCCCTGCCTACCTCTGCGCTAGAGAGACAATCACATGAAAATGGCTGCCATTTTTGTACTCACCTGGATTGGCTTCACCTCAGCGGGCGCATTTGCCGGTGATCGGAACCAGGACTATCGAGAGGCAAACAGGCGCCACTGGGAACACCAGCGCGAAATGGATAGAGCAGCAGACAGGAAACACCGCGAGCGCCATCAAGCGAGGGAGCGGGAAGAACGCAAGCATTATGAAGAAATGGAGCGGGAAGAAGCCAGGCGTAGAGCGCAGTACTATCAAGAGCGGTAGAACGTCTGCCGCGATTGGCTTCATCAGGCGCCTGATTCTGTCACTGCCTATATATCCGGAATTGAACTGACCTGTAGCATGCCAGAGACCTATACCTCAGCAGAAATCCGGATCAGACTATAACTTGACAGCCGTGGCCTGACCCGACTCTGCGATTTTGGCGTGATCTAGTTACCTTTTACAAATATCTGGAAAAACCAAGCTTGAAAGTTCCTTGAAATTCTTAGCATCAAGAAAACTCATGTCCTGCTTCGCGATCACGCGTCCAGGATAGCTTTTTTTCTTTCTGTCAAAAGTTGTGGAAACGAAGCCATGGTTACCGACCATTCTAAGCGCCTTTGAAATACGCTCAGGATAGCTCTTGCCTGCCCACTTCCGCAGGGTATCTTCTGGCGCACCACGCAAGTTCAGCTCCTCGCAAACGGCCTCTTGAACAAATCTACTAAGATCACAGGATGCGATTAGCCGAGCATCAATTGCGGCTAGATACCGCATGAGTATGGAGACGAGTGTAGAAATATCCTTAAGAGATGGCTCGCTCTTAGAACTGTATCGCTCAAGGGTTTTTTCGAAGTCTATACCGGCATGCTCGGCAGCCAGATACTCCTTATCCGCGATCAAGTCCGAAACGACCTTGGGATCTAGCGGATCCGTATCCATGTCGTGTACGAGTACATTGCGCCATGCAACCAATAGGACCACAGCCGAGTGATAGGACGGTCTTAGAGGAATGGCGGAAATGGCAGGTCCGTTCAAGGTTTGAGCGTGGAAAAAAAGCCCACCACAACGAGCATTCAACGATAGCGTTTTTTGTTTGCCACAGAACTTTTCCGAAAAATCACGCAGGACAGATTTGATCTCGGATGGGCGATCGATGACTTCATTCAGTCGCGTCTCGAGCATTGATATGCCGCTTGGCGTGAGCGCCTGGCCCCTTTGGGTAATCTGAGGCTCTTTTCTCAGCACTGAACGTAAGGTCATATCAGCCAATGGGCTCGGACCAACGCCTAAGTCTTCAAGGTAATGATCCAAGGCATCACAGGCCGTTACCATCAAAGACTTTATTGCAAACCCTCTTGCCTCACGCTCAGCCTGGATGAGATCACCAGGAGCCCAGCTAACAGCAAGATCCTTGGGTTTCAACGCTATTCCTGCACCGACCCCGCATAAACCAATCACGACACTGTTCAGGTTTCGCACCGGATTGCCAAGCTTGGTACGGAACAGCTTCAAAGCTCGCGTACGTAAAATTATAGTGCTCGTCATATTGCTGCTTAACGTGAAGTAGGCCGGATTCGAACCGGCATGGAGAAAACTTCTTCTCCCCCGCGGATAATGTAAAGCCGAAGCTTAAGTAAAGGGCGGGTGAGCTTACCGATGCTCAACTACTCCGCCGCGGATAGTACCAACTCAACTGAGTGATATCAACTCAACATCACTCAGAATGAGCCCGCTTCGGCCTCCGGGCAACGTTCGTTTGAGTGCCGCCATACAACCAAGCACAGTACTATTTGCAATCAGCTAATGAAAACGGACCTTTCCTTGAACAAGAAACAACGCGACGACATCAGCAAGCTCCTCAGCTACGTACTACGCCACGCCCCCGAATCCATGGGGCTAGTCCTGGACCGCGACGGTTGGGCCGACATTGATAATCTGATTTCGAACGCCCACCAACATGGCCATACCTTCGACTACCAGATGCTGCACGAGGTGGTCGAGACCAACGAAAAGAAGCGTTTCACGCTCTCTGAAGATGGCCAACGCATTCGAGCCGCACAAGGTCACAGCACCGGGCAGGTCCAGGTGCAACACGTCGAAAAAACACCACCTGCCCAGCTCTATCATGGAACCGCCAGCCGCTTCATGGCCTCCATCGAGGTGCAGGGCTTGATCCCAGGCAGTCGGCACCATGTCCATCTGACTGAAAGTCCCGAAACGGCAATGGCCGTCGGCAAGCGCTATGGACAACCTGTTCTACTCGCTGTTGATGTACAGGGTATGAAACAGGCAGGGGTTCGGTTCTTTCAGGCGGACAATGGCGTTTGGCTTGTGGAGTCGGTACCTGCGGCCTACTTGAAGACGGTAGAGGATAAAACTCATACATGAATGGGTCCGTGTTATACCTTTGGCCTGGAGCCCGTAGGTAAACCAGTTACCCATTGGACGTTCCGTCAAGCCCCGACCCGTGTTGTTGCTCGATGCAGTGCCACAGGCCGGTAGTCGTCGCTTCACCGACACTGGCCGGCCTGATTGCTGGCCAGGGCTCGCATCAGCTAATCACTCCCTCTATCCTAAGCCCCCAGCCCCAAGACATCGCCCCACCCCGCCTCCCTCAATGGACTTACCGGAGACATCTGTGCAACGCCCTACCCTTCTCATCGCCTCAGTGCTGCTAACCGCCTGCGCCAGCCAACAGCCACCAGCCGATAAGCAAGCCACCCTGCTCGCTCAGCCGTTGACGCCCAATAGCCTGATGCGCGAAGGCGACGTCATAAACTTCCAGGTGTTCGCCCCCCGCGAACCGAACATACCCTTCTGGCAAACGGTTCAGTTTTCGGCGGCCTGCTCCAGACCTCAGGTCAACCAGGTTTACTCGTTCATGCTCCGCCGCTCCTACGCCAACAATAGCGGCCACTATGCCCCGCCAACAGCGTTGCCCGAGCGTTATCACGCCACGCTGATGAACAACCGGGAGTTCACCCAGGCGTGTAAAAACCTCCCCGCTCCGGATTGGCGCCAGGTGATGAAGGGGGACGCTGAACGGTGGCTGTTGCTGGATAACAGCAGCGTGCGCAAAAACGGTAAACAGGTGCAGTTCTGGATGGCCTACGACGAGCCGCAGACCCGCCTGAACCCGCTGAGTAGGTCTCCTTTCACGCAGACCCGCGAGCAGTACACGCTGGACTGCGCAGCGCGAAAGGTCACGCTGTTGGCCCGTTATTACCTCAATGCCAATAACGAGGTCACTGACGGGAAAATCGAAATGTTTCCCGAGGCCAAGGCGATGACAGCGGCCGATCAGGATCAGTTGAAGGTTTTTGAACTCGTGTGCAACGCGCCTACGACCATTGCCACTCTGCCGACGTTCAAGTCTCGTACCAAAGCACCGATCGCGGCGGATGCTCTGCCCGACATCAACCCAGGTGTATTGAGGAGCATTGAGCAACTTCACATGCCGGCCCCGGTCAAGACGCTGACTTATATTGAGTTGGCAGGCACCGCCAGTCATGCCCAAGAAAGTTGGCCGGAGCGTACTGAGTACTTCCTGTCCACTGACCCTGTGACCCGGCAGCTCAGCATCGTTCACAAAAGCGAAAACCTCAATGGCCGCCAGATCAACTGGCGCGGCCTGATCAGGCTATCGGGCACAGAGCAGGCCACGCGTTCCGAGAACACCGAGGTGGTCAACAGCCTGAGTTTCCGTGGCGATTGGCAGCGTATGCCTGTGGGCAGTCAGCTGGGCTTTACCCGCCAGGGCAGCCTCACCAGCAATCTGATCGGCACCGTGGGCAAGGAACCGAAAACCTTCGACTGTACCGTCGACAGTGAAGGGCCAGCCAAACGACTGAACCCAGCCTTGAGCGGTAACGCCAAGGCGTTGAGCTGCCGTGAACAGCGCCCAAGCTCAACAGTCGTGCCGCTGACGCACTATTACTACTTGGTTGACTATGGGTTCTTCTATCACGCCAGTACTGACAAAAATGACTCGATATCCATCGACATGCATGTGCAGAGCGTGAAGTGAGTGCAGGTCTGCGGGGCCGGCTTTCGCCGGTTCCGCGCGCTCATTGCCCCACCGCCCCCTCATACCGCCGCTGAATCCGCTCCAACTCCCCGGAACGCCGCAACTTCTCCAACGCACTGGCCCACGCCGCCACCACTTCATCCTCACTGTCAGGGCTGAAGGCGATGTACAGCGATGAGCGATACAGTTCGATAGGGATCCGTCGCAAGGTGCCCGGCGCGATGTTCAACTGACGGCTGTAATAAGCCACGCCCGCATCGGTGTCACCGATGATGATGCCGGTGCGCCCGGCAAGCAGCATGCGGTAAAGCAACTTGCTCTCGGTGGCGCTTTTATCCAGGTTGTTGAAGCCCAGCGACTGCAACATCTGCGGCACCAGGCCGGCGTGACGGGTGGTGATCTGCGGGGCATGCAGCAGTTGTTCCAGGGAGTTGACCGGCGGCGTACTGGCCAGTTGATAGGGGTGGATGGACTCCTCCACGATCGGTCCGACCCATTTGTACAACGGCTCGCGCTCCGGTGTGCGGAACAGGGAGTACATGATGGTCTTGGGTCGCGTCTTCAGTACCTGGGTGGCTCGCATACTCGGCTGCAACAGCACCTCGAAGTCATTCCCGGTGAGCGCCATGATGGCCCGGACGATCTCGGTGGTCATGCCGGTGAGCTGATTGTTTTCCTGATAGTTGTACGGTGCCCACTCTTCGGTGATGACTTGATACTCCTCGGCCCTGGCATCAACCGTGCCGAGCAATAGGCAGATCAGCGCTGCAACCGGTGTCGAATGTCTCACATGTTCTCCCGGCGGATTGTTCGGTGTTTGTGCATGGACGGGCTTGGTTCAAGGGGGCAAGGTAAGCATAGACCCAAACACGCGCCCGCCAGTTGACGTAGCCCACATTCCGCCCCTTAGCAATCTCCAGGCCTTGGTGTACGATCAGCGCGATCCGGATATCGGACAGCGTACGCCGCGCTTCCGTTTCGCCCTTCTCCCTGTGACCCGCCCACATGAATCCGATCGACCCACTGTCGTTTCAACGCATCATCACCGCCCATGGCAACTGCGAAGGCGCGGCGTATTTCGACGCTGAGGAAAGCCTCGCCCATGAGGTGTTTGCTGACCGCATCGTTTTCCAGACCAACTACCTGGATTACCGCAGCTATGAGGTCGATCTCGCCGAGGGCAGCGTACGCGTGCGCAAGACACGGCTGGATAACTACCTGCGCGGCCATAAGGCCCAGGTGATCGATGACGACATGGACGACGAGGACTGGGCCGAACTGAGCAGTCTATGGCAGCGCTTGAGCCACGACCTGGACACCCAGGGACACGGGCCGCAGCCCGATTTGGCCGATACCCTGGCCGATCTGTTTGATTGCCTGTTCGACGAGGCGCGCGCGCAGGCGCTCATTCAGAACATCCCGGCGCCTACCGGGCAGTGGGATTGGGCTTGGACGCAGGTCGAGTCAGCACTCACCGAGACCAATCAGTTGGCCGGGTTCGAATGGAAGGAGTGGTCGTCCTGCGGGATCGATGCCGTCAATGCCCTCGCCCCGCTGCGACAGTTGGGCATTGAAATCCCTGTGCCCGAGCGTAACGCCATCGATGCCATCAACCGCGCCAACGATTGGGAGCGTGCGCTCCTGCAGTATTTCAACGCCCAGCTGGAGGCCCATGACTTGAAGTTGTTGGCCATCGGCACGCACTTCGATGAATACCAGGCCTTCGCCTGCCTGCCCATGAACGGCCTGGGCCTGACCAATGCCTTGGAGATCATGGGCAGGCTGGGCATCGTCTACAAATATTAAGCGACTGACGCCACACATGTTCGGTCCGCTTTTACGAGCCCATAAAGGGCCCCCCCTCCTTTGAGCCTCGAAGTGACGACATGACAAACTGTGATCAATGCGGGTCCCTCCTCCCTTACGACACCGCTGTTTGCCCGCGATGCGCCGGAGAAATTCGGCACATGGTCGAGGCACACGGGCCAAGGTCCCAGCCGTCGAAAGGGCAGAAAATCCTGAAATGGGTGCTGATCGGCATTGTGGTCGCCGCGCTGGCAGCAGTGGCGGCGGTCATGTGGATCTTGCACTCGCTGGGGCCGATGCCTTCTTTTGGTTGATGGCGACAGACACTTCCCAACCCACGGATGGATGAACACATGAAAACCACCCTTGATCACCTTGTCATCGTGGCAACGGACCTCGATACCGGCTGCGCGTTCGTGACTGACGCGCTGGGCGTCGACCTTCAGCCGGGTGGCGTCCACTCACGCATGGGCACCCATAACAGGCTGCTGCACCTTGGCCCCGGGGTCTACCTCGAAGTGATTGCCGTGGACCCGTCCGCCCTACGTCCGCACCGGGCACGCTGGTTCGGCCTCGATCAATTGGCTCCCGATTCGCCGGCACGCCTGGCGACCTGGGTAGCACGCACCGATGATATCCATACGGCTCGTGATGCCTGCCCTGGCCTTGTCGGAGATGTCGAACCCATGACGAGAGGAGCACTGAATTGGCAAATCACCATACCGGCTGATGGAAGCCTTCCCATGGCTGGATCAGTCCCCACCCTCATTCAATGGGCGCCTGGGCCTCATCCTGCGGACATGCTCCAGGACAAGGGGTGCGCGCTATTGACGCTGGAGATCTTCCATACGGATCCGGAAAAAGTCAGCGCGATCCTGACGGCCATGAACTTTTCTGGCCCGGTTCATCTTCATGCACGGCAAGCGTCTTCGGCTCCCTCCCTGGTTGCACATATTCAAACGCCAAATGGCCTGAAGACACTGCCGCTTTCATCCGTGTGAATCTGTACAGAGCAGGCAATTGTGGCGAGGGGATTTATCCCCGTTGGGCTGCGTAGCAGTCCCCTTAAATTTTGGGGTTGCTGCGCAACCCAGCGGGGATAAATCCCCTCGCCACAAGGTCACCATAACCCGCGCCGACCATTCACACGCAACCGAAGCGAAACGCAGCTATCCGATTTTCCCATAGTTGCTATCGATACCGGCGCCGTTCTCGTCCTCGGCCTCTCTCTCTAATCTGCCCACCAACGCGATCGACGACGATCGCCGCAGATCAAACTGACCTTATGGAGAGAGAAACGATGAACACATTCAACCGCACCCTCGCTGTCGCCACCCTGGCATTGGCCACCCTCAGCGCCGAAGCCGCGTCACCTGTCCAGTCCGCTGCCAGCGCGTCTGCTGTCGGCAGCGTGGTTCAGTCCGCCAGTTACATCACCACCAAGGATGGCGTCCAGCTGTATTACAAGGACTGGGGCCCGCGCGATGGTGAGGTCGTGACCTTCAGCCACGGCTGGCCACTGGACTCCGACAGCTGGGAAGGCCAGATGATGTTCCTCGCCTCGAAGGGTTATCGCGTGGTGGCTCATGACCGTCGCGGCCACGGTCGCTCCAGCCAGCCTTGGGAAGGCAACGACATGGATCACTATGCCGATGACCTGGCGGCGGTGATTGAAGCGCTGGACCTGAAGGACGTCACCTTGGTGGGCTTCTCGACAGGGGGCGGTGAAGTGGCTCGCTACATCGGCCGTCACGGCACCGCTCGAGTGAAGAAGGCCGTGCTGGTGTCCTCTGTCCCGCCGTTGATGCTCAAGACAGACACCAACCCCGGTGGCTTGCCTATCGAGGTGTTCGATGGCCTGCGCAAGGCATCCCTGGAGAACCGCTCGCAGCTGTACCTGGACATTGCCTCGGGCCCGTTCTACGGCTACAACCGCAAGGGCGCCAAGCCATCCCAGGGGTTGATCCAGTCGTTCTGGGTGCAAGGCATGCAGGGTGGCAGCAAGAATACCTATGACTCGATCGCGGCATTCTCGGCTACCGACTTGCGCGGCGATTTGAAGAAGTTCGATGTGCCGACGCTGGTGATCCATGGCGATGACGACCAGATCGTGCCTATCGACGCTTCAGGCCGGGCCTCGGCGGCGCTGATCAAGGGCGCTCGACTGATCGTCTACCCTGGTGCGCCGCACGGCTTGACCGAGACGCACAAGGATCGTCTCAATCAGGATCTGCTGACCTTCCTCAAGGAATAAAAGCCCAGATCCCTTGTGGGAGCGAGCTTGCTCGCGATGGCGGTGGATCAGCGTGCCTCAATGCCGAACCTGCCGACGCCTTCGCGAGCAAGCTCGCTCCCGCAGCTGTTTTAGGATGGTTCCCGAACTCAATGCCGCAACAACTTGCGCAATGGAATCTCATCCTTGCGCACCGGTGACTTGATGACGATGTAGCTGAAGTACTTGGAGATGCCGATGTTCTTGTCCAACAGGCTTTCCATCACGTCCTGATAGTCCTGGATGCTGCGGGTCATGAAGCGCACCAGGTAGTCGTAGCCGCCGCTGATGAGGTGGCATTCGAGTACTTCATCCACCAGGCGGATGTTGGATTCGAACTTGGCGAAGTCCTCACGCTTGTGGTCGCTCAGGGTGACTTCGGTGAAGACCGTCACCGAGTCGGTAATCTTGGCCAGGTTCAGATGGGCCTTGTAGCTGGAAATGTACCCCAACGACTCCAGTCGCTTGACCCGCTGCAGGCACGGGCTGGCGGACAAGCCCACGGCATCGGCCAGGCTGACGTTGGTCATGCGGCCATCTTTTTGAAGCTCTACCAAAATGCTGATGTCGATCCGGTCCAGTTTCGCTAAACCTTCCATCGCATACCTCTTGCCTGCCGTTTGTAAGACAATCTTCTAACAAAATCAGCGTCGTAAGGACAGCTGATGCTGAGCGACCAGATCAGCCATGCTGTTGATGCAGTAGTCCGCCGCACAGGGCGCGGGCGACCTATCGGCGTTGCGGCAGATCAGGCAGACAGCCCCAACCGACCGTGGACGGGCGCCAGGACGGGTCACCTGAAGAATCGTCTCGGCGCTCAGGCCATTGGCCGCCAGCCAATCGTGATCCTGCAACGGGTCGCTCGCCAGCGAAATAAAATCATCAGGCTCGATGCCCAGGCGCTCGCACAACACGCCCCGGTCCTCGGCATCGCGATCCCCTTGCACCAACAACCGATAGAACTTGCGCAGGTAGAGCATCGCACCCGGCGCATCCTCGAACAGCGTCCAACCGGCAGCCGAGCGGGCGAAGCTCATGCCCTCCTCCCAACTGATTTTGAGCTTCCAGCGCTCGGCCAATTGACGGTGGGCGAAACACAGCAAGCCGCTGAAGCCCAATTCGCCGAAACGCGGGTACAAGGCTTGCAGTACTTCGTCAAAATCGGCGAGCACCTGTGCTTTGTCCAACGGCTCGCCATGGTTTTCCAGCAACGGTTGCAACGCCGTCCAGACGCCGGAGTCCCGATCCACCAAGACCTCATCGCAGTCGATCAACAACGCCCGATATTCAGTCAGCCTCATCTGTAAAGCCTCCGATGATGTCCCATCGATCAACGCTCCATTAACCGCCACTGACGCTTGCCCCGGCAAACGTCATGAACGCGGGCATCAGCCCAGGACGCGTGCCAAGGCACCGTCGAGAATCTGCAACGCTTCGTCGATCTGCGCTTCGCTGGTCACCAGCGGCGCCAGGAAGCGCAAGACGTTGCGGTACACCCCGCACTTGATCACCAGCAAACCACCGGCCCGGGCTTCGTCGATCAGGCGTTGGTTCAGGTCGGCATCCGGGGTCCGCGCCTCATCATGCTTGATCAGTTCGATCGCCAGCATGAAGCCGCTGCCGCGCACGTCGCCGATCTGCGGGTAACGCGTTTGCAGATGCAGCAGGCCCTGGCGCAAGCGCTGACCCAGGACTTCGCCACGGACCAGCAGCTGTTCTTGCTCGTACGCCTCGATCACCGCCAGCGCCGCCGCGCACGACAGCGCATTACCGCCGTACGTACCGCCCAGGCCACCCGGCAGTGGAGCGTCCATGATCTCGGCCTTGCCGACCACACCCGACAACGGCAAGCCACCGGCGAGGCTCTTGGCGACCGTGACCAGGTCCGGCTGGATGCCGGCGTGCTGGAAACCGAACCATTTACCGGTACGACCGAAACCAGTCTGGATTTCATCGAGAATCAACACAATGCCATGCTTTTGCGTCAATGCGCGCAGGCCCTGCAAAAACTCGGCGGGGGCCGACAGGAAACCGCCATCGCCCTGCACCGGCTCGATGATGATGGCCGCGACCCGCTCAGGTGCCACTTGCGTGGCCAACAGCTCGTCCAGCGCCTGCAGCGCCATGGCGCTGGTGACGCCGCGATAGGCATTTGGATAGGGCGTGTGGAAGACCTCCGGGGCGAACGGGCCGAAGTTCTGTTTGTACGGCTGGCTCATGCCGGTCAGCGTGGTGCCGAGCAAGGTCCGGCCATGGAATCCGCCACGAAAGGCAATCACGGCCGAGCGGTTGGTGTGGGCCCGGGCGATCTTCACCGCGTTTTCCACCGCTTCGGCACCCGAGGTGAAAAATGCCGCTTTATAGGCGTGCTGGCCGCCGATCATTTCGCACAGGCGCTGGGCCAGGTCCAGGTAAGGCTTGTAGGCCACGACCTGGAAGCAGGCATGGGAGATCTTCTGCAACTGGGCCTGCACGGCCGCGACGACCTTGGGGTGATTGTGGCCAATGTTCAACACACCGATGCCGCCGACGAAGTCCAGGTAGCGCTTGCCATCCACGTCCCATAATTCCGAACCCTGGGCCCGATCGATCACCAACGGGTGCGCGGTGACCAGGCCACGTGGCACGAATTGATCACGCTGACGGAGCAAACTTGGGGTTTCTTCGACTTTACTGTTCATTGGCATTTCCCATCGTGAGCCTCGCACCCAGGAAGCGGCTGCGGTGTGTTCACAGGTTAAGCGTTCGACGCGATTGTCTAAGCCGAACTTGGTCGTTGAGAAATTCGGATCGACTGTTTACACCCCGGCAAACAGCAGAATCCTCCAGAGGCATTCCAGCCCCATGGAATCTGCCGCAAAAGGCACCTTGCAACGCAGTGCGATGCTGCTACGCCGGCCCTTTCGACAGATCCTGCTCTGGCGTTGAGGCATGCTAGGGGCTCCTTGATTTCAGGCGAGAAGTGACCCATGGCCCTGCTCTATAAAGCTGACCCGGTACGCGGCGAACACTGGCGGCGCCTATTCGCCGAACACGCGCCGGACATTGAATGGCGTGCCTGGCCAGACATCGGCGACCCGCGGGATATCCAGTACCTGGCGGCCTGGCAGGCGCCGGACGACGTCGAAACGCTGTTGCCGAATCTGCAGGTGCTGTTTGCCTTGTCGGCCGGCGTGGATCAACTTGACCTGAGCCGGTTGCCTACGACGCTGCCGGTGGTGCGCTTGCTCGACCCGGGCATCAGCCAGGGCATGTGCGAATACGCCAGTTTCGCCGTGCTCAACCTGCACCGGGACATGTTGCGCTATCGCCAGCAACAGGCCGAACGGTGCTGGCAAGCGCACCGGCTGGTGCCCGCCGGGCAACGCCGGGTGGGCCTCATGGGCCTGGGTTTGCAGGCACGGCAGATACTCGCCACCTTGAAGACCTTTGGTTTTGCCTTATCGGGCTGGGCCCGCAGCGAGCATGACATCGAGGGCGTCGTGTGCTTTGCTGGCGACGAGCAATTGCCGGCCTTTCTCGGTCAATGCGACATTGTGCTGTGCGTCCTGCCGTTGACCGAGCAGACCCGAGGGATCCTCAACCGCCAGCTGTTCCAACACCTGCCCAAGGGCGCAGCGTTGGTCAACATGGGCCGAGGTGGGCATCTGGTGGAAGCGGACCTGCTTGAAGCCCTTGCCGACGGCCAACTCAGCGCCGCGGTGCTGGACGTGCTGGAGCAGGAGCCGGCACCGATGGATCACCCCTTCTGGCACCATCCACAGATACTGTTGACGCCGCACATCGCGGCGATGACTCAGCCTGAAAGTGCCTTTGGCGTGTTGTTGGAGAACATCCGCCGGCATCAACGGGGAAAATCGATGCTGGGCCTGGTTGATCGTGAGCGTAACTATTGAGCCCTCGATGACCTCTGGTTTCGATCTGAACAGCGAAAAAACGACCCGGTATTTACTGCTGGCCAAGCGTCTGATTTGAGCAAGAAATGTGGCCGGCAGAGCCGTTGCTTACGGAAGATACCGAATCGATTTGCCGCCCTTGCCAGGCCCGATGGCAGGTGAGATACAAAGACTTTCAGCGCACACATCCATCCGATTTCGCCCCTTATTTTATGGTGATCTGCCATGTCCATTTCGCAACGCCCTACTTACTTCTATCGCGCCATGACCGCCGCCGATGTGCCTGCGGCCCATGCCTTGTCCGTGCAATTGAAATGGCCCCATCGCCTGGAAGACTGGGCGATGTTGCAACGTGTTGCCCAGGGTTTTGTCGTGGAAGACCAGGGCCGTTTGATTGGCACGGCGTTCACCTGCGCCCAGGGGGATTACGCCACGATCGGCCTGGTGATTGTCGACGATGAATATCAAGGCCAGGGAATCGGGCGCAAACTGATGGAACTGGCAATCGAAGCTTGCGGCTCACGAACCGCCATCCTCAATGCGACGCTGGCCGGTGCCCCGCTGTATGCCAGCCAGGGGTTCGTTGATTTTGGGCATATCCAGCAGCATCAAGGGCAAGCGCTGGTGCCGGCCCCGCAAGAACTGGCCGCCGGCGAACGCTGCCGCGTGCTGGACGAAGCCGATCACGCCGAGTTGATCAAACTGGCCAATGCCGGGAGCGGGCTGGAACGAAGCGCCGTACTCAATGACCTGTTCGGTGTCGTTGAACATTGCGTGGGTATCGAACAGGACGGTCACCTGTGCGCTTTCGCCCTGCTGCGTCCCTTTGGCCGTGGTCGCTGCATTGGCCCGGTCATCGCCCAAACCCTGGAACAGGCTCAGCACTTGATCGCCGTGCTGCTGGCCCAAGTGCCGGGGGCATTCGTTCGTATCGACATCCCCTCAAACAGCGGTCTGGCCCCTTGGCTGGAAGATGCCGGGCTCAAGCAGGTCGACACCGTCGCCCAAATGGCACGGGGCACACCCCCGCAGGCTACCTGTGCGGTTCGGCAATTTGCGCCGGTGACCCAGGCCATTGGCTGAAAACCCACACTTCCCTCAATGCTCCCTGGAGAATCATCTTCATGCTCGAACCCACTGCAGTGCTGTTGGCACACGCCGATGGCAGTCTTGCCTCAACCCCGTTCACCCCGGGTTCACTGGGCGCCAAGGATCCGTTCGACCGACTCATCGCCTATGCCGGGGAGGATGGCATGACTGCCGGCGTGGTCCGGGCGAGCGGGCTGTTCAGCGTCGATGAATACCCCTTCAGTGAGACGCTCGTGGTGCATGCCGGCGCAGTAACGCTGCGCAGCCAGGGGCAGACGCTGCAGCTCAAGCCAGGTGAAAGCGCGGTGATCGGTCGGGGGACCGCGCTAGAGGTCGAGGCGCAACCCGGCTCGCTTTGGGCCTTCTGTGCCGACACCCAGCGCATCGAAGCGCACCTTCCCGGACTGACGGCACTCCCCGCCCACACCCTGCTCTCGCCTTCCGCTGCCCCGGATGAGGAGATCCTGCTCAGCCCGCCACCGCAATGTCGCTCGCACAATCTGTTTGTCGAAGAAGCGAGCAACCTGCGCATCGGTATCTGGGACTCGACGCCCTACACCCGCAAGTCACGACCGCACAAACTGCATGAGCTGATGCACCTGCTCGAAGGCAGCGTCACCTTACAGGCAGCCGACGGCAGCGACTTGACGGTCAACACCGGCGATACCGTATTCGTCCCGCTGAATGCCCCGTGTGCCTGGAAAAGCAGCGTTTATGTGCGCAAGGTGTACGTCGTCAAGTAATCCGGCGTATGACAGTTCCACCGCTATCGCGAGCAGGCTCGCTCCCACAAAGGGTTGTGATGGGTGGTGGTAGATCAGCCAAAAAAAAGCCCGCAGTGTGAGCGGGCAAAAGGTGTCGCAGGTTGGATCAAGTCTCAGAGCGCCGCGGCGATGGCCTGGCCAACAGCCTGGGTCGAGCCTTGTCCACCCAGGTCGGGGGTGATGGGGCCTTCGGCGATCACCTGTTCGATGGCCTTGAGAATCCCATCATGGGCCGCGCGGTAGCGTTCATCGCCGTTACCCAGGAAGTCGAGCATCAAGGCGCCGGACCAGATCATCGCGATCGGGTTGGCGATGTTCTGCCCATAGATATCGGGGGCCGAACCATGCACCGGTTCGAACAGCGACGGGTAGCGGCGTTCCGGATCAAGGTTGGCCGACGGTGCGATGCCGATAGTGCCGGCGCAGGCCGGGCCCAGGTCGGAAAGGATGTCGCCGAACAGATTCGACGCCACCACCACATCAAACCGGTCGGGCTGCAAAACGAAGCGAGCGCACAGGATGTCGATGTGTTGCTTGTCCCACTGCACATCCGGGTACCGCTCGGCCATCAACGCCGTGCGCTCGTCCCAATACGGCATGCTGATGGAAATGCCGTTGGACTTGGTTGCCGCTGTCAACCGTTTGCGCGGTCGGGTCTGGGCCAGGTCGAAAGCGAACTTCAGGATCCGGTCGACCCCGCGCCGGGTGAACACCGATTCCTGCAGCACGAACTCATGCTCGGTGCCCTCGAACATCTTGCCGCCGACGGAAGAGTATTCGCCCTCGGTGTTTTCACGAATCACCACGAAGTCGATGTCCCCCGCCTTGCGCCCGGCCAGGGGGCACGGCACGCCCGGGAACAGCCGCACCGGGCGGATGTTCACGTACTGGTCGAAGTCGCGACGGAACTTGAGCAGCGAGCCCCACAGGGAAACATGATCCGGCACCTTGTCCGGCCAGCCCACGGCGCCGAAGTAGATGGCGTCGAAGTCCTTGAGTTGTTCGAACCAGTCGGCGGGCATCATCTGCCCGTGTTCCAAGTAGTAATCGCAATGGGCCCAATCGAGCACTTCGATGTCCAGCGACAACTGCCACTTTTTCGCGGCTTGCTCCAGTACCCGCAGCCCTTCCGGCAGGACTTCCTTGCCGATGCCATCGCCGGCAATGGCAGCGATTCGAAATGGTTTGCTCATCAATCGTGGCTCCCTGGTGTCTGTTCAAATGACGGTCGCATCACAACCCACCGATGTGGAAGGCTTTGACTTCAAGGTATTCGTCCAGGCCGTACTTGCTGCCTTCGCGCCCCAGGCCCGACTGCTTGATGCCGCCGAAGGGCGCGACTTCCATGGAAATGATCCCGGTGTTGAGCCCGACCATGCCGAACTCCAGCGCCTCGCCGAAACGCCATGAGCGGCGCAGGTCCTGGGTGAAGTAATAAGCGCCCAGGCCATACGGCGTGGCATTGGCCAGGGCCAGGGCCTGCTCTTCTGTAGTAAAGCGCATCAGCGGAGCCACCGGGCCGAAGGTTTCTTCGTTGGCCAGCAACATCCCGGCGTGGGCCTCGCCCAGTACCGTTGGCTGGACGAACTGACTGTCGCCCTCGGGAACGCCACCACAGAGCAGGCGCGCGCCCTGGCTCAACGCATCGTCGATGTGCCGGGCAACTTTGTTCACCGCAGCGAGGTTGATCAGCGGGCCGATCATCACGCCAGCCTCCAGCCCATTGCCGACCTTGAGCTTGCCCACCTCCTCCACCAGCCGCGCGGCGAAGCGTTCGTAGATACCGTCCTGCACCAGGATGCGGTTGGCGCAGACGCAGGTCTGGCCGGCGTTGCGAAACTTGCTGAGCATGATGCCGGCGACGGCTTGCTCCAGGTCCGCATCGTCAAACACGATGAACGGCGCGTTGCCGCCCAGCTCCAGGCTCAAGCGCTTGATGTGCTCGGCGCTCTGGCGCATCAACAAACGCCCGACCGCCGTCGAACCGGTAAAGGAAATCTTGCGCACCGTCGGGTTGCCGGTCAGTTCTTCGCCGATACCGGCGGGCATACCCGTCACGACATTGAACACCCCGGCCGGAATCCCTACCCGCTCGGCCAGCACCGCCAGGGCCAGGGCCGACAAGGGAGTCAGGTCCGAGGGTTTGACGATGACCGGGCACCCCGCCGCCAAGGCCGGTGCGCACTTGCGAGTGATCATCGCATTGGGGAAATTCCATGGAGTGATCGCGGCACAGACCCCCACCGGCTGCTTGAGCGTGAGCAGGCGTCGGTCGCCGCTGGGCGCCGGGATGGTCTCGCCATAGACCCGCCGGGCCTCTTCGGCAAACCATTTGGCGAAACCGGCCCCGTAGCGGATTTCGCCTTTGGCTTCGCTCAACGGCTTGCCCTGTTCGCACGTCATGATCAGCGCGAGGTCGTCGAGGTTGTCCATCATGGCCTGATACCAGCGCTCCAACAGCGCTGCCCGCTCCGCCGCCGGACGCGCGCGCCACGCTGGCCAGGCGCGCTCGGCGGCCTCGATGGCACGCCGGGTTTCCACGCCTTGCATCGCGGGTACATGAGCCAGCGACTGGCCGGTGGCCGGGTCGATGACGTCAAGGGTGGCGGCGTTGTCGGCACCGATCCACTGACCGTCGACGTAAGCGAGTTCTGCCAATAGGCTGGGGTCTTTCAATCGATTCTTGAGCATGGTCGCGTCCTGTTCCGAGGTAGCTCCAGTCTAGGGAGATGCCGCGGGGCAGGATGCTGAAAGCGGGGATTGGGCAGTGTTGGATGCTGAAATTTCGAGGTGGGACGGCAGGCTCTACCGAGATGTCAGCATCACCACTGAAGCCTATGTGGGAGCGGGCTTGCTCGCGAAAGCGGCGTGCCAGTCAACTCATCGTCAACTGACACATCGCCTTCGCGGGCAAGCCCGCTCCCACATTTAGTCATGTACATGGCTTAGATTTTCAACGACCCCAACAACCCTTCCAGAAACCGCTCCCCCGCATCCATCTGGCTGATTTCGATGAACTCGTCAGGCTTGTGCGCCTGTTCGATGGAGCCTGGGCCGCAGACCACCACGGGGACATCCAGACGCTGCTTGAACAGGCCGCCCTCGGTGCCGAAGGAGACCTTGGCGGTGCCGGTGTCCGGGGTGGCGAAGTTTTTCAGGAAGCGCACGGCTTCGACGCTCGGATGGGTGTCGAGGCCCGGATAGACATTCAGGGTTTCGATCTCGATGTCCGCGACGCTGGAGAGTTTTTTCGCCTCGCGCACGATCACCTCGGCGCGCTCACGCAGTTGCTCCAGGAACAGGTCCAGATCATCGTCCGGCAAATTGCGCACTTCGAAATCCAGGGTGCACAGGTTTGGCACGATGTTCAGTGCCTTGCCGCCGACAATCTGCCCGACATGCACGGTGCTGTAGGGCACGTCGTAATCCGCGTCCTGGGCGCCTTGCTCCTGCAATTGCTGCTGGCTCTGGCGCAACGCCGCGATGAAATCGCAGGCCACGTGAATCGCATTGACCGAGCGCGGTGCCAGCGATGAGTGCGCTTCCAGGCCGCGACAGTAGGTGCGATAGGAACCCTTGCCCTTATGGCCGAGCACGAATTGCATGTTGGTCGGCTCGCCAATCACGCACAGAAACGGTCGCACCGGCGCCAGGTGCAGCACGTCGAGCAAGCGCCGCACCCCCACGCAACCGATCTCTTCGTCGTGGGAAAGCGCCAGTTGCAATGGCCGGTTCAACGAATGGTCGGCGGCATCGAGCATGGCGTCGATGGCCAGCGCAATGAAACCTTTCATGTCACAACTGCCGCGCCCGTAGACCCGCCCATCGCGCACGGTCGCCTGGAACGCCGGAACGGTCCAGGCCTGCCCCGCCGCCGGCACCACATCGGTGTGGCCGGACAGCAGGACCCCGGGCAAGTCACGCGGGCCGGTGCTGGCGAACAGGTTGGCCTTCTTGCCGCTCTCATCCTTGACGATCAGCGACTCGATGCCCTTGCTCAGCAACAGCTCGCGCACGTACTCGATCAGGGCCAGGTTCGATTCTGAAGAGACCGTTTCAAACGCCAGCAGGCGTTCGAAAATAGCTAACACGCGGGGTTTCATGAGGCCTTGCTCCGTTGCTCGGCGAAAAGGGCGAACCGGCGGATGGAGAACGGCTCGATGAAGGTTCGAGTGCTGCCGGTGCTGATCAGTTCAGCCATGACATCGCCAACGCCCGGACCGAGCTGGAAGCCATGGCCGCTGAAGCCGAACGCATAGTACAAGCCATCGACGTTGCCGCTGGGCCCCATCACCGGCAGGGAATCGGGCAGGTAGCCTTCGATGCCGCTCCACACGCGGATGATGTTGAGATGGCCGACACCCGGCAGCAGCCGACGCATCTGGTCCAGTTGGTTGAGGATGCTGCGCGGCTCGACATAGGCCCGGCGGTTGAGCATGTCCGGCTTGCTGCGATAGCCGCCGCCGATGATGATATTGCCCCGGGGAATCTGGCGGAAATAGATCACTTCTTCAGGAATCTTGGTGTACACCCCGATCACCGTCGGCAAGGCGTAAGGCACCGGTTCGGTGACGGCCATCTGCGGGCCGTTGGTCTCCAGCGGCACCGGCTCGCCGAATTGCGCCGAGAGTTTCTGGCCCCAAGCACCTGCGGTAATCAACAGTTGCGCGGCGCTGAACTGGCGACCATCGGTGGTGCTGATGCCGAACCCTTCACCGACCTTCTGCACCTCGGCCACTTCGCAGCGCTCCTCGATGCGTGCCCCGAGCCGCCGCGCCGCCCGGGCGAACGCCGGGGCGGCCAGGCGCGGGTTGGCGTGACCGTCGTGGGGCGCATAGGAGCCGCCCTTGACGTCCTTGCCAAGAAACGGAAAACGCGCGTGCAGCTCGCTACCGCGATAGATCTGCAAGTCCAGTTGCGCCGCTTCCGGTGCCGCTGCGTAAGCCTCAAGCTCGGGTATTTCATCCTCGCGATAACACACGCGCATGTGCCCGCTGGCGATGAATTCCAGGTCGTCGTCGATCAGCTCCGGCAGGCGTTTCCACAGCGCCCAGGAGCGGTTCGCCAGTTCCAGTTGCCCAAGGAAACGTCCCTGGCGCCGGACGTTGCCGAAGTTGACGCCGCTGGCGTACTGGCCGATCTGGTCACGCTCCAGCAAGATCACCGACTGCCCCCGCTGGCGCAGGAAAAACGCTGCCGCCGAGCCCATCAGGCCGCCGCCGACAATCACCACATCGGCTTTATTCAGCGTCATGGCGTCACCTCCCGAGTGAGCATCGAAAGGGGTTTCACGGGCGCCTGGCCGCGCTGGCGCCCCACCTCCTGCACCTGGACACCCGCTGCTGCTGCAATGACTTCGGCGCCGGCCTGGGAGCAATAACGTCCCTGGCAGCGGCCCATGCCAACCCGGCTGAACGCCTTGGCCCGATTGACTTCACAGGCGCCCTTTTCGCTGACCGTGCGGCGCAGTTCGCCGGCGCTGATCATCTCGCAGCGGCAGATAATGGCTTCGTCCGGCAAGGCCTTGGCTTGTGCCGCCGGCCAGGGAAACGCCTGGGCCAGGCCTAGGCGAAACGCGTCCATCACCTTGAGCGCCTGGCGCTGTTCGGCGACGAGTGCGGCGTCCACCGGCTGCTGCAGATCGCTCGACAACGCCAGGGCGACCAGGCGTCCGGCGTGCTCGGCGGCATCGGCGCCACGGATCTTCGAACCATCACCGGCGGCGTAGACACCGCTGACCGAGGTCCGCCCCTCTTCGTCCGTGTCCAGCAGCCATTGGCTGGAGGCCTCGTCAAAGCGCAGGCGGCAGCCCGCCAGGTCAGCCAGTTGGGTTTCCGGGCGCAAGTGATAACCCAGCGCCACCGCGTCGCACGCCACCGTCAAGGTTTCCCCACTCGCGGTACGGACCCGCACGCCGCTGACGCCGCTGCTCGCCTCTCCCAGGATTTGCAGCGGCGAAATGCCCAGGTGCACGGCAATCTTCGCCCGATACAACTGTGCCAACAGTTTCATGCCGGTGAACAGCAAGCCCGGGCGCGCCATGAGCTTGGGCAAGGCTTTGATGCGCTGGCCCAGCGGCGATGTGTCCAGCACCGCTGCGACATTGGCGCCGGCCTTGAGGTATTGGCTGGCGACCAGATACAGCAATGGCCCACTGCCCATGAACACCACCCGATGACCGATGGAAACCGCTTGGGCCTTCAAGGCGATCTGCGCGCCGCCGAGGCTGTAGGTGCCGCCCAACTGCCAGCCCTCGATGGGCATCAAGCGGTCGGTGGCGCCGGTGCAGAGGATCAGCGCGTCGTAATCCACCGTCGTGTGCTGGCCCTGGCTGACGCAGCACAATTGCCCGGGGGTCAGGTTCCACACCAGGGTGTCCGGACGGTAGTCGATCTGCGGGCGCAGGCGGTCGAAGCTTTCGTGCAGGTCACGGGCCTTGTCCGCCTCGGTGCCGTACAGCGTGGCGTAGTTGCGGGTGAACCCTTCGGGCTGGCGCCGATAGATCTGCCCGCCATCGCGACGGTTTTCGTCGAGCAGGATCGGCTTGAAGCCCGCTGCGACCAGGGTCTGGGCACAACGGATGCCGGCCGGCCCGGCGCCGACGATGACGACTCGATGCGTGTTCAGCCGCGCAGTGGCCATATCGCCTCCGGTTGTTGAGTCATGATGTCCAGCCCTTCGCGTACTTCATTGGAGCAGGCCCGCAGGCGTTCGCCGCTGCGGGTCCAGACCCAGCAATCCTGGCAGGCGCCCATCAGGCAGAAACCGGCACGGCTGCCCGGATCGAATTCCGACTGGCGCAACGCCGGGCCGTGGGTCAGCAAGGCGACCATCAAGGTGTCGCCCTGCAACGCCTCGACCGGGACGCCATCCACTTTCAATTTGACGACAGGCCGGCCCTGTTCGGCCAACCTCACGAAACGCGCGTTCATGCGTAGGCTCCCACGATCATGCTGTTTGAATCCTGTTGGCGCTTGAGCAGCTCGGCGCTGTCGTGATGACAGAGCACCTCGCTGCCACCATCGATGATCCGCCGGGGCGGTGCGGTGTGATTGCACAGGCCGTCGACCCGCACCGGGCAGCGATTGAGGAAGGTGCACAGGTCCGGCACCTCGGCGCGCGCGCCCAACACCGGCAGCGTGCCGCAGGTGGTGGCGCCACAACTTTCCAGCCAACCCTGACGCATCTCCGGTACCGAGTGGATCAGCAGGTCGGTGTAGGGATGGAACGGCGCCTGGGCGAACGATTGTCGGGTGCCCGCCTGGACCTTGTGGCCGCTGTACATCACCACGATGTCGTCGCACAGCGCCCGCACCGTGGAGATGTCGTGGCTGATGAACAGGTAGGAAACCCCCAGTTGCTGGCGCAAGTCGCGCAGCAGTTCAAGGATCGCCGCGCCGACCACGGTGTCGAGGGCCGAGGTCACTTCATCGCACAGGATCAGATCCGGCTTGGCCGCCAGCGCCCTGGCCAGGTTGACCCGCTGTTTCTGTCCACCGGAGAGTTCGCTCGGGCGGCGCTCGGCCATGTCCCGTGGCAGACGCACCAGGTCGAGCAATTCGCCGATACGCTCACGCAGCGCCGCGCCCTTGAGGCCGAAATACATCTTCAACGGCCGACTTAGGATAGTGCTGATGCTGTGCATCGGGTTGAGCGCGGTGTCGGCATTCTGGAACACCATTTGAATACGCCGGAACTGTTCGTCCGTGCGTTCGGACAAGCTGCCACCCAGTGGCTGACCGTCAAACGTCAGCCCGCCCAGGGCCGGGGTCAACAGCCCGGCCACCACCCGCGCCAGGGTCGATTTGCCCGAGCCTGACTCACCGATCACACCGATGGCCTGGCCCCTGCGCACCGTCAGGTCGATGTCTTCGAGCACCCGGATCGCCGGCATGCCCTGCTGGTTCTTGTTGCCGTAGCCTGCGACCAGGCCTTGGATGGTCAGCAACGGCGTGTCTTCGGCCACGCCGCAGGGTGGGCGAATCGTCGTGTCTGGCCGTGCCGCCGCCAGCAGGCTGCGGGTGTAGGCGTGAGCCGGGCCCTTGAGCAGCGGCGCCGTGGCGCTCTGTTCAAAGATCTGCCCGCCGTTGAGCACCACGATCTGATCGGCCATCTGCGCCACGACGGCCAGGTCGTGGGACACATAGACCGCCGTCGCGCCACGTTCGCGCACGACCCGCTTGAAGGCGCGCAGCACGTCGATCTGGGTCGTCACATCGAGGGCCGTGGTCGGCTCATCGAGCACCACCAGCAGCGGGTCGCTGATCAGCGCCATGGCCGCCATCACCCGCTGCAGTTGCCCGCCGGACACTTGATGGGGATAACGCTGGCCAATGCGCTCGGGATCCGGCAGCGCCAGGTCGCGGAACAGTTCGATGGCCTTGGCTTCGAGCACGGCACGGCTGCCCAGGCCATGGATCACCGCCCCTTCCACCACTTGGTCGATGAGTTTCTTGGCCGGGTTGAACGCCGCCGCGGCGCTTTGGGCGATGTACGACACCCGATTGCCGCGCAGGCCTTGCAGCTCGCGTTCACTCAAGGCGAGCATGTCGTGCTCGCCAATCTGCACCACGCCGCCGGCCAGGCGACAACCGCGCCGGGCATAACCGAGCAACGCCAGGGCGATGGTGGTCTTGCCTGAACCGGACTCGCCGATCAGCGCCAGCACTTCACCTTTCTCCAGGGAAAAACTCACGCCCTTGACGATCTCCACCTCGCTGCGCTCGCCACAGGCGACTACGCGCAGGTTCTCGACTCGGATCAATTGGCTCATATCAATGGCCTCCCGTACGTCGGTTGCGCCGCGAAGACAAGCGGTCGATAAACAGATTGACGCCGATGGTCAGGGTGCCGATGGCCAGGGCTGGAATCACGATGGCCGGCGCCCCCTGGTTGAGGCCGCCGATGTTTTCCCGCACCAGCGAGCCCAGGTCGGCATCCGGCGGTTGCACGCCCAGGCCGAGGAAGCTCATGCCGCTAAGCAGCAGGACGATGAAGCCGAAACGCAGGCCCAGGTCGGTCAGCACCGGGTTGAGCATGTTCGGCAGGATTTCCACACAAGCGATGTACAGCCGGCGTTCGCCACGGGTGCGGGCCACTTGCACGTATTCCAGGGCCTCGATGTTCACCGCCATGCTGCGGGCGATACGAAACGCCCCCGGCATGAAACTGAGCACCGCCGTGCAGATCAGCAGCGTCACCGACGAACCGAACGCCGAGACCATGATCAGCGCCAGCATCTTGCTCGGGATTGAAATGAAAGCGTCCATCAGGCGGCTGATCAGCTCGTCCAGCCACTTCGGCGAAACCACCGACAGCAGCGCGCAACTGGTGCCCAGCCCACTGGCCAGCACCGCCGCCACCAGCGCCAGGCCCACCGTGAAGCGCGCGCCCACGAGAATGCGGCTGAGCATGTCGCGGCCCAGATAATCGGTGCCCAGCGGATAAGTGGCGCTGAGGTTGTCGAAGACGTTGTCGGAGACCACTTCCCCCACCGGGTGCGGCGCCAGCCATGGCCCGAAGATAGCCACCAGCAACCAGATCACACACATCGCGGCGCCGATCAGGCCGAGCCAGGGCGTTTTGCGCGACACCTTGACCAACGCCGGTTCGGGCGCCGCAGGCGGGGATTTCACAATGAGATTGTTCATTGGTTTCTCAGCCTCGGATTGGACAGGATCGCGCACAGGTCAGCCACCAGCACCAACGCCAGGTACGCCGTACAAAACAGCATGGTGCAGGCCTGGACCAACGCCATGTCGCGGTTGGTCACGGCATCGACCATCAAGCTGGCGATGCCGGGATAGTTGAAAATCGTCTCGACGATCACCACCCCACCCAACAGGTAGGACAGGCTCAGGGCGATGGCATTGGCGATCGGCCCGATGGCATTGGGCAAGGCATGGCGCAGCACCACCCGCACCGGACTCACGCCTTTGAGACGGGCCATTTCCACGTAGGGGCTGTCGAGTTGATCGATCACCGCCGCCCGGGTCATGCGCGCCATCTGCGCAACGATGACGCAGCACAGGGTCATCACCGGCAAGGCGTAGGTACGCATGAATTGCAGAGGCGAAGTGATCTCGCTGGAATAGGACAACGCCGAAAGCCAACCCAGGTTCACCGCGAAAATCAGCACTGCAAGGGTGGCGACCAGGAACTCCGGCACCGCCACCATCGTCAGGGTGAAGAAGCTCAGGAAGCCGTCGATGCGTCCCCCTCGCCCCATCGCCGAGCCGATGCCCAGGATCAACGCCACGGGCACCGACACCAGCGCCGTGGCCGCCGCCAGCATCAGGGTGTTGGGCACCCGGCCAGCCATCAACTCGCTGACCGGCGTGGCGTTGGAGATCGACACGCCCATGTCACCGCTGAGCAGGCTCATCAACCAGTGCAGGTAGCGCAACACACCCGGTTGGTCCAGGCCCATCTTCACCCGTAGCGCCGCCACTTGCTCAGGCGTGGCGAACTGTCCAAGGGACTGTTGCGCCGCGTCTCCCGGCAACACCGCCGTAATGGCGAACACCACCATCGATACGATCAACAGGGTCACGACCGCAGCGCCCAGACGCCGGCCGATCAACCAAAGTGTGTTGCTATTCATCGCCCTACCCCTTGTGCCATGTCACGCCGCAAGACAACACGCATCAAGCGTCAAGCCAGACTTGCTCGGCGAACATATAGCCCATGAAACCGCCCAGCGGGTTGGTGCCATAACCTTTGACGCGTTGGTCGACGCCATCGATGTTGCTGATGAACACCGGGATGCCGATGCCGCTGTGTTCATGCACCAGGGCCTGCATGTCCCCGTACATCTTGCCGCGCTTGACCTCATCGGTTTCACCCCGGGCCTGGATCAGCAACTGGTCGAACTGCGGGTTTTTCCAGCCGGATTCATTCCAGGGCGCGGTCGATTGGAAGAATTGCGAGAAGATCATGTCGGCGTTGGGCCGTGGGTTGATGTTGCCAAAGCTCAGCGGGTGCTTGGCCCAGTGGTTGGACCAGTAGCCGTCGCTCGGCAGCCGATTGACGTTGAGCTTGAGCCCGGCCTCCTTGGCCGATTGCTGCAGCAGCACGGCAACGTCGACCGAACCGGTGGCGGCTGGCGAGCACATCACCGGCATGCTGATGCTTTCCATGCCGGCCTTCTTCAGCAGGAAACGAGCCTTCTCCGGATCGTAGGTCCGTTGCGGCAGGTCGGCGTTGTAGAAGCGTGCGCCGGGGGCGATCGGATGGTCGTTACCGACCCTGGCGAACCCACGGAAGATCGCCGACTTGACCTGTTCGCGGTCCAGCAGCAGTTTCATCGCCTCGGTGAACTCCGGGCTCTGGCCGGGCATCTGGTCCTGGCGAATGATCAGGTCGGTGTAGTTACCCGACGGCGAATCCACTACACGATGGGTGGTGCTGTCCTTGATGCGCGTGGTCGAGCGCGGGTTGACCTCGTTGATGATCTGCACGTCGCCCGACAGCAACGCGTTGACCCGTGAAGGCTCGTCACCGATGCCGATGAATTCGATTTCGTCCAGGTACGGCAGGCCAGGTTTCCAGTAATTGGTATTGCGCGCACCGATGGAACGCACCCCAGGCTTGAACTCCTTGACCTTGAATGGACCGGTGCCGATGCCCTGGTTGAAGTCGCTGGTGCCCTCGGGGACGATCAACAGGTGGGAAATGGCAAGGATCGATGGCAGCTCGGCATTCGGGCCGCTCAGGCGTATCTGCACTTCATGGGTGCCGGTGGCCTTGACCTCGGCAAACTGCTCGGCCAGCGGCAAGACCTTGGAACCGGTGATCGGGTCCTTGTGGCGCATCAGGGAAAACACCACGTCGGCGGCGGTGAGGCCCTTGCCGTTGTGGAAGGTCACTTCCTTGCGCAGGGTAATCACCCAGAGCGTGGCATCGGTGGTGTCCATGCGCTCGGCCAGTTCCAGTTGCGGCACCATGTGGCTGTCGAAACGCGTCAGGCCGTTGTAAAACATGTAATGGCGCACGTAGTCCGTGGACGATGAGCCTTTGGCCGGGTCCAGGGTATCGGCGGTGGAACTGGAGATACCGGCGACCCGGATACGCCCGCCGGGCTTGCCTTTGCCGGGGCTCGCCTGTTCATCGGCAAGCAGCTTGCCGGCGGCGCCGAACAGGCTGCCGGCACCCGCCGCGGCCACACCGGCCAGCCCCAGCATTTGCAAGGCATGCCGGCGTGACATGCCACGATTGAGCCCTTCGAAAACACGCAGACTTTCTGTACCGGTGATCAACTGGTCTTTGATGCCGTTTTTAGTGTCACTCATGTCAGTTCTACCTTTCGGAAAATGATAGGGCTCGATGACGTTGCGTTAACGCAACGTGGTTGAAACGCCAAACAACGCGGTGAAACTCAGTGCAGGTAGTCCTGCAAGCGGTAATACGCGCCGACCAGCGGCAAAAACCAAGGCTTGCCGAAGTGCCCGGGAATGGCCGGCCAGTCCAGTTCGCGCCAAGGGTTGGCCTCGACCTTGCCGGCCATGACCTCGGCCATGACCTGGCCCATGTGCACCGACATCTGCACACCGTGGCCGCTGTAGCCCATGGAGTGATAAACCCCGCCATGCTGGCCGGCCCGGGGCAGGCGATCGGAGGTCATGTCCACCAGGCCGCCCCAGCAATAGTCGATCCGGGTGTTCGCCAACTGCGGGAACATCTGCACCATGGCGGCCTGCAACACCTTGCCGCTCTTGGCATCGGAAACACTGTCGGACATGGCAAACCGCGCACGGCCGCCAAACAGCAAGCGGTTGTCCGGGGTCAGGCGAAAGTAGTTGCCGATCATGCGGCTGGTGACATAGGAGCGGCGTGCCGGCAGCAAGCTGTCGATCAAAGCTTGGGGCAATACCTCGGTGGCAATCACGAAACTGCCCACCGGCACGATTCGCCGCCGATACCAGCCCAGGCCGCCCTGCTGACAGGTACCGGTCGCCAGCAGGATCTGCGTGGCCTGCAGCGCCCCTTTGCTGGTGTTGACTCGATAGCCGCCGGCACTGGCCTTCCAGTCCTGCACCGCCACGCCCTGGAAGATCAACGCACCGTGACGGGCGGCCGCTTCGGCCAGGCCGACGCCGAAACGCCCGACATGCATCTGCACACCATTGCGCTGCAACAAGCCGCCATGAAACTGCGCCGAATTGACTTCCGCCCGCGTCTCCTGGGCCGAAAGCAACTCGACCTCGGCATCGACTTCCTTGCGGATCAATTCACAGGTGCGCGCCAACCCTTCGTAATGCATCGGCTTGGCAGCCAGCTTGAGCTTGCCGTTGCGCTTGAGGTCGCAAGCAATCTGCTCTTGCTCCACCAGCGTCACGACGCTGTGCACGGCGTTTTCATAGGCTTGGTAATACGCCCGGGCCTTGTCGGCGCCGAGGCTGGCGGTGAGCGCCGCGTAATCCTGGGCCACGCCGGTACTGCAATGCCCACCGTTGCGCCCCGACGCCTCGCCAATCACCCTGCCCGCTTCCAGCACTGCCACGCTGGCCCCCTTCAAGGCCAGGGCCCGCGCCGCCGCCAGGCCGGTGAAGCCGCCACCGACGATGGCGACATCGACCTGCCCGGGCAATCCGCCGAGCTGAGCACCGGTGAACGCCGGTGCGGTGTCGAGCCAATAGGACTCACTGCCCATGTCTAACCCCTTTCGCCTTCAAGCGTGCGTCGAGACTCAGAGCCCGACCAGAGCGGGCAACCCGCCGATGTCCGAGATCTGTTGGTAGCCAAAGGCAGCGTTGGCCGGTTGTTCATGACCGCGGGCGACGAAGGCCTTGTGCTTGATCTTCATGTCGTGGGCCGACATCAGGTCGTAGCGGAAGCTCGACGACACATGCAGGACGTCTTCCGGTCCGCAGCCAAGGTTATCGAGCATGAATTCGAACGCGGCCAGGCGCGGCTTGTAGGCCTGGGCCTGTTGGGCGGTGAAGACTTTGTAAAAAGGCGCGCCGAGCTTGTCGACGTTGGACATGATCTGCTCGTCCATCGCGTTGGAAAAAATCACCAGGGGGATCTTGTCGGCGATTTTCGACAGGCCCGCCGGTACATCGGCGTGGGGGCCCCAGGTTGGCACGGCGTCGTAATAGAGCTGGCCTTCGCCACGATATTCGACGCCCCAACGCTTGCAGACCCGCATCAGGGAGGTCTTGATGATTTCATCATAGGGCCGCCAGTCACCCATCACCTGGTCCAGGCGATAAGCGGAGAAATCCTTGACGAACTGGTCCATCTGCCCGGCATCGACACGGTCGGCGAACAGCTCGCGGGTCATGGTGCCCATCTGGAAATTGGTCAACGTGCCGTAGCAGTCGAAGGTGATGTACTTGGGTCGAAGAAAGCTCATGAGTGCGGTCCTGGATTGTTGTTGAAGGCTCGACGAGGCGAACATGGCGCCTTTCGTGAGGCATCGGTGCAACGCTGCATCACGTTTTCATTACAACACCATGAGACCGTGGATAAATCGTTAAAAATACCGGCCGCTTGGTACAAACCACCGTTTTGCGGGGCTCGCTCAGCAGACTTTGCGGGATGCTCCAGGCGTGGGCGTCGCGCCCGTGTTTCTTTGGGTTTGCGGGCAGTTATGGTGCGCCAAACGGCTCTGCAAAGAGTTGTTTTCGGCAGAATCTGCGCTTGGCGCAGCAGCTTCAGCATCCCTGGTGAATGGGCTGCCGTCATCGCGAGCAAGCTCGCTCCCACAGGGGATGGTGGTGGGCACGGGTTCAAGAAACACCGCCGATCCATTGTGGGAGCGAGCTTGCTCGCGATGGCGATGGGTCGATAGGAACAGTGTCCGATTCAGACCTTCAGTTCGGCCTCCAGGAAACTCACCAACGCCTGCACCCGTGCACTGCGCAGTTTGCGCGAGGGCACCAGCAGGTTGATTGGGGCGCTGTCGAATTGCCAATCGGCGAGCACCCGTACCAGGCGGCCGTCGGCGATGGCTTTGTTGACGTCCCATTGCGAACGCAGCACCAGCCCCAGGCCCTGTTCGGCCCAGCGTCGAGCCACGCTGCCATCGTTGCTCAACAAGGCAGGCTTGATCCGCAGGGTCTTGCGCCCGTGCGCGTTGCGCAGGTGCCACAGGGTGACATCTTCATCGTTTTCACGAATACAGATACAACGATGCTCGGCGAGTTGCTCCGGCGCTAACGGTGTGCCGTTCTGCTCCAGGTAAGCGGGGCTCGCGCACAGCCAACGGTCATTTTGCGTAAGGGGCCGGGCGACCCACTGGCTGTCGCTCAGGTGACCGATGTGAATCACCGCATCGCTGTCATGACGGTCAGGCCAGGGCGTTTCCCGGAGATCCAGATGCAGGCATAGCTGCGGGTGCAACCTGGCAAAACGGGCCAGCAGCGGCGCGAGGCGTTGGCGTCCATAGCCGAACGGTGCCGCCAGCCTCAGGGTGCCGGCCAGTTGATCGTCTTGCTGCCTGAACGATTCGGGAAGCGCCTCCAGCTGTTCCAGCAACAGCGCACTCTGGCGCGAGAAACGCTCGCCGTCGGCGGTCAGGCTCAGCCGCCGGGCGTCGCGATTGGCCAAGGTCAGGCCCAGGAGCGTCTCCAGTTTGCGCAAGCGCATGGACAGCGCCGGTGGCGAGACATTGAGGGCCCTGGCAGCGGCGCTCAACGATTCGCAGCGTGCCAGCGTCACGGCCATACGCAGGTCTTCGAGGCTGATCATTCAGTTCAACTTAATGATTGATGACAGCGCATTGAACCACGGCTTTACGATGACTGAGTAGAGTCGAACCTGTCTTTCACCCGCGAGCCTCGTTCATGCCAGTCTCAATTGCTTCCCTCGATACCCCAGTCGCGCTCATCGATATGCCGCGAATGCAGCGCAATATCCAGCGCATGCAACAACGCATGGATGCCTTGGGCGTGCGTTTGCGCCCGCACATCAAGACCAGCAAATGCCTGCCGGTGGTCCGGGCGCAGCTTGCAGCAGGCGCCAACGCCATCACCGTGTCGACCCTTAAGGAAGCCGAGCATTGCTTCGCCGACGGCATCCGCGACATCTTTTATGCCGTGTCCATGGCACCTGGCAAACTGGCCCAGGCCCTGAGGCTGCGGCGCAAGGGCTGTCGATTGAGCATCTTGACCGACAGCCTGGCGGCGACGCAGGCCATCGTCGATTTCGGCAGGCAGCACGACGAGCGTTTCGAGGTCTGGATCGAGATTGATTGCGATGGCCATCGTTCCGGCGTGCGCGCTGAAGACGATGCACTCGTCGACATCGCACGGCGACTCAGCGAAGGCGGCATGCAGCTTTGCGGCGTCATGACCCACGCCGGGTCCAGCTACGAGCTCGATACCCCCCAAGCGCTGCAAGCCTTGGCCGAACAAGAACGCCACCTCTGCGTCAGCGCCGCCCAGCGCATCCGCGCAGCCGGGCTGGCCTGCCCCGAGGTCAGCATCGGCTCCACACCCACGGCACTTTCGGCGCAAAGCCTGGAGGGCGTCACTGAAGTGCGCGCTGGCGTCTATGTGTTCTTCGACCTGGTGATGCACAACATCGGTGTTTGCCAGGCGGATGAGCTGGCCCTGAGCGTACTGACCACCGTGATCGGCCATCAGCCGGACAAAGGCTGGATCATCACCGACGCCGGCTGGATGGCCATGAGTCGTGATCGGGGTACCCAGCGCCAGCAGCGGGATTTCGGGTATGGGCAAGTGTGCAGCGAAGCCGGCGACTGGATCGAGGGCGCCCTGCTCTGCAGCGCCAACCAGGAGCACGGTATCGTCACCCTTTCCACTCCCGGGGACATCGATATCACCGAGCGGTTTTCCATCGGCAGTCGCCTGCGCATCCTGCCCAACCACGCCTGCGCCACTGGTGCGCAATTCCCTGACTACCGCGCCTGCGATGCCTCGGGCGCGGTGCACACCTGGAGTCGTCTGCATGGCTGGTGAAATCGAGTTGATTCACACGACCCAGGCGGCCGCAGCGGGCGGACATTACACCCAGGCGGTCTTGCACCAGGGCGTCTTGTACGTGTCCGGGCAACTGCCGGTACGCGCCGATGGCAGCCACAGCGTCGACCAACCGTTCGAAGTGCAAGCCGCCATCGCCCTGGACAACCTGATGGCGATTCTCGGCGCGGCAGGCCGCAGCCCCAATGACTTGCTGAAGGTGACGGTCTATGTCGTCGGCATCGAACACTGGCCGGCTTTCGACCGGATCTACGCCCACTATCTCGGCGAACACCGGCCCGCACGCGCGGTAGTGCCCGTCCCGGCCTTGCACCATGGGTACCTGATCGAAATCGAAGCGCTGGCACGTGTGCACGCCTTCCCGACGGCCTAGATGAACCTGTGGCGAGGGAGCTTGCTCCCGCTTGAGTGCGAAGCGCTCACCGCTTTTTTGGGGCCGCTGCGCGACCCAGCGGGAGCAAGCTCCCTCGCCACAGGGGGCTGGCCAGGTCTTGTATTGCTATTGAACCGCGGTCGAGGATTTTCGAGGGAATATCATGAAGCCAGAAAAAAGCGATGTATTGATTATCGGCGGCGGCATCATGGGGTCGGCGTCGGCGTTCTTTCTGCGCCAGCGTGGGCACTCGGTGACCCTGTTGGAACGCGATCTGATCGGCCAATACGCCAGTGGGGTGAATTTCGGCAACGTGCGACGCCAAGGGCGATTCCTCGGCCAACTGGAACTGTCGAATCGCTCGTACGGATTGTGGAAACGGCTCCCCGAGTTGATTGGCGATGACCTGGAGTTCATCCCCAGCGGCCATATGCGCGTCTGTTATCGCGAGGACGAAATAGCCGAGCTTGAAGCCTACGCCGCCGCCCCCGAAGCCCGGGAGCTGGACTTGCAGATCATCACCGGCAAGGCGTTGCACGCGCGTTTCCCGTTCCTCGGCGCGCAGGTCAAGGGCGGCTCGTACGCCCCGCACGACGGCCACGCCAACCCGCGCCTGGCAGCCCCGGCATTTGCCCGCGCGGCGACACGGGCCGGGGCCAGCATCCGCGAGCGAACGGAAGTCGCCACGGTACGAAAGGAGAATGACCATTTCCACGTGACCACCACCAACGGCCAGCTATTCATCGCTGAGCAACTGCTGATCACGGCGGGCGCGTGGGGGGCGAAGCTGTCCGAGCAATTCGACGAAGCGGTGCCGTTGCAAGCCAATGGCCCACAGATGTCGGTCACCGAACCTGTGCCCTATGCCTTGCCGACCGTGATCGGTGTGTTCACCAAGATAAAGGAAGAGGTGATTTATTTCCGGCAGATCCCCCGAGGCAATCTCATCATCGGCGGCGGCAACCGCTGCAAACCGGACATGATCAACCGTCGCGCCTACTTCAAGCCCGAGAGCCTGCTCAACCAGATGCAGCAGATGAGCCGCCTGCTGCCCGGGGTGGCGAACCTCAACATCATCCGAGTGTGGAGCGGCATCGAAAGCTATACGCCAGACTCGCTGCCGATCATGGGCCCAAGCGGCAAGGTCAAGGGGTTGTTCTATGCCTTTGGGTTCTGCGGGCATGGCTTCCAGCTCGGCCCGGGCGTCGGCGACGTCATGGCCGAGCTGATCAGCACCGGCAGCACCCGCACCCTGATCAGCCCCTTCGATATTCGCAGGTTCACCGAACCGACCGCTCTGACAATGCCTCAGATGAGCACGCCCGGCACCGGCAGACTCATTTGACACAGGCGACTGGGCGCCCTTTTTGCCCTGGACGGGCGTCGCCATTTTTTTGCCAAGTTAGCCCGGCAGATACAGCAGATTCTTCTTTGCCAGGCTTGAGAACGGCATATCCCTTCCGGGCCGCTTTGTTAGTTTATCGAGAAGAAAACGGCCTCAGAATCTGTCGCCGGCAGTGCTATCACCGCTCTATGGGAGCCCGTTGGATGACCACCCCTTTTTTGAACACCTCGCCTACGTCCCAGCAGTTCTATATCAATGGTGACTGGCTGTCTCCGGCATACCCGGCCACGCTGCCCGTGGTCAATCCCGCTACCGAGCACGTCATTGCCGAGGTCGCCCGAGGGTCCGGCGAAGACGTTGACCGCGCCGTAGCGGCGGCTCGCGCAGCCTTTGCCGGCTGGTCTTCGACTGCGGTGGATGCCCGCGTGGCAATCCTGGGAAAGATCCATGCACTGATCCTTGAACGCAAAGAAGAACTGGCCCAGGCGCTCTCGCTGGAAATGGGCGCGGCCATCGGCTTCGCACGGGCCATGCAAGTGCCGCTGGCCGCCGAACACGTTCGGGTGGCCCGCGATGTGCTGTCCACTTACACCTTCCAGAAGATTGAGCATGGCACGGCCATTCAACGCGAACCCATTGGCGTCTGCGGCCTCATCACGCCGTGGAACTGGCCGCTGTACCAAATCACCGCCAAAGTCGCCCCGGCGATTGCCGCCGGTTGCACGGTGGTGTTGAAACCCAGCGAACTGTCGCCCCTGAGCGCCCTGCTCTTCGCCCAACTGGTGCATGACGCAGGCCTGCCTGCCGGCGTCTTCAACCTGGTGAACGGCAGCGGTGCCGAGGTCGGCGCGGCCATGGCGGCGCATCCCGACATCGACCTGATCTCCATCACCGGCTCGAACCGCGCGGGCGCACTGGTGGCCCAGGCAGCCGCCCCTACGGTCAAGCGCGTTACCCAAGAGTTGGGCGGCAAGTCACCGAACGTGCTGTTGCCCGACACCGACTTCGCCAAGGCCGTACCGTCGGGCGTGATGTCGGCTTTTCGCAACGTCGGCCAATCGTGCAGCGCACCGACCCGAATGATCGTGCCAAGGAATCGGCTGGCAGAAGTCGAGGCGTTGGCTGCCGCCACCGCCAACGCGATCATCGTGGGCAATCCGCAATTGGAAGAAACCGTACTCGGTCCCGTCGCCAACGAGGCCCAGTTCAATCGCGTGCAAGCCATGATTGAAGTCGGCATGAATGAAGGAGCCAAGCTTGTGTGCGGTGGCCCAGGACGCCCGGAGGGTCTTGAACAAGGCTTCTACACCCGCCCCACGGTTTTCTCGCAAGTCGACAGCGCCATGCGCATCGCCCAGGAAGAAATCTTCGGCCCGGTGCTGTGCATCATTGCCTATGACACGGTGGATGAAGCCGTCGCCATCGCCAACGACACCGTCTATGGGCTGGGGGCGCATGTCCAGGGTCAGGACCTTGATCTTGTGCGCGCCGTTGCGTCGCGTATCCGCGCAGGGCAAGTGCTGTTGAACTACCCGGCGTGGAACCCGATGGCACCGTTCGGTGGCTACAAGCGTTCGGGCAATGGTCGTGAGTATGGGGTTCACGGTTTCGAGGAGTATCTGGAGACCAAGGCGATTGTCGGCTTCGAATGAGCGCCCTACTCCTCAGCCCGCCCGGTGCCCTCGCGATCATGCGCGTAATGTCGGCTGAACGGAAACGCCGGCAACCAGGCCTCACGGCGCACGGTCCAGCTTTCGTAGGTGGGCACCAGTTGATCGGGGGCATCCAGCGTGCCGAGGTTCACTTCGATTTCATCGCCGGTACGGGCGAACACCGACGAGCCACAGCGAGGGCAGAAAAAGCGCCCGGCGTAATCCCGTGTTTCGCCCTCGATCGTCACGGCATCCTGGGGGAACACGGCAGCCGCGTAGAACAACGCGCCGTGATGCTTGCGACAGTCGAGGCAGTGACAGAGGCCAACCCGATACGGACGGCCCGAGGCCTCGATACGCACGTTGCCGCATAGGCAACCGCCGGTGAATCGGTCCATGGTGGGTCTCCTCTGTCGTCGAGCGATCGAGATACAACCTTCGACCGCGCCTGCCTGTTCCTGGTTTAACTCATCATCGGCACTGCGATCAGCAATATTGCCGTCCCATGGGTAGCGCTCGATGCCACGACGCCGTAGCGCATGCGAATGAGCCCGCAGGCCAGGCCCTCTATCAGTGTAAACAGCAACACGGGCCAACCGAGTGGGGTGACGCTCAAGGCGAGAAAAGCATGCAGCGCCGAAAACGCCACGGCACTGATCAGCGCTGCTCGCCAGGCGCTGGCGTGCAGTTCGAGGTAGCCCTGCAGGAAACCACGAAACAACACTTCTTCCAGGGCGTTGGCTCCGTAGGCCAGCACCGTCATGCCGAACAGCCAGGCCCAATAACCTGGAATCGCCGTTTCAGCCCCTTGATAAAGCCGCAGCGGCAAGCCGATCAAGCAACCCACGGCGATGCCCAGGACCAGGCCAGCCAATCGATTGCCTTTGAATAGAACGACCAGTTGCCACAAGTCCGGTAACAGGCGCGCGCTCAACGCGACCAACAGCAGCGACGAAGCGCCCAACATCACCAGGACGAACGGGTTGGCCAGAAAACCAATCTGCAGATCGCCGTTCAGGGACCACATGCCCAAGGGCGTCATCGCATCGCGCATCAACACGAACGCCAATAGCACAATCACGATACGCAACGCTGTCTGGGTCTTGGGCGTCAACGCGAACCAGAGGCCGAAGAGCGCCAGGCCCGGCAGCAGATACAGGGTGTAGTCCAGCAGTACAACGAGTCCTTCGGCGATCATTGCGCGCTTCCCTTGGCGTCAACCGGCGCATGTTGCGCCATCAGTTCCACAACCCAATCGATGAACACTCGCAGCTTGGCGCTGATGTGCCGGTTCGGAGGATAAGCCAAATACAGCGGCATCGGCTCGAGGTGCCAGTCTTCGAACAGCGGCACCAACTCACCCTGCGCTTCATGAGGCCTGGACATGTACTTGGGCAGCCAGAGCACCCCCAGCCCCGCCAAACCAGCCGCGAGGTAGGCGTTGCCGTCGTCGATGGCTAGCGAGTAACGCCCTTTGACGTGGAGCAGCTCACCGTCACGGCGCATGGCGTAGGGCAAGGATTTGCCGGTGCGTGCCCACAGGAAACCCACGGTGCGGTGGTGCGAATCTTCCAGTTCTCGCGGATGCGCGGGCAGGCCAAATCGTGCCAGGTAACTCGGGGCGGCGAAGACGCCGAGGGCGAGATCGCCAACGCGTCGGGCGACCAGCGACTGATCCCTCAACTCACCGCCGCGCACCACGCAATCGACGTTTTCATCGAGCATGTCGACGATGCGATCACTGACGCCCATGTCGATCTGGATGTCCGGGTATCGCGCGTAGAACGCCGGCAAGGCCGGTATCAGGATCATCGCGGCCAGCGGGCTCGGCACGTCCACACGCAGTCGCCCGCGAGGTAACGCCTGGGCGCCGGACACGCTGGTCTCGGCATCGTCCATGTCGGCCAGCAGCCGGATCACCCGCTCGTAATAAACCGCGCCGTCGGCGGTGACATTGACCTTGCGCGTGGTGCGGTTGAGCAGCTTGACCCGCAACCGTGCCTCGAGCTGCTGCACCAATTGGGTCACGGTGGTTTTGCTCATGTGCAGGGTTTCAGCCGCCTTGGTAAAGCTGCCCGCCTCCACGACTCGAACGAACGCTTGCATTGCATCAAAACGATCCATCTGTGCCTCGGGTGTCGATCCGATTGTTTGGATTCTACAAACAGTGATCGCCAAGGTTGCTCGTTTATCGCCAGGACACAAGCCCCTAGAGTGCGTTCAACGTTTGGAACCCACTCTTTGATGGAGGTACTCATGACACAGCGCGACGTGGTTTTCCCGCCTGGACGCCAGGCACTCTATGAGCGCAATCGCTATTCGCCGGCGATTCGTTCCAATGGCTTCCTGTTCGTCTCGGGACAGGTCGGCAGTACTGCCGAGGGCTCGCCAGAGCCAGACCTGGAGGCTCAAGTCCGGCTGGCGTTCAACAACCTGAAGGCGATTCTGGCTGCCGCCCATTGCAGTTTTGACGATGTGGTGGACGTCACGGTCTTCATGGTCGATCCCGAATCGACCTTCGAGCGGGTCTGGAGCGTTGTACCCGAGTTCTGGGGCAGCGCGCCGCATCCGACGCTGACGGCGGTGGGCGTGACGTGGCTATATGGGTTTCAGTTCGAGATCAAGGTGATTGCCAGGTTGCCCGAAACCACCTCGTGATATCGAGTGTGGGAGCGAGCCTGCTCGCGATAGCGGTGGGTCAGCTTGCATCACTGTTGGCTGTTCCGACGCCATCGCGAGCAAGCTCGCACACAAGGGAATGGAAGTGCTGCGCCGGCTAACCTTTCACCGCCGCCTCAATCGCCGCAATGTCGATCTTGGTCATCGTCATCATGGCCTCGAAGGCCCGCTTGGCAACGGCCTTGTCAGGACTGGCGACCGCTTCAAGCAACACACGCGGGCTGATCTGCCACGACAAGCCCCACTTGTCCTTGCACCAGCCGCAGGCACTGGCCTGGCCGCCGTTGTCGATGATCGCGTTCCACAAGCGGTCCGTTTCGGCCTGGTCTTCAGTTGTAATCTGGAATGAAAAGGCCTCGCTGTGCTTGAACACCGGCCCGCCGTTGAGGCCAATGCAAGGGATGCCGATCACCGTGAAATCCACCGTGATCACATCGCCCTCCTTGCCCGACGGATAATCGCTCGGGGCCTGGTAGACGGCGTTCACCGCACTGTCGGGAAACGTTTTGGCATAGAACTGCGCAGCTTCCTGGGCATTGCCGTCGTACCAGAGGCAGATCCTGTTTTTATTGTTCATTCCGCTTCTCCGAAAGGGACTGGACGATAAAGTCTAGCAGTCCCCCCGAAAGTTGCAGATGGCCGGGCCTCAGGTAAACAGATCGACCCCCAACTGGAACGCAACCCACAACGCCAGGCCCGTGGCAAACATCAACGCGATGTTCTCGAACAGGTTGTTGCGGTACTCCTTGCCCAGCAGGGACTTCTGGTTGGACATGATCAGCAGGCCCAGGGAAATCACCGGCAAGCCGATGATGTTCAGCGCATTGACGCCGATGGTCAGCGTGACGAAGTCCGGCATGCCGGGAAGCGACCAGATCAGTGGTGTCACGAGGATGAACAGCATGAACCATTTGTGCATCGGGTCACGGTGGAACTCTTTGCCGTAACGCTCCCGGCGCTCGGGCCGTACGTGCTGGAAGGCGTCGGTGATGAGCATCGGGAACGCCGTGGTCTTGCCGGATATGCTGGCGAACAGCGTGGCAAACACACCGATAAAGAACACGTACCAACCGATCGAACCGAAGAACATTTCCAAGGCCTTGCCCAAATCGCCCAGGGTTTTGACCTCGATGCCGTTGGGTCGCAGGATTTCCGCACCGACGATCCAGATCGCCAGGTTGATGACGATCCCGACAAACACAGCAAACAGCAGGTCGTTACGCTGGATACGCTTGTGTTCAGGCCCCACCCAGCCCTTCTGGCGCATGACATACGGATGAACGAAGTTGGCGATGGAACCGGCCACCGCACCGATCACCGAGACGGCCACCAGCAACGCACCGTGCACCCCTTCATCGGGCGGGATACTGAAGCCGATGGTGCCTCTGACAATGCCGGCGACATCCGGGCCGGACATCACCGCCAGGGCCAGGAACGCCAGCGTCATGATCGCCAGCAGTCCTTTCATCACGCCTTCAATCATCGAATAGATATTGCGCCCGACGAGCATCCACACCGCCAACACCACCGCCACCGAACACAGCAGTGGATAGTCGACCTTGAGCAACATGGCCAAGGCTTCGCCAGCACCCTTGATCATGTAAGCGTTCATCAGGTGCCCCATGAGCAACGCATACACCAACAGGAACCAGGCGAAAAACGGATTGAGCTGGGCATAACCTTGCAGGATGGTCATGCCCTGGTTATTGCAGAGCTGGAAGCGCGCGATGATGTTGACGATCAGGTAACGCAGCAGCAGAGAGACCGCCAGTACCCACATCATCGCGTAGCCATAATTCGCGCCGGCCACGGATGAAGTGATCAAGTCGCCTGCGCCCAGCCAGGAAAGGACCGCGATGATGCCGGGGCCGAGAAGCTTGAGCAGGCGTACGAAACGGCCTTGCGTGGACGCCGCAGCCTGGCCTTCAGCGGAAGGAATGCTCGTCATGGATGGAATCTCCGTTATTTTTTTTGTGAGAAACGGCCACAGTCGAACATATTAGATACGACGTCGTACAACCATTATTGCTGCCTAATTATGTAGAAATATTTCATGGTGTCCGCTCCCAAGATACCGGTGTATTCAGGAGCAAATTGCCACTAACCCATCACCAATTCGCCGTTATCGACCATCCAGCGCACCATCCTCGCCAACGGCACCCGATGCTGCTGGATGGCGCACCAACTGACGTGCTCATGGCGATACAACTCGACATAGCGGTTGAGCAGCACGTGGCGGCCATCCTCGGCCAACCGCAGTTCAACCTCACGGCAATGCAGCACATCCGGATCGAGCGTGCGCATTCGCCGATGCAGGACCAACACCTCGCTACTCATCAGCGGCGGCTCCGTCCTGGCATTGCGGATGGTCCTGCACGACCGCCCCCCAATTCCCTTGCGCGACAAAATCGGCACGCCGCTGCGCCGTTGCATCGCGAAGCGCCGCGTAGTAATCCGCCTGGGCCTGCAACTGGTCGGTCAGCGGCAATGCCTCGGCGCGGCCATCGACAACGCCGCCGACGGTGTTGATCGTACCCAGGGTGTCGACGGTGCTGCTGTTGTCGCCAAACGGGTCGACCGCAAAGCTCAGCACTTTGCCCGACGCGTCCCTCAGGTTGGCGCTGCCCAGCAACGGCAGTTCCACGATCGGTCCGGGGGCGACGTTCCAGACGCCGAAGGTCTGGCCGAAATCGGCCTTATGGCGCTCGATGCCCAGCTTGCCCGACACGTCGACCAGCCCGACGATGCCCGCCGTGGTGTTGATGACGAACCGCCCCAGTGTGTTGACCGAGCGTTGTGCATTGCCTTGCAGCAAGTCGTTGATGAACACCTTGGGCTCACCGAAGTTCGCCACGAAGTTGTGGACGCCGGCCTGGAACATCTCCGGCAACTTGAGATAACCACGGGCGACCGGGGCCAGCACATAGTCATCCACGGTTCGGTTGAACGCGAAGATGCCGCGGTTGACCGGTTCTGCGGGATCGTGAACGGTATAGGCCGCGCGCTCACACACGCCCGGTTTTGCAGCGGGTGTGCTGGAGCAACCACTGGTGAATGCCGTCAATACAACCACAACGGTGGATCGAACAAGCAACGGAGCGGGTCTGGTGATCGGCATACAGGGTGATCTCGGCGAGGAATGGGGGCTGCCTATGCCGGTTAAAAGCCGAACACCGAACCCTGTGGCGAGGGAGCTTGCTCCCGCTTGAGTGCGAAGCGCTCACCGCTTTTTGGGGCCGCTTCGCGACCCAGCGGGAGCAAGCTCCCTCGCCACAGGGTTCGGTGTTGGATGGCTGTTTAACTGACTGACATCGGGGCCATCCTGCCGCTGTTTCTTTGCCTGGAGATTTCCGGAATATTGCCCGTCGGCAACTTTATTGCCGGATTGAAATATATGACGCATGCCCTGGATTGCCCCTAGTATCGCCTCCTGTATTCATTACCCTGCGTGCCCACCGTGAGCCATTTATTACTGGTGGACGATGACCTCGAAGTCCTCGCCCTCTTGCGCAAGTTCCTCGAACAACATGGCTACAGCGTGGAGGTGGCCGCCGACGGCAACGCCCTGTGGCAGGCGGTGCAGCGTCGGGTGCCGGACCTCGTCATCCTCGACGTCATGCTGCCGGGCGACAATGGGCTGGTGCTCTGCCAACGACTGCGGGCCGAGCACACGGTCGGCATCATCATGCTCACCGCCATGGGCGAATTGAGTGATCGCGTCGTCGGCCTGGAGCTGGGGGCGGACGATTACCTGACCAAACCGTTCGACGCCCGGGAGCTGTTGGCCCGGGTGCGTTCGGTCCTGCGGCGCACTGGTGAAGCCAGGGACGCGTCGAGCGACGCCTTCCGGCCGATCCTGGAGTTCGAGAACTGGCAACTGGACGTTACCCGGCGCGAACTGCGCTCACCGGACAAGGTCATGATCCCGCTGTCCGCCGGAGAGTTCGAACTGCTGCTGGTGTTTGCCGAACACCCGCGCCGGGTGCTGACGCGCCAGCAGTTGCTGGACCTGGCCCGCGGCGAAACCTTCGAGGCGTTTGACCGCAGCATCGACGTCCAGGTCAGCCGCTTGCGGCGCAAGTTGGAGACCGACATCACCGGGGCGTCGATGATCCGCACCGTGCGCAACAGCGGCTACCTTTTCAGCCCCCATGTGGTGAAGCGATGAAGCCCTCGCGCTCGGGCTCCCAACGTCCACGGGACACGGTAGCGCGCTGGATCGCCCTGACCACCATGATCGCCATGCTGACCTTGTTGGCCCTCAATGAGCTGTTCAGCCTGCTGGCCGGTGCCTGGGCGCGCCCTCCCCTGATGGAAACCGGCCTGATGGAAAAGGCCGCCGCCATCACCCGCATCATTGACTCCGTCGCGCCCGCACAACGCCCCGCGATTGCCAGGGCCGCCAGCGACCAGGCGTTCAACGCACAATGGCTGCAACGGCATGAAGACGCGCGGTTGCCGGTGATCGACGACCCGGAGTTCAGTGAAGGTTCGACGCTCCTGCGCCAACAATTGGGTCGGCCGGACGCCAGGATCGAAGCCTACGAACCGGGCGACTGGCCGGCCGACCAACCGGATGCACGCTACGCGGTGATCATCGAATTGGCCGACCATTCGTGGGTGATCTTCTCCGTGCCGTCGCGCAGTTGGGGGCTGGGCGAATGGGCGCGCAACGGGATCATCATCGCGCTGATCCTGCTCTCGACGTTGATCGTCGCGCTGATCGCCACCCGGCACCTGGCCGCACCGCTGGAACGTTTCGCCAAAGGCGCCCGGCGCTTTGGCGTCGACCACCAGGCACCACCGATTCCGGTCATTGGCCCCCACGAAATCCGCCAGGCGATCCTCGCGTTCAATGCCATGCAGGCACAGCTCAAGCACTTCCTGCAGGACCGCACGCAGATGCTCGCCGCCATCTCCCATGACTTGCGCGCGCCGTTGACCCGCATGCGCCTGCGCGGGGAGTTCATCGAGGATGCCGAACAACAATCGCGCTTGTTCAGGGACGTGGACGAAATGCAGGCGATGGTCAACTCAGCCCTGGAGTTCTTCCGCGACGATGCCCGGCTTGAACACGCCACCGCGTTCGACCTGGCTGAGCTGCTGCACACCATCGTCGATGACCTCAAGGACGCCGGCACCGAGGTCGCGTTCAAAGGTGCCCAGCGCTTCGTCTATGTCGGCCGCCCCATCGGCATCAAACGCGCCTTGGTCAATCTGATCGACAACGCGATCAAATATGGCGGCCAGCCGACGGTTCGACTCGAAGCCGACGCCCACCGTGTGGACATTCGCATCCTGGACCGAGGGCCGGGCATCGACGCCCAATACCTTGAGCAGGTCTTCACGCCGTTCTTTCGCATCGAAGGCTCTCGCAACAAGCACACTGGCGGCGTCGGGCTGGGCCTGTCGGCGGCCCGGGCGACGGTGCTGGAGCATGGCGGCACGCTGACCCTGCGCAATCGAAAAAGCGGCGGATTGGAGGCCAGGGTCTCGCTGCCGCTTGACTGAAGTGCCCGATGTGACGATCCGCGCTAAACAATCAGCGCCTTCCTCGGTAGGATGTCCGGTTTTTCCGGCCTGGGCCCTGTTCCGGGAAGGCGCTCTTGTTTGTATCGCTCGACTCAATGCCATCGTTCGCGCTCACGACAGACAGGAATCGACGGAGCCAAACCAAGGAATTCACCGATGATTCTTATCATTTATGCGCACCCCTACCCCGACAAATCGCGGGTCAACCAGCAGATGCTCAAGCGAGTGTCGACCAACCCGGACGTGGTCATACGTTCGCTCTATGCGCTTTATCCCGACTTCGATATCGACGTCGAGGCGGAACAGCGTGCGGTGGAACAAGCAGAGCTGGTCGTGCTCCAGCACCCGATGTACTGGTACAGCACACCGCCCTTGCTGAAGCTGTGGATCGATAAAGTCTTCACCCACGGCTGGGCCTATGGCAAAGGCGCCACGGCGCTCAAGGACAAATCCCTGCTGTGGGCCGTGACCACCGGTGGCGATCAGGGGCATTTCCAGATCGGCGGCTACCCAGGCTTTGCCGCACTGGCCCAACCGCTCCACGCCACGGCCCTCTATTGCGGCATGCGCTGGCTGGAGCCGGTTGTCGTGCATGGCGCCTATGCCGCCGAAGCGGATGCCCAACACGTCCAAATCGAACACTATGCCGCTCGCCTGGCCGCCTGGAAGGAAGATTGAAGTGGAAACTCACAGCCTGATTGAAATGCTCATCTACCTGGCCTCGGCGACGCTGATCGTACCGATTGCCGTTCGATTTGGCCTGGGCCCGGTGTTGGGTTATCTACTGGCAGGGTGCATCATCGGCCCGTGGGGGCTGAAGCTGATTACCGATGTAAAAGCCATCCTGGAGTTCGCTGAAATCGGCGTGGTGCTGATGCTGTTCATCATCGGCCTCGAGCTCGACCCCAAACGGCTCTGGGCCCTGCGCAAGATGGTGTTCGGTGGTGGCGCCCTGCAGATGCTCGCCTGTGGCGCTGCCATTGGCTTGTTCTGCACGGCCCTTGGCCTGAGCTGGACGGCAGCGCTGCTGGTCGGCCTGACCCTGAGCCTGTCCTCCACGGCCATCGCCATGCAGGCGATGAACGAACGCAACCTGACCGCCACCGCGGTCGGGCGCAGCAGCTTCGCCGTGCTGCTGTTCCAGGACATCGCGGCCATTCCGCTGGTGGCAATGATCCCGTTGTTGTCGGCCCACGGCGACACGCCTTCGGGCACGGCGCTGTTGCTATCGATTGGCAAAATCGTCGCTGCCATCACCATCGTCGTGCTGTTGGGGCGCTACGTGACGCGACCGCTGCTGCGCTTCGCCGCGCGGTCAGGCTTGCGCGAGATCTTCAGTGCCGTGGCGCTTTTCCTGGTGTTCGGCTTCGGCTTTCTGCTGGAGGAAGCCGGCCTGTCGATGGCCATGGGCGCGTTCCTCGCCGGCGTGCTGCTGGCCAGTTCCGAATACCGCCATGCCCTGGAGAGCGACATCGAGCCGTTCAAGGGCCTGTTGTTGGGCCTGTTCTTCATCGGTGTCGGCATGTCGATCGATTTCGGCACCCTGATCGACGCACCGCTGAAAGTCGTCACCCTGACCCTGGGCTTCATCCTGATCAAGCTGCTGGTGATCAAGATGGCGGGCCGGTTCCTCAACGTCCCCGCCGGCCAGCGCTCCTGGCAGGCGGTGTTGCTGGGCCAGGGCAGCGAATTCGCCTTCGTGGTGTTTGGCGCGGCGACCGTGGCCGGCATCTTGACCGATCAATGGGGCAAGAGCCTGACCCTGGCGGTGGCCCTGTCCATGTGCCTGACGCCCTTGCTGATCGTGTTGCTGGATCGGTTCGAGTCCGTCGCCAAGAAAAACAAACGCGAATCCGACCTCGTCGACCAGCAGAATCCACGGGTGATCATCGCCGGGTTCGGCCGCTTCGGGCAGATCGCCGGTCGCCTGCTGATGTCTTGCGGCGTCGAAGTGGTGGTATTGGATCACGACCCAGACAACATCGAGACGCTGCGTAAATTCGGCGTGAAAGTCTTTTATGGCGATGCCACGCGCCTTGATCTGCTGCACGCAGCCGGCGCGGCCCAAGCGGTGGTGCTGATCAATGCGATCGACGATCGAGAAGACAACCTGACACTGACCCGGCTGGCCCAGGAGCACTTCCCCGCGTTGCAGTTGATCGTGCGGGCGCGGGACATGGGCCACCTCATCACCCTGCGACAGATGGGCGTGGAGGCGGCCGAGCGGGAAACCTTCGAGAGCGCGCTGGCATTGGGTCGCAGTGCACTGGAGCACATGGGCGTCGGGGCTTACGAAGCGCGGGAACGGGCGGATCAGTTCCGCCGGCTGAACCTCAAGATGTTGGAGGAGATCGTCGCCCAGCCGGAAGACGACCTCAAGTTTCGCCACGATGCCTATCGGCGCGCCAACGCGCTGCTCACGGACATGTTCAACGAAGACCGTGCCCGCCCCGTCGACAACTGGCAGGAACACCATCGCAACGAAACCGACAAGACGCCGGGTTGACCGGCGTCATACCCGCCCGAACTTGCGCCGGTATTCCATCGGCGTCAGCCCGGTCAACGCCTTGAACATCCGCTGCAAGTTGGAGCTGCTGCTGAACCCCAGCTCGGCGCCGATGCTGGCGAGGGGCAGCGTGGTCAACGTCAGACGCTCGCTGACCTGGTTCAACTTGATGCGCCGGGCGTAGGCCGCGACGGCCTGCCCCGTCTCACGGCTGACCTTGCGCGCCAGGGTGCGCTCGGACACCGCCAACTGGCTGGCCAGTGCCTGCACAGTGACCCGCTCGGCCGGCATCTGTTCGATCAACCCATGCAACTGCCGCAACCATCCGCTGGGTTGCTCGATCAGGGCAATGCCCTGGAACGCCGCATGGGGAATGGCTGGGCGCGGCAGCACCATGAGCCGCGTGATATCGCGCAGTACGTCGCTGCTGACACTTCGCTCAATGAGTTTTTCGGCGATGGGCAGGTAACCGTTCACCCCAGACGCGGTCGCCGTGCGCTCGTTGAACACGCAGTTCCGCTCGCTTTGCCAATGGACTTTTCGATACTGCTGCTGCATCGCCTGCGCCAGCCACCAAGTCACCGTCGCACCCTGCCCGTCCAATCGGCCGGCGGCGGCCAGCAGGCAGACACCGGTGCAATAGGACCAGAGCTGAAGCGATCGGGCATGGTTCGACAGCGCACTCACGAGGGCTGTCTGTTCAGCCAGCAGCGCATTCATCTGCTCGGCCGACTCGGCCCAGAAACCGGGAACCAGGACAGCATCCAGCCCGGCGCTGCCCAACGCCGCTTCCGCCTGCAGGGTCACGCCATGGGCACACACCACCGGCCCGGCCTGCAACGCGATGTAGCGGGCCTCGAACAGCGCCCGCCCTCTTCTGCGGTTGGCGGCATGCAGCAGATCGGCGAACGCGAACAGGCCGGCGGGCATGCAGCCGGGAAATAGAAGCAAACCGATTCGAAGTTTGTTTGTCATGGCCTGAAACGAATCAAAGATGTCAGATCCGGCCATTATGCACACGGGACCGGATCGGCACCATGAAGCACTCGCTCAACAGGAACACCTCATGAACATCCAGCAGATCCGTAACGCCACGATCATTCTTGAATTCGGCCCGTATCGCGTGCTCGTCGACCCGATGCTGGCTGGCCAGGGCACGCTGCCGCCGCTTCGCCTGTTTGGCGCCACGCAACGCAATCCGCTGGTGGCACTTCCGGCCTCGACAGCGCAGGCCCTCGAGACCGTCACCCATTGCTTGATCACCCACTGCCAGAAAGGCCATTTCGACCATCTGGACCGCGCGGCCAAGCGCTGGCTGAGGGAAAAACAGATCCCGGTCATCTGCACGCCCCATGACGCGCCCTATCTCAACAAGCGTGGCTTGAATGTCCAGGCGCTCGCCCAGGCCCATGACCAACCCACCCCATTCCTGGGCGGCACTATTCGCACGGTCCGGTGCACCCACGGGCGGGGCCTGGTGGGAAAGTTGATGGAGCATGGCGTCGGCTACCTGATCGAGCTGCCCGGCGAACCGAGTGTCTACCTCACCGGCGACACCGTGCTCACCCCCACCGTGTGCGAATTCGTCTTGCGACACCAGCCACAGGTCAGCGTAGTTCCGGCGGGCGGGGCACGATTCGACATCGGCGGCGACATCATCATGGGCATCGACGAGACGCTGGAATTCACCCGTTTGTCCCGCGGGACCGTGGTGGCCAATCACCTGGAAGCGATCAGCCACTGCCCGACGACTCGCAAGGCCCTTGCCGCAGCCGCCGCGAAGGCCGGTGTCGAAGACCGGTTGTTGATACCGGAAGATGGCGAGACGTTGGTTTTCCAGGCGGCCTAGGCCAACGCGTCCAGCTCGGCGAGCATCGGCGCAGGGATCTTCAGCTCACTCGCCGAGAGGTTTTCCCGCAGGTGCGCCAGGGACGATGTGCCGGGAATCAGCAGCAGATTCGGCGCACGTTGCAGCAACCACGCCAGGGCCACGCACAGCGGTGACGCCTGCAAGCGCGCCGCCACGCTGGAAAGGGTTTGCGATTGCAGCGGTGTGAAGCCGCCCAAGGGGAAGAACGGCACGTAGGCGATGCCCTGCCGGCCCAGGTCGGCGATGAGGTGTTCGTCGTCGCGATGGGTCAGGTTGTAGTGGTTCTGCACGCAGACCACCTGGGCAATGCCTTGGGCCTGCTTGACCTGCGCGGCCGTGACGTTGCTCAGCCCCAGGTGACGGATAAGGCCCTGGCTCTGTAGCTGCGCCAGTGTCGTGAACGATTCTTCGATGGAGTCTTCCGTGGGCGAATGCAGGTCGCCCCACACCCGCAGGTTGACCACGTCCAGGACCTCCACACCCAGGTTGCGCAGATTGTCGTGGACCGCCCGGGTCAGCTCGGCGGGGCTGTGGGCCGGGTTCCAGGACGCATCGGCACCGCGCACGGCACCGACCTTGGTCACGATGACCAGGTCCTGGGCATAAGGGTGCAGCGCTTCACGGATCAGATGGTTGGTGACATGGGGCCCATAGAAATCGGCGGTGTCGATGTGGTTGACCCCGTTCGCCAATGCTTCGCGCAGCACGGCGACGGCGGCCGCCGGGTCTTTCGGCGGTCCGAAGACCTGGGGCCCCGCCAACTGCATCGCGCCGTAACCCATGCGATTGACCGTGCGATCGCCCAGTAAAAAGCTGCCTGCCTTGCCTGCAATGTTCATCTCGTCGCCCTCGGATCAATGTGCGTGGGCCGACTATAGACGTTGACCATTCTCATGATAATCAGGTGCAATCAGCACAGGTTGTACGGCGGAGAGAACAATGGCGACGGATATTCAAGACTTGCTGGCCTTCGTGGCCGTGGTCAACGCGAAGGGCTTTCGTGAAGGCGCGCGGCTGAGCGGCAAGTCTGCCTCAAGCCTGAGCGACGCCGTACGCCGGATGGAGAGCCGGCTCGGCGTACGCCTGCTCAATCGCACCACCCGCAGCGTGGTACCGACCGAGGCCGGTGCCCGGTTGATGGAACGCATCGTCCCGGCCCTGGGCGAGGTCGAGGCGGCCATGGACGTGGTCAACGACTTTCGCGACCGTCCTTCGGGCACCCTCAGGCTGAACGTGCCGGTCAGCGCGGCCCGGCTGGTGTTGCCGGCGATTATCACGCCGTTCCTGAAAAGCTATCCCGACATCCGCCTGGAAGTGGTCACCGAAGAAAGCTTCGTCGACATGCTGGCGGCCGGGTGTGACGCTGGCATTCGCTACGACGAGCGCCTGGAGCAGGATATGATCGCCATCCCCATCGGCCCACGGTTCCAGCGCTTCGCCACGGCCGCCGCCCCGGCATACCTCGATGCCCGGGGCAGGCCGGAACATCCCAGAGACCTGCTGGAACACGCGTGCCTGCGGGGCAAGTTCCCCAGCGGCGCCATGCCGCTGTGGGAGTATGAGCGCGGCGGCGAAACCATCAGCGTCGACCCGAGCGGCCCGTTGATCACGCGCATTGGCGGTGCGGTGGACCTGTCGGTGCAAGCCGCTGTAGACGGTCTGGGCATCGTCTACCTGTTCGAAGACTGGTTACGACCGTACCTGGACAGCGGCGCCCTCGAAGCGGTACTCGAACCCTGGTGGCAGCGCTTTACCGGCCCATTTCTCTACTACCCCGGCCGCCGCTACCTGCCCTCGCCATTGAGGGCTTTCGTGGACTTCATCAACGCACAACAGTGTGGGAGCGAGCCTGCTCGCGAAGGCGTCGGCACAGCCAACCTCTCTGCAAACTGACACACCGCCCGCTCGTCTCCCCGCCGCAAGGATTTTCGAACCAAGCCATTCGCCACGGCTCGGACCTACATGACACCGCTGAAAGCCATGCTGACGCGCTTCGACGTCACGGCTTGAACAGCGGGTGGATCAAGGCTTCTTTGCGTTCACTGCCGGGAGTTTTCGTTATGTGTGACGGTCTTGTTCAACACGTTTCTTCAAAAGACTCCCTGGCGTATTTCGCCCAGCGAGACACGCCCGGCAGCCGTTTCGGTGCAAGCGTGACGCCCTTGGACCTGTACGTGACAACGCCGCCCAAGGTCCAGGAGCGCCAGAGTCTGATCAAGCCAAACATGCAGGTCAGCGCCATTCGTCGTCGCGGTGGGCACTTGGAGTGCATCAAGGTTCGCTGGGGTTGGTCGCCAATCTGGTCGGTCGGGACGATGCCGCCCCTGACCCATCTACCCTTGCATCTGGTGATGCGCTCCAAGGTCTTCGACCCCATCAAGCACGAAGGCCGCGTATTGGTTCCCGTGGAGGGTTGGTATGAGTCACAAGCCCCCGCCTCGCCCTCCCAGGCGCAACGCCTCACCTACACGACCGCCCGGCAGTCGGTCCCGATTTTCCTGGCTGCCCTGGCCCAGGCCAGCGAGACCCCGTTTGGCTGTGACGGCCTGACCCTGGTGACGTATGGCGACATCGCCAGCCAGCAGCAGCGGGTACTGGCCTTCAGTGCCGAAGATGCGCTCGAATGGCTGGAGCCCGCGCTGGGATGGGAACAGGCACAACAGCTGGCCGCACGCCTGAACGGCGCGCAACCGCACCTTGAACCGGCAATGACAACCCACCGTCCGGCCCAGGGCGGACTTTGACTTCGGGAGATAAAGCCATGTACGTGATCATGGGCGCCACAGGTCACGTTGGCTCGGCCACAGGCCGCGCCTTGCTGGCGCCAGGGCATGCCGTGATTATCATGACCCGCAACGCCACCCACGCCACTGAATGGCGGGCCAGGGGCGCTCAAATCGTCGAAGCGGACGCCGAAAACGTCGAGTCGTTGCGCGCAGCGTTTCGGCTCGGGCGCAGGGCATTCATTCTCAACCCGCCAGCGGCTCCCAGTACCGATACCGATGCGGTGGAACGGCGCACGGTCGCCAACATCCTGGCCGCCCTCGACGGATCGGGTCTTGAGAAAATCGTCGTGCAATCCACCGCCGGCGCCCAGCCTGGCAGGCGTATCGGCGATCTCAGCGTCTTGTGGGAATTGGAAGAAGGGCTGCGCAACCAGTCGATCCCGGCGGCGATCAATCGCGGCGCTTATTACATGAGCAACTGGGACAGCCTGCTCGATACCGTCCGCGAGACCGGCAAGCTGCCGACGCTGTTTCCAGCCGACCTGGCCTTCCCCATGGTTGCGCCTCGGGACCTGGGCGAAGTGGCGGCCGCGCGATTGCTATCGTCGGTGGATGACATTGGCGTGCGTAACGTGCAGGGGCCTGGCCTGTACTCGCCCAACGATGTGGCGCAGGCTTTTTCCCAGGCGCTCGGCCGGCCGGTCGAGGTACACGTGATACCCAGGGACCGATGGGAAAGCACCTTCCAGAGCCTCGGCTTCAGCCCCGCTGCGGCGCAATCCTATGCGCGCATGAGCGCCGTCAGCCTAGACAGCGGCTTCGACGTGGGCGACGACGCCTTGCACGGCACCATGACGCTTGAGGCCTACATCCAGGCACTGGTGCAAAACAACAGGCTGGGAGCGCACGGATAAAGGAATGCAGGAACGGCGCGGCAATGAACGGTAAACTGCGGCGCTCCTTTTTCTTTTCCAGCATGAGGTTTTGCATGAGCAACCCAGACATCACGTTTATTCCAGATCCGGATGCGGACTCCATTTCCTCCGACGTCGCCGGTTTCGGCGGCCTGCTGGTTTCCACGCAAATCCCCACCCACGCCGATGGCAGCCTGGAGCTGGGCGACATCACCCTGCAGAGCGAATGCACGCTGCAAGCCCTCAAGACTGCCTTGGAAGGCGCCGGCAGCTCCATGGACCGGGTCCTGCACCTGACCATCTACCTGACCGACATGGCCGACCGCGCCGCGTTCAACGAGGTCTACAAACGCTTCTTCGCCAAGCCTTGGCCGGTTCGTGCGGCGGTGGGTGTGGCAGCGCTGGCGGTTGAAGGCATGAAAGTGGAAGTGACGGCGATGGCGGCGAAGGGCTGAACGAGCGCCTTGCACCTTTGTAGCGCTGCACTGCTTTTGTGGCGAGGGAGCTTGCTCCCGCTGGACTGCGCAGCAGGCCCAGTTCTTTTGTTTCGACCCAAACTCTTGGAGCGGCTCGCCATACAGCGGGCCCAAGCTCCTGGCCACAACAGCCGCTCGAACATGCCCCAAATGCGCGATTGCCACGCAAATCGTCACTTTCGCACCTAGCCCGCTTCCTGCACGGGGTCTAAAGTGCGCCGTTTTCCCTCTTCACGGCCTCCTTATGAATCTCTGGTTTCGACTGTTGCTGATGCTGTTCCGCCGCCCGTGGCGCAAGCCGGCGGCGCCCCTGGGCACCACGGTGGTGCGCATGCGGGTATGGCCGCTGGACCTGGACCTCAATCGCCACGTCACCAACGGACGCTACTTCACGTTGGCCGATGTGGGACGCATGGATTACGTGCTGCGCAGCGGCGCCTACAAAGTGGCGTTGCGCAACCGGGCGGTGCCGATCGTGGGGGATGTCTGGGGCAAGTTCAGGCGGGAATTGAAACTGTTCGAGGCGTTCGAGGTGCACACCCGCCTGCTCGGTTGGGACGAAAAATGGACGTTCATGGAGCACCGTTTCATCAGCCAGGGACGTGTGGTCGGGGTGGTGATCATGCGCGGCCTGTTCCGCTCGGCCAAAGGCACGATTGCACCGGCTGAGTTCATCCGCGAGTTGGGCCTGGCCGAACAATCGCCCGCCGTGCCCGACTGGCTGGTCGCCTGGTCGCAAAGCTGCGACGGCTTGAGCCTTGAGCTTCGCCAGGAGGAAGGTGAGCCCCCACGCTAGCCAGCACACCACTGACCTTGTGGCGAGGGAGCTTGCTCCCGCTGGGTGGCGAAGCCGCCCCAAGAATTTGTGCTTAAACAAAAAACTTGGGCCTGCTGCGCAGTCCAGCGGGAGCAAGCTCCCTCGCCACAGGGGCTTACCCCAGGCCTCTGCGCCATTCCCCTCGCCAATCCCCGCCTATACTTCTCTGCCAATCCCCCCCGGGGCCTGCACTTCCAACAATAAAAAGCAGAGGTGGAACATGGTCTGGCAACAAGTCTACGATCCCTTCGGTAATGCGGTGCTGTCGACGCTCCTGGCGGCGGTTCCGGTGGTGGTGATGCTGGCGTCCCTGGCGTTCTTTCATGTCAAGGCGCACCTGGCGGCGTTGATGGCCTTGGCCTCGGCCTTGCTGATCGCCATCTTCGCCTTCGGCATGCCCGCCGGCATGGCCGGGTCAGCGGCACTTTACGGCGCGGCCAACGGGCTGCTGCCCATTGGCTGGATTGTCCTCAACATCATCTTCTTGCACCGCCTGACCACCGAAAACGGCTCGTTCAAGGTCCTGCAGGATTCCCTCGCCCGCATCACCGACGACCGACGCCTGCAATTGCTGCTGATCGCCTTTTGCTTCGGTGCGTTCTTCGAGGGCGCCGCGGGTTTCGGGACGCCGGTGGCGGTGACCGGGGCGATCCTGATCGGGCTGGGCTTCTCCCCCTTGGCCGCCTCGGGCCTGGCGCTGATCGCCAACACCGCGCCCGTGGCCTTCGGCGCCCTGGGCACGCCGATCATCACCCTGGCCAAAGTCACCGGGCTGGATGAAATGGAGCTGTCGATGATGGTCGGTCGGCAGTTGCCATTTTTCTCGGTGCTGGTGCCGTTCTGGTTGATCTGGGCGTTTGCCGGGTGGCGCAAGATGCTGGAGGTCTGGCCGGCGATCCTGGTGGCCGGTGTCAGCTTCGCCATCCCGCAGTTCCTGGTGTCCAATTACCACGGGCCGATGCTGGTGGATGTGATTGCCGCGCTGATTTCCATGGCCTGCCTCACCGGTTTCCTCAAGGTCTGGAAACCGGCCACGGTGCACACCTCCGCCGCGCTGTCCGGGCGGGTCGACAACTCGAAGATCGACGCCAGCGAGGATGAAAAACCCGTCGCCAGCGCGGCATTTTCCAGCGACACCCGCTCCGCCGTGGGACGGGCTTGGATGCCCTGGATCATCCTCACAGTGTTCGTGTTCGCCTGGGGCACCCAAGGCTTCAAGAACCTGTTCGACACCCGTCCGGCCATCGACCCCCAGACCCAATCGGCCCGACTGGATCCCCAAGGCAAGCCGATGCGCGAGGCCAATCCGATCTTCTCGCCCCTGCTGACCTTCGGCACCATCCACCAGCAGATCGAAAAAGTCCCGCCCGTGGTGCCCCAGCCAAAAACCGAGGAAGCGGTCTACAAGTTCAACTGGTTCACTGCCACGGGCAGCGGCATCTTCCTGGCGGCGATTCTCGGTGGCTTGCTGATGGGCTATTCCATCCCGCAACTGCTGCACCACTACCTGCGAACGCTCTGGGTGGTGCGCTACTCGCTGATTACCATCGTAGCAATGTTGGCCCTGGGGTTTCTCACGCGCTACTCAGGCCTGGACGCGACCATGGGCCTGGCCTTCGCCGCCACGGGCATTTTCTACCCCATGTTCGGCACCTTGCTGGGCTGGCTCGGCGTGGCGCTGACCGGTTCGGACACCGCCTCCAACGTGTTGTTTGGCGGCTTGCAACGAGTCACGTCCGAGCAACTGGGCATCAGCCCGGTGTTGATGGCCGCGGCCAACAGTTCCGGTGGGGTGATGGGCAAGATGGTCGACGCGCAGTCGATCGTGGTCGCCTCCACCGCGACCCGTTGGTACGGTCACGAAGGCGAAATCCTGCGCTACGTGTTTTTCCACTCGGTGGTGCTGGCGATTCTGGTGGGCGGGCTGGTGACGTTGCAGGCGTATGTGGCGCCGTTCACGCATATGGTGGTGGGAGGACAGTGACAGAGGATCGGGCATGATCGGGCTGTTGTGGCGAGGGAGCTTGCTCCCGCTGGGCGGCTAAGCGGCCCTTTTGCGATCGCTGCGCGATCGAGCGGGAGCAAGCTCCCTCGCCACAGGCAAGCGCCCTTACAACCGGCGCTCACCTACTCTAAAGCAGGGTGTCACTGAACGCTTTTCAGCTTGACCACGTCACCGGACACCGAGGTGGTGTAACCGGTCAGGACCCAGGCCCAGAACCAGTTTTCCTGGACTTGGGTGTTGATCATGGCGTCGCCGCCCTTGGCCTTGATCGCCGCGGTCTGGGCGCGTACGAAACGGTTGTTCTGGCGAATCGGGATCACGCCGAACAGCAACAGGCCGGTGGCCTTGGCTTCACTGTGGCCGACAACGGTGTATTGGCTGCTGTCGTATTGCTGGGTTTTCATCGGGGTGCCGGTGCAACCCGCCAGGGCCAGGCCGAACAGTGCGCAGGCGACAACTTTGCTGATTTGATTCATTTGACGCTCCATGGAAAGACGCCCGGGATCCGTCTCTCGGGCGGCGCGTACTCTAACCGATCAGCAACAAATTGACACACGATAATCCGCCCAATTCAGTGCCTGAAAGGCTCATCGCAGAGCCATCCGTCAGGTGCACCTCCAGCGAAACAGCCCATCGTCGATAACATGAAAACTGCGCCACGGAAGGCAGTCTCTGTCTTGACGGCCGCCAGGTAACGGCCGGTCCCGTTGGAGGGTTTCATCATGATTGACCTGACTGTCTGGAACATTACCCTGCCCGTGCAAACGCCGGCGCAGGTCGTGGCGACCAAAGCCATGCCAACCCTGAAAAACAAGTATTTCGACAATAACGGCCAGCGGATCGTCTTCTGGGCGCCGGTCACCGGTTCCCATACCGGTAAAAGCGAATACCCGCGCTCCGAGCTGCGGGAAACCAGCAAGGACGGCAAGCTGCGCAACTGGCGCTACAACAGCGGCACCAATACCCTCAAGGGCACCCTGGCGGTGAACCAGGTGCCTTCCGAAGGCCGGGTGGTGGTGGCGCAGATCCACGCCAAGGACGCCCCTACGCCGTTGTTGAAACTGGTGTACCGCTACGCCAAGGGCACCGGCAATATCGACGTGGAATACCGGGTCAAGCCCAAGGACAAGAAGAGCCCGGTGATCTACACCGTGCCCAACGTGCCGCTGAACAAGGCCTTCTCCTATTCGCTGCAAATGGACAAGCAAGGCAAGCTCTCGGTGCTGATCGGCAACGCGGGCAAACAGGTGAAGTTGGACCCGTCCTGGTACGGCTATAACTTCTATTTCAAGGCCGGTGTCTACACCTTGGACAACAAGGGTTATTCCAACGAAGGCGGGAAAGTGACCTACACCAAGCTGGACGTCAGTCACAAATGACTGACGCCCAGCCCTGCTTCAAGCCTTTGACGACGCAGCGAGCGCTTGCTGGCCGCGGAAGGTAAACAGGAAGCAGAGCAACACCAGCAGCGCGAAACCGGCCGGGAACAGCCAGATGCTCTGCCAGTCATGACCGCCCGCCACGACAAAGTGATCGGTCACCTGCCCCGCCACCCAGAAGCCGATCAGCATCCCCACACCGTAGGTCGCCAGGGTAATCAGCCCCTGGGCCGAGCTGCGAAAGCGCTCCGGTGCCTTGGCATCGGTGTAGATCTGCCCCGAGACAAAAAAGAAGTCGTAGCAGATGCCATGCAGGGCAATGCCGGTGAACAGCATGAACGCCAGGTCGCCGTTATTGCCGTAGGCGAACAACAGGTAGCGCAACGCCCACGCCAACATCCCCACCAACAGCGCCAGCTTGATGCCGAAGCGCTGGATGAACAGTGGCAACAGCAGCATGAACAACACTTCCGAGACCTGCCCGATGGCCATCTTCGCCGTTGGGTTGGTCATCCCGGTTTCGGCCAGGAACGGGTTGGCATTCTGGTAATAGAACGCCAGGGGAATGCAGATCAGGATCGAGGCGATGAAGAACACCAGGTAGCTGCGATCCTTCAACAGCCCCAACGCGTCCAGCCCCAGCAGTTGCCTGACGCCGCCCGCGCGGGCCTGTTCCTTGAGCGGCGCCGTGGCCGGCAGCGTGAAGCTGTAGAGCCCCAGTACCAGGGAAGCAACGGCCGCCATCAGGAACGTATTGCGCAAGCCGCCTGCCGAGATCGCTTCGCGCGAATCCCAGGCGAACACAAAACTGATCACCACGCCCGCGACGATCCAGCCAATCGTGCCCCACACCCGGATACGGGAGAACTCCAGCGCCGGATCGCGCATCTGCCGGAAGGCCACTGAATTGACCAGGGCCAGCGTCGGCATGTAGACCACCATGTACACCAGCACGTACGGGTAGAACACGCTGAAATCCGCCGCCGAATACAGCTGATACAGCAACACCGCACCGAGCAGGTGCAACACCGCCAGGATCCGTTCGGCGTTGAAGAAGCGGTCGGCGATCAGGCCGATGACGAACGGCGCAATGATCGCTCCCCACGATTGCGTGGAGAACGCCATGCCGATCTGCCCACCGCTGGCGCCCAGGGTGCTGGAGAGGAAGGTGCCGAGGGTGACGAACCAGCCACCCCAGATAAAGAACTGCAGGAACATCATCACGCTGAGGCGTGCATTCATCGTGGTCATGAGCGTCACCGTTTTATTGTTGTTCTTGTGAAGAAAAAAGCCTTGCACAGCTTTTGTGGCTTGCTTTTGTGGCTTTTGTGGCGAGGGAGCTTGCTCCCGCTGGGCTGCGCAGCAGCCCTCAAAACAGTCACCTCGGCCTACATCTACCTGATCCACCGAGTTGTCAGGTTTTAGGGCTGCTTCGCAGCCCAGCGGGAGCAAGCTCCCTCGCCACAGGGTCTTGGGGTGGAGCGGTTACCTCAACAGGCCCAACAACCGCCGATTGGAATCCTCATCCGCCGTGACGCTGGCAAAATCATCGAACGCCTTGCCGGTCTTGCTGATCATGTGCCGCTGGATGAACGCTGCCCCTTCTGCGGCGCCCTGTTGTGAATCCTTCAAGCAGCACTCCCATTCCAGGACCGCCCAACCGCTGAAATCGTATTGGGTCAGTTTGCTGAAGATCGATTTGAAATCGATCTGGCCATCGCCCAACGAACGGAACCGCCCGGGCCGATCGACCCAGCCCTGGTAGCCGCCGTATACCCCGGAACGGGCATCGGGGCGGAATTCGGCGTCCTTGACGTGGAACATGCGGATGCGCGCGTGGTAGCGGTCGATGAAGCCCAGGTAGTCCATCTGTTGCAGCAGCAAATGGCTGGGGTCGTAGAGGATCGCCGCCCGCGGGTGATGATCGACCGCCTCCAGGAAGCGCTCGAACGAGGCCCCGTCGTGGAGGTCTTCGCCGGGGTGGATTTCGTAGCACAGGTCCACCCCCGCCGCGTCAAAGCAGTCGAGAATCGGCAACCAGCGCCGGGCCAGTTCGGCGAACCCCTGCTCCACCAGACCCGCCGGCCGCTGCGGCCAGGGGTAGAGATACGGCCACAGCAGCGCGCCGGAAAACGTCGCATGAGCCTTGAGACCCAGCCGCTGGCTGGCGCGGGCGGCCAGCTTGAGTTGCTCGATCGCCCACTCGGTCCGCGCCTGGGGCTGTCCGCGCAAATGGGCCGGGGCGAAGTCATCGAACAGCGCGTCGAACGCCGGGTGCACTGCCACCAACTGGCCTTGCAGGTGCGTCGATAACTCGCTGATCTCGACACCGGCCTGGGCACAGGTGGCCTTGAGCTCATCGCAATAGGCCTGGCTCTCGGCGGCCCGGGCCAGGTCTATGTATTGGGTGCCCGATGTCGGCAGCTGAATGGCCTTGTAGCCTTGCGACGCCGCCCACTGGGCGATGTTGGCCAGGGTATCGAACGGCGCTTCGGCGGACATGAATTGCGCCAGGAAAATACCTGGGCCACGCAGGCCGCTCGGTGGTGTGTCGAGGGTATTCACAACAGGGATGCTCCGGTTTGCACGGTGGTCCACTTCGCGTCGCCACGGTGGTTGAGGATGGCGGCCTCGATGAATGCCATGCCACGCAAGCCGGTCTCGATGCCGGGTACGCCTGGGGCGTCGGGGCCTTCGACATGGCTGCGAATAGCGTGGGCGAAATCGCCGTAGAGGTTGGCCATGGCTTCCAGGTAGCCCTCGGGATGCCCGGCCGGCAGGCGCATGCGCCGCGTGGCCGCCGCGCACAGCCACGGCTGGCCGACGCCGCTACGCAGGATGCGCAAAGGCTGGTCGAAGGCGCGATGGATCAGGCTCGCCGGTTCTTCCTGGCGCCACTCCAAGGCGCCCTTATTGCCGTAGACGCGAATCTTCAGCGGGTTCTCTTCGCCGGTGCAGACCTGGCTGGCGATCAACACGCCGCTGGCGCCACCCGCCATCTTGAACAGCATCGCGACGTCGTCATCCAATTGCCGGCCCGGCACATGGGAGCCCAACGTGGCGCATAGCTGCTGGATAGGCTGGTCTGCGACGAACTCGGCGAGGGAAAACGCGTGGGTGCCGATGTCGCCGATGCAACCGCCCAGGCCGGACTGGCCAGGGTCGTCGCGCCATTCGGCCTGTTTATTGCCCTGGGCGGCGACATCCTGGCTGAGCCAGCCTTGGGGGTACTCGACCAGCACTTTGCGCACCTGGCCGATCGCGCCCGAGCGCACCATCTCCCGGGCCTGCCACACCATGGGATAACCCAGGTAGGTATGGGCCAGCCCGTAGAGGCAACGGCTGCCTTGCAGCACTTCCCTGAGGGCCAGCAACTCGTTGAGGTCCAGCGCGGCGGGTTTCTCGCTGAACACATGGAAACCGGCTTTCAAGGCCTCGCTGGCGATGGGTGCATGAAGATGATTGGGGGTAACAATGACCAGCAATTCCATGCGCTGATCAAGCGGCAGCAGCGCTTCGGTGTCGAGCATCTGCTGCCAGTCGTGGTAGCAACGGGACGCGGCCAGGCCCAGGGCCGCGCCGGTCTGCCGAGTGTTGCGAGGGTCGCGGCTGAATGCGCCGCAGACCAGTTCGAAACCGCCATCCAGGCCCGCGGCCTGACGGTGGGCCTGGCCGATGAACGCGCCCTCTCCACCGCCGACGAAGCCCATTCTTATTTTTGGTGCTACAGGATTCATCGTGTTTGTCTTCCTGTCAGGATGATGATGTAACCGGTTACATCATGGCGAAAATCTAGGCTCAGTTTCCCCGCGTGTCAAACCCACAGGGTTCACCGTGGAATATTTGTGAGGCGCTCAACCTGCGGTAAGCTCCCCACCGTACCCCCTGTTCCCCGAGGTGATTTTGTCCAACATTCGTGAGGTGGCCCGGCTGGCGGGTGTTTCGGTGGCCACGGTGTCCAGAACCCTGAAATCGCCCGAGCGGGTACTCCCCGAAACACGGGACAAGGTCAACGCGGCGGTGGAACAGGCCGGCTATCGGCCCAACCTGATGGCGGTGCAATTTCGCTCCCGGCGCACCGGCAACCTGGTGATCCTGGTGCCGGCCATCGCCAATACGTTTTTCGCCCGGGTCATCAGCGGCGCGCAGCAGGCCGCGCAGGCGGCGGGTTATCGATTGCTGTTGTGCGACACCCAGGGTCGGACGCAGATCGAGCGGGAATTCGCCGCCCTGGTCTACGCCCACCAGGCCGACGGCGTGATCCAGTTGCGCGCCAGCGATCCTTTCGAATCGATGCCGGCAGGCGTCGAAAGCCTGCCGCTGGTCAACGCCTGCGAAGTGGTCAAGAACGCCCCCTACCCGACCATCAGTCTCGACAACCGCGCCGCCGCCCAGGCCATGACCGAGCACCTGATCGGCCTCGGCCACCGCCGCATCGGCATCATCAAGGGGCCACGCAGCAGCCCCCTGACCCTGGATCGCGTGGCCGGCTACCAGGATGCCCTGAGCCAGGCCGGTATCGCCGTCGACCCCAGCCTGATCTGCCATGGCGACTTCACCTTGAAGGCCGGTGATGACGGGGCCGGCGCGATGTTGGCGCTGGCCGACCGCCCCAGTGCGCTGTTCTGTGAAAACGACGAGATGGCCATCGGCGCGCTCAGGCGCATCAAGCAAATGGGCCTGCGGGTGCCCGAGGATATTTCCCTGGTGGGTTTTGATGACATCCCGTTCGCCGCCTACTGCGACCCGCCCCTGACCACCATTTCACAGCCTGCCGAAATCTTTGGGGAAAAAGCGGTGCAGATGCTGATTGCTCTGATCGAGAAGAAGCCGATTGCCGAGCGGCATGTGGTGTTGCCGTTCGAGTTGACGGTGCGAGGCAGTACGGCGCCCCTGGCCTAACAAGGGACCAGTGGCGAGGGAGCTTGCTCCCGCTGGGTTGCGCAGCAGCCCCGAAAGAGGCTGACGCAATTTTTCAGGCAGACCGTGTTTGTCGGTTTTACGACGGCTGCGCCGCCGAGCGGGAGCAAGCTCCCTCGCCACAGAAGCCTTTACGGCCACTCGACTCGCCATCACCCGCGCTTGAACTACAGTGGAAAGACTCTGCATAAGCCATAACAAGACGGAGAGGTCCCCATGCGAGTCAACAAGCACTTCACCCTCCTGGCCGCCGCGGCAGCCCTGGTGGTCAGCACCACGGCCCAGGCCGCCCCGGTGTACATCAACATCCTCACGGGCGGCACCAGCGGGGTTTATTACCCGATCGGGGTCGGGCTTTCACAGATCTACAGCAACGGCATCCAGGACGCCAAGACATCGGTGCAAGCCACCAAGGCTTCGGTGGAAAACCTCAACCTGCTGCAAGCCGGTCGTGGTGAGCTGGCCCTGGCCCTGGGCGACTCGGTGGCGGATGCAAAGAACGGCGTGGAAGACGCCGGTTTCAAGGCGCCGTTGACCAAATTGCGCGCCATCGCTGGCGCCTATCCCAACTACATCCAGATCGTCGCCAGCCAGGAGTCCGGCATCAAGACATTGGCCGACCTCAAGGGCAAGACCGTTTCCGTCGGCGCGGCAAAATCCGGTACCGAACTCAATGCCCGGGCGATATTCAAGGCTGCGGGGCTGACCTACCAGGACATGAAGGTCCAGTACTTGCCGTTCGCCGAGTCGGTGGACTTGATCAAGAACCGCCAACTGGACGCCACACTGCAGTCCTCGGGCCTGGGAATGGCGGCCATTCGCGACCTGGCCTCGACCATGGCGCTGAGCTACGTAGCGGTGCCCACCGATGTGGTGGAGAAAATCGGCAACCCGGCGTATCAGAGCGCAATGATTCCGGCCAATACCTACGATGGTCAGGCGGAGGCCGTACCGACGGTGGCCATCACCAACATCCTGGTCACCCGCGAGGATGTCCCGGATGAGGTGGCGTACCAGATGACCAAGCTGCTCTTCGAGAACCTCACTCGCCTGGGCACCTCCCATTCAGCGGCCAAGGACATCACCCTGAAAAACGCCGCGAAGAACCTGCCGATCGCACTCCACCCCGGCGCCGAGCGCTACTACAAGGAAGTGGGCGCGCTGTAACACCCTGCGTATCAACGGCGCCCATCGCCGTTGATACGTCGTGTTTTCGCCCCTTGAATGTGAACAGAAGGCAGGCACCTCATGAGTGAAGACCAGCACGGCATCGCCACGGACCCGCGAGACTGGCCCAAGACCCTGTTCTACGTGGCCTTGCTGTTTTCAATATTTCAGATCGTCACCGCCGCGTTTTCTCCGGTCTCCAGCATTGTGCTGAGGGCGGTACATGTCGGCTTTCTGTTGTGGGTGGTGTTCCTCAGCTACCCCGCGCATGGCAGGCAGCGCCCTTGGCAACCCTTGGCCTGGGTCTTGAGCCTGGGGGGCGTGGCGACGGCGCTTTATCAATGGGTGTTTGAGTCGGACCTGATCCAACGCTCCGGCGACTTGACCACCACGGACATGATCATGGGGATCGTCCTGGTCGTGCTGGTGTTCGAAGCCGCGCGGCGAGTGATGGGCATCGCACTACCGATCATTTGCGGCCTGTTCCTGGCCTATGGCCTGTTCGGCGAATACTTACCGGGCGACTTGGCCCATCGCGGCTATGGCCTCGATCAAATCATCAACCAGCTGTCGTTCGGCACCGAAGGGCTGTACGGCACGCCAACCTACGTGTCGGCCACCTATATTTTCCTGTTCATCCTGTTCGGCGCCTTCCTGGAAAAGGCCGGCATGATCAAGCTCTTCACCGATTTCGCCATGGGCCTGTTCGGTCACAAGCTCGGTGGTCCGGCCAAGGTGGCCGTGGTGTCATCGGCGCTGATGGGCACCATCACCGGTTCTGGCATCGCCAACGTGGTCACCACCGGGCAATTCACCATCCCGTTGATGAAGCGCTTCGGCTACAAGGCCGCGTTTGCCGGTGGTGTGGAAGCCACGTCCAGCATGGGCAGCCAGATCATGCCGCCGGTGATGGGCGCGGTGGCCTTCATCATGGCCGAAACCATCAATGTGCCGTTCGTTGAAATCGCCAAGGCCGCATTGATACCCGCCTGCCTGTACTTCGGCTCGGTGTTCTGGATGGTTCACCTGGAGGCCAAGCGCTCCGACCTCAAGGGCTTGCCCAAGGACCAATGCCCCAGCGCCTGGGGCGCGGTCAAGGACAGCTGGTTCCTGCTGATCCCGCTCGGGGTGTTGGTCTACCTGTTGTTTTCCGGACGCACCCCCCTGTTTTCCGGCATGGTGGGCCTGGCATTGACAGCCATCGTAATTCTCGGCTCGGCGATCATTCTCAAAGTCTCGAACTACGCGTTGCGCTGCGCCTTCTGGATCGCCTTGGGGCTGCTTTGCGTCGGTTTTTTCCGCTTGGGCATCGGTGTCGTGTTTGCGGTGATCGGCGTGTTGGTGGTGGCCTGCTGGTTCATGCAAGGCACTCGGGAAACCCTCGTCATCTGCTTGCATGCGTTGGTAGATGGCGCGCGTCATGCCGTTCCAGTGGGGATCGCCTGCGCCTTGGTGGGCAGCATCATCGCGGTGGTCTCGCTGACTGGCGTGGCCTCCACCTTTGCCGGCTACATCCTCGCCATCGGCCGGGACAACCTGTTGCTGTCGCTGATCCTCACCATGCTCACCTGCCTGGTGCTGGGCATGGGTATACCGACCATCCCCAACTACATCATCACCAGCTCGATCGCCGCACCGGCCCTGCTGGAACTGGGCGTGCCGCTGATCGTGTCGCACATGTTCGTGTTCTATTTCGGTATCTTGGCCGACCTGACGCCGCCGGTGGCGCTGGCTTGTTTCGCCGCCGCGCCCATTGCCCGGGAAAGTGGCCTGAAGATCAGCTTCTGGGCGGTGCGCATTGCCCTGGCTGGGTTCGTCATTCCATTCATGACCGTCTATAATCCGGCCCTGATGCTCCAGGGCGACAACCTGTGGATGACGGCGTACATGCTGATCAAGACGTTGTTGGCCGTCGGGCTCTGGGGCATGGCGTCCACCGGCTACCTGCAACAGAAAATGCCGATTTGGGAACGCTTGCTGTGTTTTGCCGCCGGCGCGTTGCTGGTGGTTGCCCTGCCCGTGACCGATGAGATCGGCTTCGTGCTGGGTGGGCTGCTGATTCTCCAACACGTCTGGCGCGCACGACGCAGTGGGCGGGCCTTGGCGTGATCGGTCTGTGCCTGGGCTTGTCCGGCGTGGTCTGGGCCCAGCTCGCCGTGGCCGATTTCACGTTGGCATGGAACCACACCATCGAGAAGATTCGCTGGGAGGAAGATTATCGCGTCAGCGAACAGGGCCTGATCCTGGGCGAGGCCAGGGTCAAAGGCAATGGCGCGGGCATGGAGATTCCCGACGATGCAAGGCTTGAAAACGGCAGCTGGCACTATCAACGCCAGGTGCCGCCCCTGCAACCGCTGAAACTGGGCCGCACGCCGCAGGCTGGCGACTATCAGTTATGTTTTGGTGGCGGTTGTCGGGCGATGAGTCATTGGCTGGGGCCGCCGACAGAGGGCCAGCCGACCGTGGAGCTATGGAGCTGCGGACAATCCTGAACCCATCAGAAAACACCGCAGGCACAGCGGACATCCTGTGGCCAGGGATTGCTCCCGCTGGGTTGCGCAGCAACCCCAAAGAGACCGAATGTTGAATGCGACCAACCAGGCACACCCAGGTGAATGGTTTTAGGGCTGCTACGCAGCCCAGCGGGAGCAAGCTCCCTCGCCACAAAGTCCATCAACTCCGAGGGTGAATGTGTCACTCAGGCAAACGTCGCCCCTCGAGTATTCACGAACAGCGAATACAGCGAGTGGCTGCCGGCCATGAACAACCGATTGCCTTCCCGCCCGCCGAAGCAGACGTTGGGACAGCGCTCCGGCAGGGAGATGTGCCCGATGGCCTTGCCTTCAGGGTTGAACACCCGCACGCCGTCGAGTTTTTCCAGGTCGGCCTTGGGGTCGCCATTGCCGCCCCAACCGCACCAGAGGTTGCCGCTTTCATCACATTTGATTCCGTCGATCGCCGCGTAATCCAGGCCTTCGATGTGCTTGCGCCGCTCACCCAGCGTGCCGTCATCCTTGACGGTGATCGCCCAGATCAAGCGGTTGGGCTTGGCCCGGCCTTCGACCACGTAGAGGATTTTCTCATCCGGGGAAAAACACAGCCCGTTCGGCCCCGCCAGGTCGTCGATGACCCGCGTGACCTTGCCGGTTTCGCCATCGATGCGATACACCGCGTGAGGCTGGGCGGGGGTGACTTTGTGTCCCTCGTAATTGTTGCCGGTCTGGAACGGTGGGTCGGTGAACCACACCGAGCCATCGCGCTTGCACACGATGTCGTTGGGCGAGTTCAGCGGCTTGCCTTCGAAACTGTCCGCCAGCACGGTGATAGTGCCGTTGTGCTCGGTGCGGGTGATGCGTCGGCCTTCGCTGGCGGTGGTGGAGCCTTCGCACACCAGCAGCCGGCCCTGGCGATCGCGGCACATGCCGTTGGAGAAGTTGGAATTCTCGCGGTAGACCGACAGGCCACCGGTAATTTCATCCCAGCGCACGATGCGGTTGTTGGGAATGTCGCTGACCAGCAGGTAACGACCGTCACCAACCCACACCGGCCCTTCTGCCCAACGCAAACCGGTGGCGAGTTTCTCCACGCTGGCATTGAAGATGCGCAAGTCCATGAAGCTGGGGTCAAGGATATTGATCAGCGGGTCCGGGTAACGCTGACTCAAGGGCTCGGCCTGAGCGAGCCCGGGCAGGTTGCCAAGGGCGGCCGCAGCAGCCGAGACCACCAGGGATTTTTTCAGGAATACCCGGCGGCCCTGATCGGCGGCGGTTGCAGATTGCGAAGCATCCATCGGTGCGTCTCCGTTAATTATTATTGGACGGGACGACAGTTTTACTACGTGATAAGACATCGTACAAGTATGCGAATCTGCTCTGCGCACAGTCGATCAGGCCGGGTTCAGCGGTATACGAACAGTAAAGGTCGTGCCGACTTGCGCCTCCGAGTGGACCTTGATGGTGCCCTGATGGGCCGATACGATCGCCGAAGCGATGTGCAGGCCAAGTCCGAGTCCAGCCGTGGAACCGTACTGCATTTCACTGCTGCACAGATTTCGGACCATTGGGTTGAAGATGTTGGCAATGGCCTCTTTCTCGATAGGCTTGCCCTGGTTGTTGATCGCGATCACGGCCATATCCTTTTCCACGCTCAACGAAACAGTCACCGGCGAGCCTTCGGCACCATGCTGGACGGCATTGCCAATCAGGTTGGCAAATACCTGCTCCATGCGGGCCGGATCAAACAGCGCCTCCAGGGCGCCGCTCGTTTTAAAGACAATTTTGCTTTCCGGGTGATAGGCCCGCGCCTCCTCCACCATACCTTCGCAGGCGGCCACCAGATCACCCTTGAAGCGCTGCACTGGAATGCCCGAGCCGAGTTGGGTGCGGGTGAAATCCAGCAGATCGCCGACGATTTTGTTGGCCCGCTTGACGCTGGTGTAGATGCGCGAAGTGATCTTGGTCGCCTTGGCGGGCAGGTCCCCCGCCCGCAGCAGCACTTCGGAACTCAGCAGGATCGCGCCCAAGGGGCTGCGCAAGTCATGCCCCAGAATCCCGAGAAAGATATTGCGCGACGCATCCACCGCCCCCGAGTAACTGACGACGGACTCGGCCAAGGCCTGGTCCACGGCCTCGTTGAATCGAATCAGATCGTCCATGACCTGTTTGTGATCCAACTGCGTGTGCGGCATCCAGAGCATAAGCACGCTGGTGCGCAGGGCCCGGTACTCGGAAACCATTTGCTCCACGGTAAAACCCGAGGACTGGCGGATGACCGCATGGGTTTCGGCGGCGGTTTCGGCATCAACCGGCGGGGCCTCGCCGTGGGACTTGGCAATCGCCTCATTGCGCGTTTGCGAGGTGCGCAGGTCAGCGGCGATAGTGCGCAGCATCTGCTCGGCATGGTCGCGCAGGGCCACGGAATCCATGCCAATGGATGCGGGGGTGATGGTTTTGGCGAAGTCTTCCCACGCCTGAAGAATCGGCTCGATATTGTCGAGAATGAAATCGGCCAGGCGCATGGGGAGGCTCCGCAAAGGGCAATGCTGTAAACGACACAACGGTCAGGTTGTTGTACAGCAAAGCGCAGGACAATGTGCACGCGGTCGTTCACTTAAGAAGGTAGAGCTCCCCCGCAACCCCGACCTTGTCTCTTGTAATCCTATAGGGTAAAAACAGCCCTCAAAGTTGTACGACGACTTATAACTAAAAACAGCTGATCCAAGGCGATTTGCCTCGGCGGCCCACCATTGAGACACCCTGCCATGACTCGCCCCGCCGCTGCACCTGACGCCCCTCCTCCATTGCCCCGTCACCTCGCGGTGCTCGTTCTGCTGTGCATGGGCTGTGCCTTTGCCGGCAATCATGTCGCCGCCCGAGCGGCGTTCGATGACGGTGCCGGGGTATTGCTGGCGATCCTGCTGCGCTCAGGCGGGACGCTGCTGGTGTTGGCCGCGATGGTACTGTGGCAACGTCAGAGCCTGCGTTTGCCGCCGGGCGCATGGCGTTGGCAGGTGCTGCTGGGGTTACTCATCGCTGCGCAGAGCCTGTGCCTGTACTCGGCCGTGGCCCGGGTGCCGGTGGCACTGGCGCTGTTGGTGGGCAACGTCTTTCCGATTCTGCTGGCCTTGCTGACCTGGGCGCTGGGCGGGCCACGGCCCACTGCACGCACCGCCGCGTTAATGGGCATGATCCTGGTGGGCCTGGTATTCGTGCTGGAGGTGCCGGCGCGGTTATCGTCTGAACAGAGCGTTGGCCCGCAATGGCTACTGGGGGTGGGCCTGGCCTTCTGTGCCGCTTGCGTGTTCGCTTGTGCGCTGTGGATCACCGACCACAAGCTGTCCCAGGTCCGTGGTTCGGTGCGCAGCCTGCTGACGATTTTCATCGTCTTCAGCAGCGTCAACCTCGCCGGCCTGACCGGTGCCCTGCCCGGCGGTTTCGACCTGCCAGCCAGCAGCACCGGTTGGTTCGCCCTGGCGACCCTGGTGGTGCTCTACGGCACCGGCTTCACTGTGCTGTTCATTTCCGTGCCCCGCCTGGACATGCCGCGCAACGCCCCGGTGATGAACATCGAACCGCTGGCCACGCTGCTGATCGGCTGGCTGGTACTGGACCAGATGCTCAACCCGGGCCAGGTGATGGGTGGCGCGATTGTGGTGACGGGCATCGTATTGCTGACCTATCGCAAGGTTGAGCAGGCCAAGGTGCCTGTGGCTGGAACAGCGAATTGAACTGACTGAACACCATTGTGGCGAGGGAGCTTGCTCCCGCTCGACCGGGCTGGCGCTCCAGCGCGAAGCGGTCGCCAATGCGTTGGGCCTGCTTCGCAGGCCAGCGGGAGCAAGCTCCCTCGCCACAATGGTGTTGTGCCAGCTCGTAGAAAGTCTTCGTCCTCAGAAACTTGTTCCAAAACCCACAGTCCTACCCCAGCCGTGAAAACCCGCCGATCTGCAGCGCCGGGTTTTCCAGCTGATCGGCGCCAAGCCTGGCGCTAAGCACCTCCCCCTTCTTGAGCCGTTCGCCCCATGCGCCACCCTGTTCGCTCTAGCCGTTTCGTTTCGCTGTGCTTGCTTGCCCTGTTTCCCTTATTTGCCAGCCCCGTCCACGCCCGTGGCGAAAGGCAATTGGTGGACGCCATCAACGATTTCCGTAGCCAATCACGCCGCTGTGAATGGCGCACGGTGCGTGCCACGCCGCCGCTGGTGCTGCGCTCGAACCTGGGCTTGCCGATGGGCTTTCGCGGTGGGCTGCGGGAGACCTTGAAAGACGCCGGCTACCAGGCCCGGGCCGTGCGCAGCATCCGCCTGACCGATGCGCGGGACGCCGAAGAAGCGTTCGACATGTTGGCTGACGAACATTGCGCAGCACTGCTGGACAACCAATACGCCGACATTGGCGTCAATCGGCTCGGTGATGAGTGGCGCGTGGTGCTGGCGCAGCCCATGGGAGGCACACGGATGAGCGACGCGGGTGCGACGGACAAGTCGCTGCTGGCCCAGGTCAACGCCGCCAGGGCCAAGCCGCGGATGTGCGGGCGCCAGCGCTTCGCCGCGGCCCGGCCGCTGAGCTGGAACGCCGCGCTGGGAACCGCCGCCCAAGGCCACAGCCGGTCGATGGCCCGCGAGAATTATTTCGCCCATCGCGACCCGGACGGTCGCTCCTCTTCCGATCGGGCCAAGAGCGCCGGCTTTCGCGGACATAAATTGGGCGAGAACATCGCCGCCGGACAACGCTCACCGACCCAGGCCATGCACGACTGGCTGGCCAGCCCGGGGCACTGCGCCAACCTGATGAACCCGATGTTCACCCAGATGGGCGCCGCTTCCGCCAGCGATTCGCGCAGTGATGCGGGGGTGTACTGGACGATGGTGCTTGGCGCGCCGTGAAAAACCATCGTCGATGCTGAGCCATCCGCTGTTGTGGCGAGGGAGCTTGCCCCCGCTCGACCGGGCTGGCGCTCCAGCGCGAAGCGGTCGTAAAAATTTTAGGGTCGCTTCGCAACCCAGCGGGAGCAAGCTCCCTCGCCACAAGTGTGCCCCCAAGTCAAACCTGCGTCGCAGTACCGACAGTGAGTATCGGCTACAGGCGGATTTCAGCAGCCGGCACCACATCGATCCGCGATACCGCACTGCTCAGCCGCCCCAATCGGTTGTTGTGATTGGCAATGATCTGCTCGGCCGCCATGCTGCCGTTGTCCACCGTGGAGTGGGCATCGGCCACCAAAACCACGTCGTACCCCAGGGCATGGGCCTGGCGCACGGTGGCGTTGACGCAATAGTCGGTTTGCAGCCCACAGATCACCAGGCGGTCGATGCCTCGGGCCTGCAACAACGGTTGCAGGTCGGTCTGGTAGAAGGCATCGGGGGTGGTCTTGCGCACCCGCAGGTCATCGGCTGCGGTCAACAGGTCGTCGGCCAGTTGCCAGGCGGCAGAACCATAGGTCAGCGAACCTTCCAACTCTTCGTGCTGGATCAGGATCACCGTCAAGCCGAGGGCCCGGGTTTTGGCCGCCAGGTCGTTGATGGTCCGGATGATGCGCTGGCTGTCGAAGCATTCCTCTTCGCCTGAGCACAGCGCGTTCTGGACATCGATGATCAGCAATGCGGTGTTCATGACCTTCCCTCTTCAAACATTATCGGAGCCGCGCGATGACTCAATACCCCAGCGACAACCCAGTGTTGCGACGGGGGTCGTTGGCGCCATAGAAGCGGTTCTTGCCCACCGGCTTGCCACCCAATGACGGCGCGCCGACCAGGATCGCGGCGATGTGGTTGGGGTCCTGCGGGCCGGCAAACTTGTGCCCCCAGCTCTCCAGCAGCTTCCGGGTATCGGGGCTGGCCGCGAACGCCTCCAGGTTGGTTTCCTCCGGCATCCACTGCTGGTGGAAACGCGGCGCGTCGACCGCCTCCTGGAGGTTCATGCCGTAGTCGATCACATTGAGGATAGTCAGCAACGTCGCGGTGATGATCCGGCTACCGCCCGGGGTGCCCACCACCATGACCGTCTTGCCGTCCTTGGTGACAATGGTCGGGCTCATGGATGACAGCGGCGCCTTGCCCGGCGCGATGGCGTTGGCTTCGCCCTGCACCAGGCCGTACATGTTGGGCACGCCGACCTTGGCGGTGAAATCGTCCATTTCATCGTTGAGGATCACCCCGGTCTTGCTCGCCATGACACCGGCACCGAACCAGTCGTTCAGGGTGTAGGTGACCGAGACGGCGTTGCCCCACTTGTCGACAATGGAGTAATGGGTGGTGTTGCTGCCCTCATGGGGCGCCACGCCGGGCTTGATCTTCTGCGAGTCGCCGGCCTTTTGCGGTTCGATCGCGGCCCGCAGCTTGGCGGCGTAGTTTTTATCCAGCAGATGGTCGATGGGGTTCTTCACGAAGTCCGGGTCACCCAGGTAACTGTTGCGGTCCACGTAGGCGTGGCGCATGGCTTCGATCTGATAGTGCATGCCCTGGGCCGAATGGAACCCCAGGTCCTTCATCGGATAACCGTCGAGGATGTTCATGATCTGGCACAGCACCACCCCGCCGGAACTGGGCGGCGGCGCCGAGATGATGTGGTAGCCGCGGTAGTCGCACTCCACCGGGGCCAGCTCGCGGGTCTTGTACTTGTCCAGGTCGGCCTGGGTGATGATGCCTTTGTTGGCCTGGCTGGAGGTGACCAGCGCATCGGCGACCCAGCCCTTGTAGAAGCCGTCGGCACCCTTGGCGGAGATTTCCCGCAGGGTCTTGGCGAGATCCTTTTGCACCAGCTTCTGGCCGACCTGCATGGGCTCGCCGTTGTGCAGGAAGATCGCCCCGGAGTCGCGCATGTCCTTCTTGAACACATCGGTGGCTGTTTCCAGCAGATCGACATCTCCCTGCTCCAGGGCGAAGCCTTCCTCGGCGAACTTGATGGCCGGGGCGATCAGCTCCGCCCGCGGTTTACTGCCGTACTTCTTCAACGCCAACTCCATGCCGGAGACGGTGCCGGGCACGCCCACGGCCAGGTGTCCGCGGGTGCTGAGGTCGGGGATGACGTTGCCGTCCTTGTCCAGATACATGTTGGCCGTGGCGGCCAGGGGGGCCTTTTCGCGGAAATCCAGGAACGTCTTGCGGCCATCGGCCATTTGAAGGGTCATGAACCCACCCCCGCCCAGATTGCCCGCCGCCGGATACACCACCGCCAAGGCATACCCCACCGCCACCGCCGCATCCACGGCATTGCCGCCGTTCTTGAGCACGTCGACACCCACGTGGGTCGCCAGGTGCTGGGCGGTGACCACCATGCCGTTCTCGGCGGCCACCGGTGCCTGGGAGGCGGCCTGGGCATACAAACAGCTGAGGGTCAGGGATATGGCAATGAGGGTTCGGGCTAAGGATTCGAACTTCATGACTCGGCCTCTTCTTGTTTTAAACAGTCGGCGATCGCATCAAGCAACTAGCTAGTATGGCCCGGTTTGCGTAATGCGCCTGTTTCCAAGCCGACCGGGTGACGCCACGGTAGCCTTTGGGATAGGCTCCTGCGGTTAATCTTGACTGAATAAGGACATTGCCGATGACGCTACGAATCGAACGCACGGACGCGCCCACCGACGAAGAACGCCAAGCCATCCTCGCTCCGCTGCGCGCCTATAACACGGCCAAGACCGGCGGGACGGTGCCTGAACTGGTGGCTTGGCTGGTGCGCGATGAACACGACGAAATCGTCGGGGGGCTCTATGGCCGAGTGTTTTTCCGCTGGCTGTATATCGAGCTGCTGGTGGTGCCGGAACAGGCCCGAGGCCAGGGCACCGGCTCGACCCTGATGCAGATGGCCGAAGCACTGGCCCGGGAGAAAAACTGCGTGGGCATCTGGCTGGACACCTTCGACTTCCAGGCGCCGGAGTTCTACCGCAGGCACGGCTTCACGGAAATCGGCCAGATCGACGACTATCCCCCGGGCCACCAGCACTTCTTCTTCCAGAAGCGCCTGACGCCCTCTGACTAAAAACCAGTCCCTGTGGGTAATGCCGATCAGTTAAGCCTCAAACCCGTGGGGGCGAGCCTGCTCGCGATCGGTCTATCTGTTCAAAGACACGTCGCCAACGCCGCCAACCGACGCTTGGCCACGAAGTCGTCATGCTTGGCGTAATAACTCAACTCGGTGCCCGTCGCACCGGCGTGCAAATCGACAAACGATTCAGCGGAGCGGGTGTAGACCGTCGAGCCCCCCTTCTTGCCCGGTTGCAGGTAGGCGCCAGCATCGACACCGAACACTGCTTCGTCCTGCCAGGAGAACTGCACACACTGGGCCACGACCTGTTCGGGTTTGTCCGAGGTCAGGGTCTTGTAAGGGGCCTGGGTCCGGGCCTCGTTCATCGCAGAACCCGCGCAGCCGGCCAGCAAGGTCGCGGCCAGGGCCACGGTCAACATTCGCATTGCGTTCACTCATCAAGAAAAAAACGGACTGTAGCACTGCGGCCCGGGCCTTCGTGCTGCTTTACTGAAATTTACACGGGACATCGGCCTGCGATTCGCGCACCCTGTCGCGCCATTGCCACCAGCCAAGCGGAACACCCCATGACTCCCAACGCCGAGTTCTACAAGCCCACCCCGGAATATGCCGACAAACTGATCAGCCAGATCGGCCAGACACCGTCCTGGATCGCCAAGCGCATCGGCGTCACCGACAAGCGGGTTCGCTACATCCTCGACGGCGAACGGACCGTCAAGGGCGAAACCACGCCGATCCAGATGACCTACACCGAACAGTTCGCCCTCGAATGCCTGGCGGCTGCGGCCAAGGCCAGCAAGAAGCAGTCTGCATCCCCCAAGGAGTGACCATGGCGGCAACCGAACAGCAACACGAACGGGCCCTGGCAAAGTTTCTCGATGAGCGCCCCGAACTGCGCCACGAACTGGACCACCTCAACCCGCTGCTGGCCCAGGCCAAGGGCGAGACCGCCGCGCAGTACCGCGCCGAGCGGTTGCATGAAGCGTTCGAAGCCGAGGCCGAGCGCCTGGGCCTGTTTGCCTGGGAACTGACCCTGCAACTGACCGCCACCTCGCCCCAGGACTACCAAGCCCAGCGCCTGGAAGTGCACAAGGAAGTGGCGGAGATGGCAGGGATGGAATGGGCGGAGTATTGCGAGTTGCACGGACTTCAGGTCTAGCACTGCCCCCCCTGTGGCGAGGGAGCTTGCTCCCGCTGGGGTGCGTAGCGCCCCCAAAACCTCCCAACGCGGTGTGTCAGCCAAACCACAGCGGATGAGTTGGGGCCGCTGCGCACCCCAGCGGGAGCAAGCTCCCTCGCCACACGGTCTCACCGTTTTCTGGCAATCGCCCCACCGCCAATAAAGCTTTATCATGGCCGCAGTTTTGCTGATCGGGTCTGTCATGAAGTTCGCCATTGCGCTGTTTTCCGCCGCCCATGCGCCCTCCTCGCGCCGTGCCTTGCTGTTTGCCCAGGCTGCGCTGGCGGGCGGGCATGAGATCGTGCGGCTGTTTTTCTATCAGGACGGCGTCTATAACGCCTGCGCCAGTGTCGTCACGCCCCAGGACGAACAGGACCTGCCCCAGCAGTGGCGAACCTTTGTCAGCGACAACCAGCTCGATGGTGTGGTCTGCATCGCGGCGGCGTTGCGCCGTGGGGTGTTGAACGAGGAAGAGGCCCAGCGCTACCAGCGCTCGGCGGTTAGCGTCGAGGCACCCTGGACCTTGTCCGGGCTGGGCCAGTTGCACGATGCGATCCAGGGCGCCGACCGTTTGATCTGCTTTGGAGGCGCGTGATGGCCAAGTCTTTGTTGTTGATCAGCCGCCAGGCCCCCTGGTCCGGCCCCGGCGCCCGTGAAGCGCTGGACATCGTCCTGGCCGGCGGCGCCTTCGACCTGCCCATCGGCCTGCTGTTTCTCGATGACGGGGTATTCCAACTGACAAGCAGCCAAAACGCCAAGGCCGTCCAGCAAAAGGACCTGAGCGCGAACTTGCAGGCATTGCCGATGTTTGGCGTCGACGACCTGTTTGTCTGTGCCGACAGCGCCGCCGAACGCGGTGTCGCCCTCGACACCCTGGCGCTGGCCGACATGAAAGCACTGACCGCGCCGCAAATCGCCGCGCTCATTGACCGTTACGACCAGGTGATCACCCTCTGATGTCGACTTTGCATGTGTTGTCTCATTCGCCCTTCGGCGATAACCGCCTCGCCAGTTGCCTGCGGGTGCTGGGTAATCAGGATGCGCTGCTGCTGTGCGGCGACGCGACGTACGCGTTGCAACCGGGCAGCCCACCGTTTGCAGTGCTGCAGGCCGCTGGCGTGAACCTGTTCGTGCTCGCCGAAGACCTCCAGGCCCGCGCCCTGGACACGCCAGACTGGGCCGAAGCCATCAACTATTCGGGTTTCGTCGAGCTGTCGATCGAGCACGACAAGGTCAACACCTGGCTATGAAGACGCTGAACGTGGGCGACCGCACCATCGCGCTGGACAAGGACGGCTACCTGGCCGACCTTGACGACTGGTCGGCCGAGGTCGCCACGGCCCTGGCCACTGCCGAAGACATCGAGCTGGGCCCCGAACACTGGGAGATCCTCGAACTGCTGCGCGGCTTCTATAACGAATTCCAGCTCTCCCCCGCGACCCGGCCGCTGATCAAGTACACGGCACTGAAACTGGGCGCGAACAAAGGCAACAGCCTGCACCTGAACCGATTGTTCAAAGGCACTCCCGCCAAACTCGCCGCCAAGCTGGCGGGCCTGCCCAAACCGACGAATTGCTTATGACCGACTTTCCATCGCTGACCCTTGAGACCCCGGCCGAACACCCGTTCGCCCAGTTCGTGCGCATCCTGGGCAAAGGCAAGCGCGGCGCCCGCAACCTGACCCGCGAAGAAGCCCGCGAAGCCATGGGCCTGGTGCTCGACGAAAAGGTCGAGGACACCCAGCTTGGCGCCTTCCTGATGTTGCTGCGGCACAAGGAAGAAAGTGCCGAGGAGATGGCCGGTTTCACCGAGGCCCTGCGTGAACGCCTGGTGGTCCCGGCGTTGGCGGTGGACCTCGACTGGCCGACCTACGCCGGCAAGAAGCGCCATTTGCCGTGGTACCTGCTGGCGGCCAAGTGCCTTGGGCAGAACGGCGTGCGGATCTTCATGCACGGCGGCGGCGCTCATACGGCGGGCCGGCTCTACACCGAACAACTGTTGGCGTTTTTGCAGATCCCGCTATGCCGTGACTGGCAACAGGTCGGCAGTGCGCTGGACAACGGCGGCCTGGCCTTCATGCCGCTGGTGGACTGGGCGCCGCAGATGCAGCGGATGATCGACCTGCGCAACACCCTGGGCCTGCGCTCGCCGATCCACTCACTGGCACGCATCCTCAACCCGCTGGCCGCCCGTTGCGGCTTGCAAAGCATTTTCCACCCGGGCTACCAAGCCGTGCATCGCGACGCCAGCGGTTTGCTCGGTGATACCGCCATCGTGATCAAGGGCGACGGCGGCGAGATCGAAATCAACCCGGACGCCGATAGCCACCTGTACGGCACCACCGGCGGCGTCAGTTGGGATGAAGAATGGCCGCGACTGGCCGAGCAGCGCCACGTCAAACCGGAAAGCCTCGATCCTGAGCACTTGAAAGCGATCTGGCTCGGTGACGTCGAAGACAGCTACCCGCAACTGGCGCTCATCGCCACCATGGCCCTGGCCTTGCGTGGCCTGGGCCTGGCTCGCGAAGAAGCGTTCGATAAAGCCCGGCGGTATTGGGATGCTCGGGATCGTTCGATTTAACCGATCATTAACGCCCAACCTTTGCGCTTTTAGTTCGAACCTATGGGAATAGACTCGTCTCCAATGATTATTGAGCGAGGAGATCCAGATGGGTTTGTTGGTCAAGGGCCGCTGGCAGGACCAGTGGTATGAAAGCAAGGACGGCACCTTCCAGCGCGAACAGGCGCAGCGCCGTCATTGGGTCACCGCCGACGGCAGCGCTGGCCCCTCGGGCGAGAGCGGCTTTGCCGCCGAGGCCGGGCGCTACCATTTGTATGTCTCCCTGGCTTGCCCCTGGGCCCACCGCACGCTGATCGTGCGCAAGCTCAAGGGCCTGGAGGCGCTGATCGATGTCTCGGTGGTCAGCTACCTGATGCTGGAAAACGGCTGGACCTTCGACAAGGCCCACGGCTCCACCGGCGACAAGCTCGACCATCTGCAATTCCTGCATCAGCGCTACACCGCCGACACGCCGGACTACACTGGCCGCGTCACGGTTCCGGCCCTTTGGGACAAACGCCAACAGCGCATCGTCAACAATGAATCGGCGGAAATCATCCGCATGTTCAACAGTGCCTTCGACGGCTTGACCGGCAACGGGCTGGACCTCTATCCCGAACACCTGCGCGGCGACATCGACGCGTTGAACGAGCGGATTTATCCGGCGGTGAACAATGGCGTGTATCGCGCCGGGTTCGCCACGACCCAAGCCGCGTATGAAGAAGCCTTCGACCGGCTATTCGCCGAACTGGATTGGCTGGAAGCGTTACTGGAAACCCGCCGCTACCTGGCTGGCGAATACCTGACCGAGGCCGACATCCGCCTGTTCACCACGATGATCCGCTTCGACGCGGTGTACTTCGGCCACTTCAAATGCAACCTGCGGCGCATCGCCGATTATCCGAACCTGTCGAACTGGCTGCGGGAGCTGTACCAGTGGCCGGGCATTGCCGAGACCGTGGATTTCACGCATATCCAGGGCCATTACTATGGCAGCCACAAGACCATCAACCCCAATGGAATCGTGCCCAAGGGGCCGAAGCAGGATTTCAGGGTTGCCCATGATCGGGGAAGGTTGAGTGGGAAAGGGATTTGGCAGCGCGATTAAGATCGTTCCCACGCTCCGCGTGGGAATGCATCCGGTGACGCTCTGCGTCACTCCAAGGCGGAACGCGGAGCGTCCCGGGCGGCGTTCCCACGGGAGTGGGAACGATCAGCTACACGGCTTCAGACCTGCCCCTGAGCCCCTTCGAACCACGCCAGTTTCTCGCGCAGTTGCACCACTTCCCCGACGATCACCAGGGTCGGCGCATGAACTTCGTGCTCGGCCACCAGCCGTGGCAAGTCCGCCAAAGTGCCGGTAAAGACCCGCTGGTTGGACGTCGTGCCCTGCTGGATCAGTGCCGCTGGCGTATCCGCCGCACGGCCATGCTTGATCAGCTCGTCGCAGATCACTGGCAGCCCCACCAAGCCCATGTAGAACACCAGGGTCTGGGCAGGCGAAACCAGGTCCGCCCACGGCAAGTCGCTGGTGCCATCCTTGAGATGGCCGGTGATGAAACGCACCGATTGGGCATAGTCGCGATGGGTCAGCGGGATCCCGGCGTAGGCCGCGCAACCACTGGCCGCGGTGATGCCCGGGACGACCTGGAACGGAATGCCATGGGCTGCCAGTTCTTCGATCTCTTCGCCGCCGCGCCCGAAGATGAATGGATCGCCCCCCTTCAACCGCACCACGCGCTTGCCCTGGCGGGCCAGGTCCACCAATTGCTGGTTGATCTGGTCCTGGGGCACGGCGTGCTCAGAGCGGCGCTTGCCGACGTAGATGCGCTCGGCGTCGCGCCGGCACAGCTCCAGGATCGCCGGCGCCACCAGGCGGTCGTACAGCACCACGTCGGCCTGCTGCATCAGGCGCAAGGCGCGGAAGGTCAGCAGGTCCGGATCACCCGGCCCGGCGCCCACCAGATAAACTTCGCCCGGCGCGTTCGGCGCCTGGCCATCGATCTTTTCCCGCAGTAGACGCTCGGCTTCCGCGCCCTGCCCGGCCAGTTGCCGGTCGGCGATAGGGCCCTGGAACACGTCTTCCCAGAACGCCCGTCGTTGCTGCACATCGGGAAACAAGCCTTTGACCTGGCTGCGAAAACGCGCCGCCAACCCAGCCAACTGCCCGTAGGTCGACGGAATCCAGGTTTCCAGCTTGGCCCGGATCAACCGCGCCAGCACCGGCGCATCGCCGCCACTGGACACCGCGATCACCAAGGGTGAACGGTCGACAATCGCCGGGAAGATCACACTGCACAGGGCCGGCGCGTCTACCACGTTGACCGGCACGCAGCGCTTATGGGCGTCGGCCGACACCTGGGCGTTAAGCGGCTCGTCGTCGGTGGCGGCAATGATCAAGCCGCAGCCGTCCAGGTCGGCTTCCTGATAACCACGCAGGACGCATTCGCCACCGCTGCCTCTAACCAGCTCCCGCAACTGCGGCTCGATCTCGGGTGCGACTACCCGTAGCAGCGCACCGGCATCGGCCAGCAAGCGAGACTTGCGCAAGGCAATCTCGCCGCCGCCGACCACCAGCACGCGGCTGCCGCGCAGGTTGTGGAACAGTGGCAAATAGTCCATTTAGCCGATGACCTCGATGCCGCCCATGTAGGGCTTCAACACTTCAGGCACGCGGATCGAACCGTCGGCCTGCTGGTAGTTTTCCAGCACCGCCACCAGGGTACGACCCACCGCCAGGCCGGAGCCATTGAGGGTATGGACCAGTTCCGGCTTGCCGGTTTCCGGATTGCGGAAACGCGCCTGCATGCGGCGGGCCTGGAAGTCGCCGCAGTTGGAGCACGAGGAAATCTCGCGGTACTTGTCCTGGCTCGGGATCCAGACTTCCAGGTCGTAGGTCTTGACCGCACTGAAGCCCATGTCGCCGGTGCACAGTGCCAGGGTGCGATATGGCAGTTCCAGCAGCTGCAGGACCTTCTCGGCGTTGGCGGTCAGGCTTTCCAGCGCTTCCATGGATTTCGACGGCTCGACAATCTGGACCATCTCGACCTTGTCGAACTGGTGTTGGCGAATCATGCCGCGGGTATCACGGCCCGACGCCCCGGCTTCACTGCGAAAGCACGGCGTGTGGGCGACGAACTTGATCGGCAGTTGCTTGGCGTCGACGATTTCGCCGGCCACGATGTTGGTCAGCGACACTTCGGCGGTCGGGATCAGGTACAGGTCGGCCTCGCCTTCGCGGCTGATCTTGAACAGGTCTTCCTCGAATTTCGGCAACTGGCCAGTGCCTTGCAGGGCCGGGGCCTGGACCAGGTACGGCGTGTAGGCTTCTTCGTAGCCGTGCTCGGTGACGTGCAGGTTGATCATGAACTGCGCCAGGGCCCGGTGCAGACGGGCAATCGGCCCACGCAGCAAGGCAAAACGGGCGCCCGACAGCTTGGCGGCGGTTTCGAAATCCAGCCAGCCGAATTTCTCGCCCAGGGCGACATGGTCCTGCACCGGGAAATCGAAGGTTGTCGGCGTGCCCCAACGGCGCACTTCGACGTTGCCGTCTTCGTCTTCCCCGACCGGCACCGACTCATGAGGCAGGTTGGGGATGCCCAGCAGGATCGAATCCAGCTCGGTCTGGATTGCGTCCAGTTCGACCTTGCCGGCACTCAACTCGCCCGCCATGCGCTCGACATCGGCCATCAGCGGCGCGATGTCTTCACCGCGTTGCTTGGCCTGACCGATGGATTTGGAGCGCGCGTTACGTTCAGCCTGCAGGGCTTCGGTGCGGGTCTGGACGGTCTTGCGCTGTTCTTCCAGCGCTTCGATGCGCGCGACGTCCAGGGCAAAGCCACGGGATGCCAGGCGGTCCGCTACGTCCTGAAGGTTGCTACGTAACAGTTTGGAATCGAGCATGTCGGTCTCTCGTTAGATAAGTTTGGTCAGGGACAGGCCGGCCCAGGTGGCGAGCAGCCCGCCGAATACGCTGATGGCCGCGTAGCCCAGGGCCAGCGGCACCTGCCCGCTTTCCAGCAGGCGCACCGTATCCAGTGAAAAGGATGAAAAGGTCGTCAGGCCGCCAAGGAAGCCGACGATGAGCCCGGCACGCACTTCGACAGGCACTTCCGGGCGAATCAAAAACAGGCCGTACAGGACGCCGATCAGCAGACAGCCCACGATATTAACGGCCAGCGTCGCGGTATAGAAGTGCCGCGGCCAATTTGCGCTGACCCAATTGCTGGTGGCGAACCGTGCCAAGGTGCCGGCAACACCGCCAGCGGAGACTGCAAGGATCAAGGGAATCAAGGTTTTCTCCGCTGCCGTGGACTCAAGCGGTCCAGTTGGGCCAAGTGGTTGAGCTTCTCGCCGATCTTCAGCTCCAGGCCCCGGGGCACCGGCTGGTAGAACCGCTGGGGTTCGAATTCGTCGGGAAAATAGTCTTCACCGGCAGCATAGGCGTCCGGCTCATCGTGGGCGTAACGGTATTCTTCGCCGTAGCCCAACTGCTTCATGAGCTTGGTCGGCGCGTTGCGCAGGTGCAGCGGCACCTCGAGGGAGCCGTGCTCGGTAGCGCTGCGCATCGCGGCCTTGAAGCCCATGTAGACGGCGTTGCTTTTCGGCGCGCAGGCCAGGTAGGTAATGGCCTGGGCCACGGCGAGCTCGCCTTCCGGGCTGCCGAGGCGCTCCTGCACATCCCAGGCTGCCAGGCACAGGCTCAGGGCCCGCGGGTCGGCATTACCGATGTCTTCGCTGGCCATGCGCACCACGCGCCGCGCCAGGTACAGCGGATCGCAGCCGCCGTCGATCATGCGCGCAAACCAGTACAAGGCCGCATCGGGGTTGGAACCACGGATGGATTTGTGCAGCGCCGAAATCTGGTCGTAGAACGCCTCGCCGCCCTTGTCGAAGCGACGCCGGGTATCGCCCAGCAGGCTTTGCAGCAGCTCGACGCCAATCTCGCTGTCGTCTTCGGCCAGGTCCGAGGCGTTTTCCAGCAGGTTGAGCAAGCGTCGGCCATCGCCATCGGCGGCTGAAAACAGGATCTGGAAGCCTTCATCGCTGAGGCTCAAATGCCGCTTGCCCAGGCCGCGCTCCTCGGTCAGCGCCCGATGCACCAGCTTGCGCATCGCCACCTCGTCGAGGCTCTTGAGCACATAGACCCGCGCCCGGGACAGCAAGGCATTGTTGAGTTCGAACGAAGGGTTTTCGGTGGTCGCACCGATGAAAATCAGCGTGCCGTCTTCGACGTAGGGCAGGAACGCGTCCTGTTGAGACTTGTTGAAGCGGTGGACTTCGTCGACGAACAGGATGGTGCGCTTGCCGTATTGCCCGGCCTGCTGCTTGGCCACTTCCACCGCCTGGCGGATTTCCTTGACCCCGGCCAGTACCGCCGACACCGTTTCGAAGTGGGCATCCGAGACTTCCGCCAGCAGTCGCGCCAGGGTGGTCTTGCCCACGCCCGGCGGGCCCCAGAAGATCATCGAGTGCAACGCACCCTGCTCCAAGGCCTCGCGCAGAGGCTTGCCGCGGGCGAGCACATGTTCCTGGCCGACGTACTCATCCAGGTTGGTCGCACGCAGGCGGGCGGCCAAGGGCTGGGCAATCGGGGCGCTTCGAAACAGGTCCATCACTACTTACACAACCTCCGCTGGGTCCTGTTGCCAATCCTCTCTGCCGGAGCAGATCGGCCCCCACAGACCTTTTCCCACAGGCCATTTCCAACAGGGGGCCAGTGTTTATTCCTGGATTACATCGGCACCCTTGGGGATGTCGAACTTGAACTTGGACGCGGCGATCGGCTCGTTGGCCTTGACCCCGGTGAACAGGATGTTGGTGCGCTGGCCGACACTGTCGATCAGTTGCATATCGTTGACCAGGCCGTTACGGAACGACAGGCGCAGGCTGTCGAACAGGCTGTCCTTGGTCTTGGGCTTGAGGGTGAAGTCAATCACGCCCCCGGCCTCCTTGGAGGTGATCTCGAAGCTCTGGCTGATCTCGGAGATGTCGCCGGAGAGCAGCAACGCCGGCGTCTGGGTCAGGCGCTGGTCGAGGGTCTTGATGGTCACCTGTTCCAGGTCCGGGTCCCACAGGGAGACTTTCTTGCCATCGGAGACCATCAGTTGTTCGGCTGGCGCATCGGTGTGCCAGTAGAACAGGCCTGGACGCTGCAGGGCCATGTCGCCGGCGGTTTCCTGCAATTGGGTACCACTGCCATCGAGGGTCAACTGGGAGAAACGTGCCGTCAGGGTCTGGGAGCCCCCCAGCAATTGGGTCAGGCGGGCCACATCCTTTTCGCCGGCGTGGGCCGACAAGGTGGTCAGGGCCAGTACGGGCAACAGCAACATGCGAATCAGGCGCATGGGAGTCCTCATGAAGTCGTGGGGGGCGAGCGGCGTGTCAGCAGGCCGCCCGGGTCATTAGTCGCGCATCGGGCCCGGCGCCAGTACTTCGCGCGAGCCGTTGGTGTTCATGGCCGTCACCACCCCGGCCATTTCCATGGCTTCGATCATGCGGGCGGCGCGGTTGTAGCCAATCTTCAGCTTGCGCTGAACGGCAGAAATCGAGGCCCGGCGGCTCTCCAGGACGAACTGCACCGCTTCGTCATAGAGCGCATCGGTTTCAGCATCGTCGTCACCGCCGCCGCTGCTGCCCTCGAAACCGCTGCCGGCTTCTTCGACACCGTTGAGAATGTCGTCGTTGTATTCAGGAGCACCGCGCAGTTTCCAGGCCTCCACCACGCGGTGCACTTCGTCGTCGGAGACGAACGCGCCATGCACGCGAATCGGCAGGCTGGTGCCCGGCGGCATGTAGAGCATGTCACCGTGACCAAGCAACTGCTCGGCGCCGCCCTGGTCGATGATGGTCCGTGAGTCGATCTTGCTCGACACCTGGAACGCCATGCGGGTCGGGATGTTGGCCTTGATCAAGCCGGTGATCACGTCCACCGACGGCCGCTGGGTGGCGAGAATCAAGTGGATACCGGCCGCACGGGCCTTCTGGGCAATACGAGCGATCAGCTCTTCGACCTTCTTGCCGACGATCATCATCATGTCGGCGAATTCGTCCACCACCACCACGATGGTCGGCAGCTTGTGCAGCAATGGCGCTTCGTCGTGAATATTTTCGCGGTGATACAGCGGGTCGCTCAACGGCGTGCCGGCCTCTTCGGCTTCCTTGACCTTGGCGTTGAAGCCCGACAGGTTGCGCACGCCCATCTTCGCCATCAGCTTGTAGCGGCGCTCCATCTCGGCGACGCTCCAGCGCAGCGCGTTGGCGGCGTCCTTCATGTCGGTGACCACCGGGCACAGCAAGTGCGGGATGCCCTCATAGATGGACAGCTCGAGCATTTTCGGGTCGATCATGATCAGCTTGGCGTCTTCGGGGCCGGACTTGAACAGAATCGACAGGATCATCGCGTTCACACCCACCGACTTACCGGAACCGGTGGTACCGGCCACCAGCAGGTGGGGCATTTTCGCCAGGTCGGTGATGACCGGCTTGCCGCCGATGTCGTGACCCAGGGCCAGGGTGACCGGCGACTTGTGGTTGTCGTACTCAGGCGTCGACAACACTTCAGAGAAGCGCACGATCTGCCGGTCTTCGTTGGGAATCTCGATACCCACGGTGGTCTTGCCGGGAATCACTTCCACCACCCGCACGCTGGTCACGGCCAGGGAACGCGCCAGGTCCTTCGCGAGGTTGGCGATGCGGCTGACCTTCACGCCGGCGGCCGGCTGGATTTCGTAGCGGGTGATGACCGGCCCCGGGTGGATCGAGTCCACCGAGACCTCGACGCCGAACTCCTTGAGCTTGATCTCCAGCAAATGACCGACGGCCGCCAGGGATTCGGGGGAATAGTTGAGTTGTTTCTTCTCGGCCGGGTCCAGGATCGAGATCGGCGGCAAGGTGCCTTCCACCGCGCTGTCGACGAACAGCGGCGCCTGTTTCTCCTTCTGGACACGCTTGCTTTGCTCGGGCGGCTTGGCCGGGGCCATGGTGATGACCGGCGGCACCTGTTTCTCGCGCTCGGACATGTGCTTGCTCAACGCCTGCTCACGCTCGATCAGGCGCTCCTTGACCTTGGCCTGCTCGCGTTTGTCCGGCGTCGTCGGGGCTACCACGTCGTGGACGCGGTCGTCGACTTCACGCAGTTGCGCCACCAGTTGCTTGCGCTCGGTGCGCGCCGCCCACCAGCGGTTCATGGCGCCCTGGATCAGCTCGATCAGGTCGAGGGTGATCTTGCCGGTGACGTCCATGACCTTGAACCACGACAGGTCGGTGAACACCGTCAGGCCGAACAGGAACAGGGCGATGAACAGCAGCGTACTGCCCTGGATGTTCAGGGCGTTCCTGGCCAGGTCGCCGAGGCTTTCCCCCAGCGCCCCGCCCGCCCCGGCCGGCAAGCCGGTGGGCGCGTGGAAATGGATATGGGCCAGTGCGGCCCCCGACAACACCAGGAACACCAGGCCGATCAGCCGCCAGGAGAACAGCCAGCCGCTCCACTGCCACGGCTCGTGGCGCTGGCGGAAGATCTGGTAGGCCTTGATCGCCAGCAGCAACGGGAAGATGTAGGCGAAATAGCCCAGCACCATGAACAGGATATCGGCGCTGTAGGAACCGGCCGGACCGCCGAAATTCTGCACGTCGTCGATCTTGCTGTTATGGCTCCAGCCCGGATCGTCCTTGCCGTAGGTCAGCAGGGCCATCATCAGGAACAGGCACAGGGCGCCGATGGCGATCAACGCACCTTCCTTGAGCCGGTAGTGCAGTTGCTGGCGCCAGAGCGGAACGACTGGTTTGGGTGCTGCGGTGGATTTCTTCAAAACGCTTCTTTTCCTGCGCCAACGGCGCGTCCATCTGTTGAATGACTATAAAAAACTGCCCACGACGAGCAGGTAAAAAAGTGAATGTGCACAACCGGTACTACTTTTACCACTGTGGGGTGCATCCAGAAAACCGCAGGCGTTGCCGAAGATTTTGATCTTTAGCCCATCCTGCGTTCAAAACTCAAGCATTGTACGGTTTTGTCCGCGCCAAGGCATTGCCTGACAGCATAGCCGAATACAGGGTATACACGCGCCAATTGGACCATGCATTCTCTTTTGTGACAAAGGCTTATGAGGTGTTTTTTATGAGCGAAGTGAAGCATTCACGCCTGATCATTCTCGGTTCGGGCCCTGCGGGGTACAGCGCTGCCGTCTATGCTGCCCGCGCCAACCTCAAACCCGTTGTCATTACCGGCCTGCAGGCCGGTGGCCAGCTCACCACCACGGTGGAAGTCGACAACTGGCCCGGCGACGTCGAAGGCCTGACGGGCCCGGTACTGATGGAACGCATGCAACGGCACGCCGAGCGCTTCGACACGCAGATCGTCTACGACCATATTCACACCGCCAAGTTGCAACAGCGCCCCTTCGAGCTTATCGGCGACAGCGGCACCTACACCTGCGATGCGCTGATCATTGCCACCGGCGCTTCCGCGCAATACCTGGGCCTGCCCTCGGAAGAGACCTTCGCCGGCAAAGGCGTTTCAGCCTGTGCAACCTGCGATGGCTTTTTCTATCGAAACCAGGTGGTGGCCGTGGTCGGCGGCGGTAACACGGCGGTCGAGGAAGCCTTGTACCTGTCGAACATCGCCAGGGAAGTGCACCTGATCCACCGTCGCGACAAGCTGCGTTCAGAGAAGATCCTGCAGGACAAACTCTTCGAAAAGGCCGCCAGCGGCAATATCAAGCTGCATTGGAACCAGAACCTGGATGAAGTCCTGGGCGACGCCAGCGGCGTGACTGGCGCGCGCCTGCGCCACAGCGAGACCGGCGAAACCAGCACCTTGCCCCTGGCCGGCGTATTCATTGCTATCGGCCATAAACCCAATACCGAGCTATTCCAGGGCCAGTTGAAGATGCGTGACGGCTACCTGTTCGTACGCGGCGGCAGCGAAGGCAACGCCACCGCAACCGATATCGAGGGCGTGTTCGCCGCCGGCGATGTGGCCGACCACGTCTATCGCCAGGCAATTACCTCCGCCGGTGCCGGCTGCATGGCCGCACTCGACGCTGAGAAGTATCTCGATGACATCCCTGCCGTTTGACGGTTAACCTTCCAGGCGGGCGCTCGCGGATGGGCGAAGCCCGCCACCAGCCGCCCTCCCCTTCTACTAAGCCGGATACCAATGCTGACCTGGTTACAACGCAACAGCTTCGAGTTCCCGCCCCTGGCAAAAGCCATGCGCGACCCCAACGGGTTATTGGCCGCCGGTGGCGACCTATCCGCCGACAGGTTGGTCCAGGCGTATCGCCATGGTTGCTTCCCATGGTTTTCCGAGGGGCAGCCGATCCTCTGGTGGTCGCCAGATCCGCGCACGGTGCTGTTTCCCGACGAACTGCACATCTCCCGCAGCCTGGGCAAACTGCTGCGCAAGCAGCGCTATGAAGTGACGTTCGATCGGGATTTTGCCGCAGTCATCCAGGCCTGCGCGGCGCCGCGGGACTATGCCGAGGGCACCTGGATCACCGACGCCATGCAAACCGCCTATCTGGAACTGCACCGACGCGGTTTCGCCCATTCGGTGGAAGTGTGGGACCAAGGGGCGCTGGTGGGCGGCCTGTATGGCTTGGCCATGGGCCAGCTGTTTTTTGGCGAGTCGATGTTCAGCCGAGCCGACAATGCGTCGAAATTCGGCTTCGCGAGGCTGGTCCAACACCTCAAGGCCGCCGGTTTCGTGCTGATCGACTGCCAGATGCCCACCGAGCATCTGCACAGCCTGGGCGCCCGCTCGATTCCACGGACTGAGTTTGCTGGCTATCTCAAGGCCCATCTGGATCAACCCAACCACGCAACCTGGGTTTGCTGAGCGACATTCGCGCGCGTGGCTTACACTTAAATCTAAAAGCTTATCCGAGGGTTGATCATGACCGAGTTGGCGCGCTTGAAGTTCTATGCCACTCAGCCCCACTCTTGCAGTTATCTGCCGGAGGAGCAGGCCACGACGCTGTTCCTCGACCCCAGCCAGCCCATGGATGTGCATGTCTACGCAGACCTGTCGGAAATGGGCTTTCGTCGTAGCGGCGACCACCTCTACCGGCCCCATTGCCAGCATTGCAACGCCTGCGTCCCGGCGCGCATCCCTGTGACGCAATTTTTGCCCAACCGTCAGCAGAAACGCATTTTCAAGCGCAACGCCGATCTTCAGGTCCGCCCGGCCAAGCCGCAGTTCACCGAAGAATATTTCGACCTGTACCAGCGCTACATCGAACAACGCCATGCCGATGGCGACATGTACCCACCCAGTCGGGATCAGTTCTCGACCTTCCTGGTGCGTGACCTGCCGTTTTCCCGCTTCTACGAGTTCCGACTGGACGGGCGCCTGGTCGCCATCGCCGTCACGGACCTGCTGCCCAATGGACTTTCGGCGGTGTACACCTTCTACGAGCCGGACGAAGAACGGCGCAGCCTGGGACGATTTGCCATCCTCTGGCAAATCAACGAAGCCCGGCGCCTGGGCCTGGAAGCGGTGTACCTGGGCTACTGGATCAAGAACTGCAAGAAAATGAACTACAAGACCCAATATCGCCCCATTGAACTGCTGATTAACCAGCGGTGGGTTGTCCTGAGTTAAACCCCTTCGGCTTATAAAGCTAGAACCCCTTGGCTTGCCCCCCCTTTTTCGGGCACAATGCACGCCGCTTTTGCCTGGCGCAGTTGCACCGGGCCATTCACTGGATACCGAGGGCTTTACTGCATGTCGAAAGAAGACAGCTTCGAAATGGAAGGCACTGTCGTCGACACCCTGCCCAACACCATGTTTCGTGTGGAGTTGGAAAATGGGCACGTCGTAACCGCGCATATCTCCGGCAAGATGCGCAAGAACTACATTCGTATTCTTACCGGTGACAAAGTGCGCGTCGAGCTGACGCCCTATGACTTGAGCAAAGGGCGCATCACTTACCGCGCTCGCTAACAAGTCAATACAAAACGCCCGGCTGATGCCGGGCGTTTTTGTTTGCGCGCAACGCGGATCATTCCCACGCTCTGCGTGGGAATGCAGCCAGGGACGCTCTGCGTCCCAAAAGCCGAACGCGGAGCGTCCGTTGAGGCATTCCCACGCGGAGCGTGGGAACGATCCCATACACAGCAAAAAGGCGCCTTTCGGCGCCTTTTGCTTTGTTGCGGGTCGATCAGGCCATTTCGGCCGTGGTTTCGAAGTCGAAGGTCAGTTCGCCGTCCTTGATGTCGATGTGCACCACACCGCCATGCTCGGCCAGTTCGCCAAAGAGGATTTCCTCGGCCAGCGGGCGCTTGATCTTGTCCTGGATCAAGCGAGCCATCGGCCGCGCGCCCATCGTCACATCGTAACCACCTTCTGCCAGCCAACTGCGGGCCGCATCGGTGACTTCCAACAAGACACGCTTGTCTTCGAGTTGCGCCTGAAGTTCGGTAAGGAACTTGTCCACCACGCTCTTGATGACTTCATGGCTGAGGCGACCAAACTGGATAATGGTATCCAGGCGGTTGCGGAATTCAGGCGTGAAGCTCTTCTTGATCACTTCCATCGCATCGGACGAGTGGTCCTGATGGGTGAAACCGATCGAAGCGCGAGCCGCAGTTTCGGCACCGGCGTTCGTGGTCATGATGATGATCACGTTGCGGAAGTCCGCCTTGCGCCCGTTGTTATCGGTCAGCGTGCCGTGGTCCATGACCTGCAGGAGCAGGTTGAAGACTTCCGGATGCGCCTTCTCGATTTCGTCGAGCAACAATACGCAGTGTGGCTGCTTGGTGATGGCTTCGGTCAGCAGGCCGCCCTGGTCGAAACCGACATAGCCTGGAGGCGCACCGATCAGACGCGATACGGTGTGGCGCTCCATGTACTCGGACATGTCGAAGCGAACCAGCTCGATACCCATTGCCTTGGCCAGTTGCCGCGCGGCCTCGGTCTTGCCGACGCCGGTAGGACCGGCGAACAGGAACGAACCCACGGGCTTGTCCGGCGATTTGAGACCGGCGCGGGACAGCTTGATGGCGGTCGACAGCGAGTCGATGGCCGCATCCTGGCCGAACACCGTCAGCTTCAGGTCACGCTCCAGGTTACGCAGCAACTCCTTGTCGGAACTGGTGACGTGCTTAGGCGGAATACGCGCAATTTTCGCCACGATGTCCTCGACCTGAGGCACTTCGATGCGCTTGACGCGCTTCTCCAACGGTTGCAGGCGCTGGTAGGCACCCGCCTCGTCGATGACGTCGATGGCCTTGTCCGGCATGTGCCGGTCGTTGATGTAACGCGAGGCCAGCTCAGCCGCCGCGCGCAGGGCTTCATCACTGTATTCGATGTTGTGGTGCAGCTCGAAACGCCCTTTCAGGCCGCGCAGGATACCAATGGTGTCCTCCACCGAAGGCTCCGACACATCGACCTTCTGGAAACGCCGGGCCAGGGCCCGGTCTTTCTCGAAGATCCCGCGAAATTCCTGGAACGTGGTCGAGCCGATGCAACGGATATCACCCGACGACAGCAATGGCTTGAGCAGGTTCGACGCATCCATGACCCCACCCGACGCCGCCCCGGCACCAATAATAGTGTGGATTTCGTCGATGAACAGGATCGCTTGCGGACGTTTTTTCAACTCGCCGAGCAACGCCTTGAAGCGTTTCTCGAAGTCACCGCGGTACTTGGTACCGGCCAGCAAGGCACCCAGGTCGAGGGAATACACCACGCTGTTGGCCAGCAGGTCCGGCACCTGGTCGTCAACGATGCGCTTGGCCAGGCCTTCGGCGATGGCGGTCTTGCCCACGCCCGCCTCACCCACCAGCAATGGGTTGTTCTTGCGACGCCGAGCCAGGATCTGGGCAACACGCTCGACTTCCGCTTCGCGCCCGACCAGCGGGTCAATGCGCCCCTGGCGCGCCAGTTCGTTCAGGTTGCTGGCGTAGGCATCCAATGGGTTGCCTGAAGAAGAAGACTCACCGCCCTCGTCGTCCTGCATATCCTGCTCACCCTCGGAATGATCGCCATGCCCCGGCACCTTGGAGATGCCATGGGCGATGTAGTTGACGACATCGATACGCGCAACGCTCTGCTGCTTGAGCAGGAACACCGCCTGGCTTTCCTGCTCGCTGAAGATGGCAACCAGCACGTTGGCGCCGGTGACTTCACGCTTGCCCGAGCTCTGTACATGGAAGACAGCACGCTGCAGGACACGCTGGAAGCCCAGGGTTGGCTGGGTTTCGCGATCCTCGTCATGAACGGGGATCAGTGGCGTGGTGGAGTCGATGAACTCCTGCAGATCATGCTTGAGTTTATCGAGGTTCGCGCCGCAGGCACGCAAAACGGTGGCGGCAGCCTCGTTATCCAATAGGGCCAGCAGCAGGTGTTCGACGGTCATGAATTCATGACGCTTCGAACGAGCCTCCTTGAAGGCAAGATTGAGGGTGACTTCGAGCTCGCGGTTTAACATAGCTTCACCTCATACCCAAGTGGTCGGCGTTAACCGTCCTTCTCGATTTCACAGAGTAGCGGATGCTGGCTTTCCCGGGCGTATTGGTTGACCTGCATGGCCTTCGTCTCGGCGATGTCGCGGGTAAACACTCCACATACTGCCCGTCCCTCTGTATGGACGGCCAGCATGACCTTGGTCGCCAGCTCGCGATTCAGGTTAAAAAACACCTCGAGCACTTCGACGACGAAATCCATCGGTGTGTAGTCATCGTTGAACAAAACCACCTTGTACATCGGTGGCGCCTGTAATGCAGGCTTTGCCTCCTGAACAGCAATGCCTGCGGAATCGTCGTCGTGTAGATCCGGGCGATCCTGATTGAATGTTAGTCGAATCTGGCTGACTGCATGCATGGAAAGAAAGGTTCGTTTAGTTGGCGAATACAGTGATGGGGGCGCTTGTGGGCGATTTCAACCACGACCACCCGGCCACCTTGACTATCGGCAAAACGGTGTTACAACCAATAGAGCCCATCGTGGGTTAAAAAGGTCCGTGGAATCTATCCTTACTTCAAGATTAGCCTGCGGATGGACTGGATGATACTCCAGTGATGGAGTGCGTTGCAGAGGGAAATGGGTTATGTCGGTCGTCAAGATGAATGGCAAGGTGAAATGGTTCAACAATGCCAAGGGCTACGGTTTCATTATCGCGGCCGGCAGGGATGATGAAGACCTTTTCGCCCATTACTCGGCCATCAACATGGAAGGCTATAAAACCCTGAAGGCCGGACAGCCTGTGACGTTCGACGTCATCCAGGGACCCAAGGGCCTGCACGCGGTCAACATCAAGGTTGTCACCGCCGAAGAAAAGCCCGCCCCTGTCCAGGTCAGGGTCACCGAGACCCATTGACCGGTCGCTGCACCGGACAAATGAAAATGCCCGGCTCGATCACTCGAGCCGGGCATTCGCGCTGAGCGCCGATCCGCTTACATGTGCGAGATCAGGGCATCGCCGAAGCCCGAGGACGACACCAGCTTGGCGCCCTCCATCAGACGTTCGAAGTCATAGGTCACGGTCTTGGCCGAAATCGCGCCGTTAGTGCCCTTGATGATCAGGTCGGCCGCTTCGGTCCAACCCATGTGGCGCAGCATCATTTCCGCCGACAGGATCAACGACCCCGGGTTGACCTGGTCCTTTCCGGCATACTTGGGCGCGGTACCGTGGGTGGCTTCGAACATGGCCACGGTGTCGGACAGGTTGGCGCCCGGCGCAATACCGATACCGCCCACTTCCGCCGCCAGGGCGTCGGACAGGTAGTCACCGTTCAGGTTCAGAGTGGCGATCACGTCATATTCGGCCGGACGCAGCAGGATCTGCTGCAACATCGCATCGGCGATGGCGTCCTTGACGATGACATTCTTGCCGGTCTTCGGATTCTTGAACTGCATCCACGGTCCGCCGTCGAGCAAGGTCGCGCCAAACTCCTCGGCCGCCACTTCGTAGGCCCATTCCTTGAAGGCACCTTCGGTGAACTTCATGATGTTGCCTTTATGCACGATGGTCAGCGAGTCGCGGTCATTGTCGACAACATACTGCAAGGCCTTGCGGGCCAGGCGCTTGGTGCCCTGCTTGGAAACCGGCTTGACGCCGATGCCGCAGTCCTCGTCGAAACGGATCTTGGTCACACCCATTTCTTCTTTCAGGAACTTGATGACCTTGGTCGCTTCGGCCGAACCGGCCTTCCACTCGATGCCAGCGTAGATGTCCTCGGAGTTCTCGCGGAAGATCGTCATGTCCACGTCGCCAGGCTTCTTGACAGGGCTTGGCACGCCTTCGAACCAGCGCACCGGACGCAGGCACACGTACAGGTCGAGCTGCTGGCGCAGGGCCACGTTCAGCGAACGGATACCACCACCCACCGGCGTGGTCAGCGGACCCTTGATGGAAACCACGTAATCCTTGACCGCGTCCAGGGTTTCCTGGGGCAGCCAGGTGTCCTGGTCGTAGACTTGAGTCGCTTTCTCACCGGCATAGACTTCCATCCAGGAAATCTTGCGCTTGCCGCCATAGGCCTTCTGAACCGCAGCGTCCACAACCTTGATCATGACCGGACTGATATCGACGCCAATGCCGTCGCCTTCGATGAAGGGGATGATCGGGTTGTCGGGAACATTAAGAGAATGGTCTGCATTGACGGTGATTTTGTCACCGACGGCTGGAACCTGAATCTTTTGATACCCCATGCTGAACTCCATTGCTTGGATTGAACATCTGGCTGCGTTCGAGCGTACCCCACTTGAATCGGCACGCAAACCCTACGTTAGGCTCATCCGGGGTAAAGCGTTGCAGTTCGCGGTGTACAACTCTGAAAACCAAGGGAAAAGCGCCAAACATGAGCATAGCCCGCTCCTTGGGTACTGCGACGTTTAGACCAATGGACGTGTACGGAAGTCTATGAACCATCGGCAGATTGCCAGCTACCTATGTATAATGCCGCCGCTGACCACAGGGTCACGCTGGCTGAGCGCTCTATCACAGGACTTTTCCGCCAGTTTAAAAGCCGGACCGTTACCGCGGCCCAACCGCTTGACGCTCGACTGATGCACCCAACATCACCGCGAAGAAACCTCGACATTCGGTTCACGGATGACTTTGAACGAACGCGCTTACCCGGCGCCCTCGAGTTTCTGCGCATGCTTTAGCAAAGAAGAGAGTTAATCCGAATATGCCCACCCGCTCGAAGATCATCTATACCTTCACCGACGAAGCGCCCGCCCTCGCCACCTATTCGCTGCTGCCGATCGTCGAAGCCTTTACCGCTTCGGCCGATATCGCCGTGGAAACCCGCGATATCTCGCTCGCAGGGCGCATCCTGGCCAGCTTCCCCGAGCAACTGGGTGACAAAGCCGTAGCCGACCACCTCGCCGAACTGGGCGACCTGGCCATTACGCCTGAAGCCAACATCATCAAGCTGCCGAACATCAGCGCCTCGGTGCCGCAACTGCAGGCCGCGATCAAGGAATTGCAGGCCCAGGGCTACGCACTGCCGGACTACCCGGAAACCGTGACCACCGATGCCGAGAAAGACGCTCGCGCCCGCTACGACAAGGTCAAGGGCAGCGCCGTGAACCCGGTCCTGCGCGAAGGCAACTCCGACCGCCGCGCACCGCTGTCGGTCAAGAACTACGCCCGCAAGCACCCGCACAAGATGGGCGCCTGGGCAGCCGACTCCAAATCCCACGTGGCCCACATGAGCACCGGCGATTTCTACGGCAGCGAAAAAGCCGCCCTGATCGACGCCGCGGGCAGCGTGAAAATCGAGCTGATCGCCCAGGACGGCACTGCCACTGTCCTGAAAGAAAAAACCACCGTACAAGCCGGTGAGATCCTCGACTGCGCCGTGATGAGCAAAAACGCCCTGCGCGACTTCATCGCCGCTGAAATCGAAGACGCCAAGCAAAAAGGCGTCCTGCTGTCGGTTCACCTCAAGGCCACCATGATGAAGGTCTCCGACCCGATCATGTTCGGCCAGATCGTTGCCGAGTTCTATAAAGATGCCCTGGCCAAGCACGCACAAGTGCTGGAGCAGATCGGCTTCAACCTGAACAACGGCATCGGCGATCTGTACGCCCGCATCAAGGCCCTGCCGGCCGAGCAACAGGCGCAGATCGAAGCCGACATCCAGGCGGTCTACGCGGCGCGCCCATCCCTGGCGATGGTCAACTCCGACAAAGGCATCACCAACCTGCACGTGCCGAGCGACGTCATCGTCGACGCCTCGATGCCGGCCATGATCCGTGACTCCGGCAAGATGTGGGGCACCGACGGCCAACTGCACGACACCAAGGCCGTGATCCCGGATCGCTGCTATGCCACCATCTACCAGGCGGTGATCGAAGACTGCAAGCAACACGGCGCCTTCGACCCAACCACCATGGGCAGCGTGCCGAACGTTGGCCTGATGGCCAAGAAAGCCGAAGAGTACGGCTCCCACGACAAGACCTTCCAGATCAAGGTCGACGGCGTGGTCCGTGTTTCGGACAGCAACGGCCGCACCCTGCTGGAGCAAAGCGTCGAAGCTGGTGACATCTTCCGCATGTGCCAGACCAAGGACGCGCCGATCCAGGATTGGGTCAAGCTGGCCGTCAACCGTGCCCGCGCCAGCGACACGCCGGCAATCTTCTGGCTGGACCCGATGCGCGCCCATGACGGCGTCGTGATCGAGAAAGTCCAGACCTACCTGAAGGACTACGACACTGCCGGACTGGACATCCGCATCATGGCGCCGGTCGACGCGATGAAGTTCACCCTGGCCCGCACCCGCGAAGGCAAGGACACCATCTCGGTGACTGGCAACGTACTGCGCGACTACCTGACCGACCTGTTCCCGATCATGGAACTGGGCACCAGCGCCAAGATGCTGTCGATCGTGCCGCTGATGAACGGCGGTGGCCTGTTCGAAACCGGCGCTGGCGGCTCGGCCCCCAAGCACGTGCAGCAATTGCTGGAAGAAAACTTCCTGCGCTGGGATTCCCTGGGCGAGTTCCTGGCCCTGGCCGCTTCCCTCGAGCACCTGGGCGTGACCTACAACAACCCGAAAGCACTGGTGCTGGCCAAGACCCTGGACCAGGCTACCGGTGAGTTCCTGGACCGCAACAAGTCGCCTTCGCGCAAGGTCGGCGGCATCGACAACCGTGGCAGCCACTTCTACCTGACCCTGTTCTGGGCCCAGGCTCTGGCCGCCCAGGATGACGACGCAGCCCTCAAGGCTCAGTTCGCTTCCCTGGCCAAGACATTGACCGACAACGAAGAAAAAATCGTTGCCGAGCTCAACGCCGTCCAGGGCAAGCCCGTGGACATCGGCGGCTACTACTTCGCCAACCCGGAGCTGACCAGCAAGGCCATGCGCCCGAGCAACACCTTCAACGCAGCGATTGCCGCGCTGGTGTAAGGTTGTAAGGGAACACCACGAACCCCGGCCTTGTGCCGGGGTTTGTGTTTCCAGGCATACCAAGCGCTCCCCAACCTATCTTGCCCCACCCCATTGGCTGCCCAGGCTTACCTTGACAGTACAATCAGACAGCCTAGCCTTAAAAGCATCGTTCTAAGTACGCCCTCTTCACTGAAGGTGCATGAAGTAAACCGCGAGCGCTGAACGACCGGTGTGACCCCTACACCTTTTCAACCTTCGTGGATGCGAGATGTCTCGGCAAGAGAACGAGAGAGAGTCAGATCAGGCGTCATTCTGATTGCCAGCAGGTGTATCGACCTCAAGTGAGCGAAAACTGGATTGCTGAAATCGGCTACGTAGCGATAGCAACCCTTTTGGATAGTTTGAGTTTTCAGCGAAAAATACGCACTTATAAACTCACTACCAGACTCATAAACTGAGGAAATACACCATGAAAAAGACTGCGCAAGCAATTATGAACGCTCAAATACCCTTCACAATTGGAAATTTAGACTTTCAACAACTGCGAGGCTCCCCCACCCTATTTAGGAGAGAGGGCGCTGATGAGCCTTTTGAATACCCTAAAATAGAGGAATTTCCCGACCGTTACGCCATACGCTGCTCTACAGACATCCGCCCCAATCGCTTTGGACAGATATACAACTACACCCCCACCACACAACAACTAACCTTTACAAGCCCAGATGCCACATACACATTCAATTTAAACAAATTCGGAAATCAAGTTATCTACTCAACCAACTCACCTGGCGCAAGCGTCAGAGCCCCCTCTATTGTCTTCGAGGACTTTCCAGGGTTAATTCAGCTCGAAATGCACATACCCGGTAAAAAATTCGACCAACAGACAGATAAGGCCGAATGGCCCGAGGTGCAAATCAACGACCAGGTCATCAAACATTCCTCAACCAGCCCCGCGCTTACTACCCCGAAAGAAAAGGTCTTACAAGTCGTTATCAACCCCACGGACAGATTTTCATCTTTAGGTAACGTCACGCTCTATCTTTCAGGCTGCGATGTATACCAAGAGTACCCACCGGGAGAAATGCACAAAATCGACAAACTCGTAGGGACGATGTCTACCGACCTCTACCTGACACCGGACAAAAGCTATCCGCCTGGCGTAACGAACCTGACGATAGAAGACGGGTTTTCGGACGCAACTGCCGTCATCGAATTCAACCACGACACTTCAAAAAAACAGGTGACCATTAAAATAAAATCATTTACAGGCGCAGGCAAACTTTGTGACATACGGGACTTCCCTTACCTCGACAAATACTATCCGAATGCAATATGCATCGCCCTGTGAGGATAGGCATACTTTGCTTAGAACCCCGAAGGGCAATTGAACTTACATCCCAGCCACTGACAGGAGGACTCAATCACCTGCATGGGAGTTTGCTCGGGACGGCGATTCATCATTCGTTTAGTATCGAGCAACCCGTTGCTATTGCGAGCAAGCTCTGCCCCACAGCGGCCTGCATTCCAATTTCAAGATAAGGACTCCCATGAACTGGCAACCCCACATCACCGTCGCCACCATCGTCGAAGACAACGGTCGCTTCCTCATGGTGGAAGAATCCAAGGGTGGACGCGCGGTGCTCAACCAGCCCGCCGGCCACCTGGACCCGGACGAAACACTGATCGAAGCCGCCGTGCGCGAAACCCTGGAAGAAACCGGCTGGGACGTCGAACCCACGAGCGTGGTGGGCATTTACCTGTACACCGCCCCCAGCAACGGCGTGACCTACCAGCGAGTCTGTTTCGCCGCCAAGACCTTGAATCATCGCCCTGACTATCAACTGGACGACGGTATCCTCGGCGCCAAATGGCTAAGCCGCGACGAACTGCTGGAGCAACGCGACCGCTGGCGCAGCGAGCTGATCATCCGCTGCATCGACGATTATCTGGCCGGCCACTGCCACAGTCTGACGCTGATCCGTCCTTCTCTTTAGCCTTGTGCGCCCGGGCCTGATAGAATCGCGTCCTTTTTCAAGACACTCATTGAACTCCTATGCGTGATCCAGCTCCTTCTGACACATCCAAGAAGCGCGTCATTGTCGGCATGTCCGGCGGCGTGGACTCTTCCGTTTCCGCCCTTCTGCTGATCGAGCAGGGTTATGAGGTGGAAGGCCTGTTCATGAAGAACTGGGAAGAAGACGACGGCACCGAATACTGCACCGCCATGGACGACCTGGCGGACGCCCAGGCGGTGTGCGACAAGATCGGCATCAAGCTGCACACCGCCAACTTCGCCGCCGAGTACTGGGACAACGTGTTCGAGCACTTCCTGGCCGAATACAAGGCCGGCCGCACGCCGAACCCGGACATCCTCTGCAACCGCGAAATCAAGTTCAAGGCGTTCCTCGACTACGCCATGATGCTCGGCGCCGACCTGATTGCCACCGGCCACTACGTGCGCCGCCGCGACATCGACGGCCGCACCGAATTGCTCAAGGGCCTGGACCCGAACAAGGACCAGAGTTACTTCCTGCATGCCGTCGGCGGCGAGCAGATCGCCAAGACCCTGTTCCCGGTAGGCGAACTGGAAAAGCCCGAAGTGCGCGCGATCGCCGAAAAACACCAGCTCGCCACCGCCAAGAAAAAAGACTCCACCGGGATCTGCTTTATCGGTGAGCGCCGTTTCAGCGACTTCCTCAAGCAATACCTGCCGGCCCAACCGGGCGAGATCAAGACGACCGAAGGCGAAGTCATCGGCCGCCACCATGGCCTGATGTACCACACCATCGGCCAGCGCCAGGGCCTGGGCATCGGCGGCCTGAAGGACGCCGGGGAAGAGCCGTGGTACGTGCTGGTCAAGGACCTGGAGCACAATGAGCTGATCGTCGGCCAAGGCAACGACCATCCCTGGTTGTTTTCCCGCGCCCTGCTCGCCTCCGACATCTATTGGGTCAACCCGATCGACCTCAGCGAACCACGCCGTCTGACGGCCAAGGTTCGCTACCGCCAGAGCGACCAGCCCTGCACCCTGGAAAAAACCGCCACGGGCTACCGAGCCACCTTCGATGACCCGCAGCGGGCGGTCACGCCCGGCCAGTCCGTAGTGTTCTATGACGGCGAAATCTGCCTGGGCGGTGGCGTGATCGAAGTCGCAGAACCCTGGAGCAGCAAGGCATGAGCCCCATCCAGGAACAACTGACGGCATTGGGCGGTGTGTTTCTCGCCGCCGTGCTGGTGGACAGGATCGCCAAGACCGGCCAGGCCACCGAAGCGGGCGTAGCCTGCATGCTCGGCAGCCTGCTGGTTCGCGACCCCAAGGACACCCTGGAAGTCTACGGCGGCGACGACTTGAACCTGCGCGAAGGCTATCGTGCACTGATCGGCGCCCTGGAGCGCGATCCCAGCGCCCTGCAACGCGAACCGCTGCGTTATGCGCTGTCGATGTTGGGCCTTGAGCGCCAGCTGGCCAAGCGCGACGACCTGCTGGAGACCATCGGCAAACGCTTGCCGCAGATCCAGTCCCAGGTCGAGCACTTCGGCCCGTCCCACGAAAACGTCGTCGCGGCCTGCGGCGCGCTGTACCAGGACACCCTGAGTACCCTGCGCCAACGCATCCAGGTGCATGGCGACATGCGCAACCTGCAGCAACCGAGCAATGCCTCGAAAATCCGCGCCCTGTTGCTGGCCGGTATCCGCTCGGCACGGTTGTGGCGGCAGCTGGGCGGCCATCGCTGGCAACTGGTGGTCAGCCGGCGCAAATTGCTTAAAGAGCTTTACCCGTTGATGCGCAACGAATAAGTCGCCTCAGCCCGTTTTTTTGTGGCGAGGGAGCTTGCTCCCGCTGGGGCGCGAAGCGGCCCTGAATCCGGGCAACCCGGACTCAAGAGGGGCTGCTACGCAGCCCAGCGGGAGCAAGCTCCCTCGCCACAAGTAAAAATAGTGTCTTGTTACGCGTAATACGCCGGTCAGTTGGCGACGGACCGGCGCAAGATTTCATGTATGATACGCGCCCCATTTCGTTGCCCGACTGTCCGAGAACACCCCATGCAGCTCTCTTCGCTCACTGCGGTTTCCCCTGTTGACGGCCGCTACGCCGGCAAAACCCAGGCCCTGCGCCCGATTTTCAGCGAGTACGGCCTGATCCGTGCCCGCGTCCTGGTTGAAGTGCGCTGGCTCCAGCGCCTGGCCGCCCACCCTGCCATCAGCGAAGTCCCGGCGTTTTCCGCCGAAGCCAACGCGGTGCTGAACACCCTGGCAGAAAATTTTGTGCTGGAGCACGCCGAGCGCGTCAAAGAGATCGAGCGCACCACCAACCACGACGTCAAGGCCATCGAATACCTGCTCAAGGAGCAGGCGGCCAAGCTGCCGGAACTGGCCAACGTCAGCGAATTCATCCACTTTGCCTGCACCAGCGAGGACATCAATAACCTGTCCCACGCCCTGATGCTGCGTGAAGGCCGTGATGATGTACTGCTGCCGCTGATGCGCCAGATCGCCCAGGCCATCCGTGAGCTGGCGATTCGCTTCGCCGACGTGCCGATGCTGTCGCGCACCCACGGTCAACCGGCTTCGCCGACCACCCTGGGCAAGGAACTGGCGAACGTGGTCTACCGCCTGGAGCGCCAGATCGCCCAGGTGGCCGCCGTGCCGTTGCTGGGCAAGATCAACGGCGCCGTGGGCAACTACAACGCCCACCTGTCGGCCTACCCGGACATCGACTGGGAAGCCAACGCCCGCGCCTTCATCGAAGACGAACTGGGCCTGAGCTTCAACCCCTACACCACCCAGATCGAACCGCATGACTACATCGCCGAGCTGTTCGATGCGATCGCGCGCTTCAACACCATCCTGATCGACTTCGACCGCGACATCTGGGGCTACATTTCCCTGGGTTACTTCAAACAGCGCACCATCGCCGGCGAAATCGGTTCCTCGACCATGCCGCACAAGGTCAACCCGATCGACTTCGAAAACTCCGAAGGCAACCTGGGCATCGCCAACGCACTGTTCCAGCACCTGGCGAGCAAACTGCCGATCTCCCGCTGGCAGCGCGACCTGACCGACTCCACCGTGCTGCGCAACCTGGGCGTGGGTTTTGCCCATAGCGTCATTGCCTATGAAGCCAGCCTCAAGGGCATCAGCAAGCTGGAACTGAACGAGCAGAAGATCGCCGCCGACCTGGACGCCTGCTGGGAAGTCCTGGCCGAGCCGATCCAGACCGTGATGCGTCGCTACAACATCGAAAACCCGTATGAAAAGCTGAAAGAGCTGACCCGTGGCAAGGGCATCAGCCCTGAAGCGCTGCAGACTTTCATCGATGGCCTGGACATGCCCGCCGACGCCAAGGCTGAGCTGAAAAAGCTCACGCCGGCCAGTTACATCGGCAACGCAGCGGCACAAGCCAAGCGCATCTGATCCACGGCTTTACCTTTGAGACGCCCGGCCGCGCCGGGCGTTTTTATTCGCGTCTGAAAAGTATATTTTTTCAATAGGTTACACATGAATCCTGATATTCCTCTGCAACTCCTGGGCGGCATCACGGCACGGGAGTTCCTGCGCGACTACTGGCAGAAAAAACCCCTGCTGATCCGTCAGGCAATTCCTGACTTCCAAAGCCCGATCGATGCCGATGAACTGGCCGGCCTGGCCCTGGAAGAAGAAGTCGAATCGCGCCTGGTGATCGAACACGGCGAACGCCCTTGGGAATTGCGTCGCGGCCCGTTCGCCGAAGACGAATTCAGCAAGCTGCCAGAGCGCGAGTGGACCCTGCTGGTACAGGCGGTCGATCAGTTCGTACCGGAAGTCAGCGAGCTGCTGGAGAACTTCCGCTTCCTGCCGAGCTGGCGCATCGACGATGTGATGATCAGCTTCGCCGCACCGGGTGGCAGCGTGGGTCCGCATTTCGATAACTATGACGTGTTCCTGCTGCAGGGCCATGGCCAGCGCAACTGGAAGATCGGCCAGATGTGCGACTCCGAAAGCCCGCTGCTGCAGCACGCCGACCTGCGCATCCTCGCTGAATTCGAAGCCACTGATGAGTGGACCCTGGAACCAGGCGACATGCTCTACCTGCCGCCGCGCCTGGCGCACTGTGGCGTGGCCGTGGACGACTGCATGACCTACTCGGTGGGTTTCCGCGCACCGAGCGCCGCCGAAGTGCTGACCCATTTCACCGACTTCCTCAGCCAGTTCCTGCCGGACGAAGAACGCTACACCGACGCCGATGCGCGCCCGGTGGCCGACCCGCATCAGATCCAGCAGGACGCCCTCGACCGCCTCAAGGGCTTGCTGGCCGAGCACATGAGCGACGAACGCCTGCTGCTGACCTGGTTCGGCCAGTTCATGACCGAGCCGCGTTACCCGGAACTGGTGGTGGGCCCGGAACTGGAAGAAGACGACCTGCTGGCCAGCCTGGAACAAGGCGCTGTGATCATTCGCAACCCGAGCGCGCGCCTGGCTTGGTCGGAAGTCGATGACGACCTGCTGCTGTTCGCCAGCGGCCAGAGCCGTTACCTGCCAGGCAAGCTGCGCGAGTTGCTGAAAATGATCTGCGCCGCCGACGCCCTGCACATCGAGAATCTCGGTCCGTGGTTGGCCGACGAAGACGGTCGCGGCCTGGTCTGCGAGCTGGTCAAGCAAGGCAGCCTGGGGTTCGCCGATGAATAAAATTCACGTTCGTGTCGCAGACTGGCAAAAGGATAACGCCGAGATCCGGCGCATTCGTGAGACCGTGTTCATTGCCGAGCAGTCTGTTCCACCTGAACTGGAATGGGATGCCGACGACCAGAGCGCGGTGCATTTTCTGGCGTTTGAAGGTGACTTTCCCATCGGCACCGCCCGCCTGTTGACCGATGGCCATATCGGCCGTGTCTCGGTCCTCAAGGACTGGCGCGGCCTGAAGGTGGGCGATGCGCTGATGCACGCCGTGATCGCCGAAGCCGAGAAGCGTGGGCTCCAGCAACAGATGCTCAGCGCCCAGGTGCACGCCACGCCGTTCTATGAGCGGCTGGGGTTTGCGGTGGTCAGCGAGGAGTTCCTGGAAGCCGGGATTCCCCATGTGGACATGGTGCGGCATTCGGCTTGAACCCCCGCCTACCAGCAAGATGATGGCCTTTGTGGCGAGGGAGCTTGCTCCCGCTGGGCTGCGCAGCAGTCCTGTTTTTTTAGGGCCGCTTCGCGACCCAGCGGGAGCAAGCTCCCTCGCCACACAAGGGCATCACACAGCACTCAAACGCCCCGTCATTCCCGCATGCCGGGGCGTTTTGCCGTCTACCATTCAACTTGCCCCACCCCAGGCCGACAAACTGGCAATATCAAGCCTTTGTCTCGCGGAGAAATGGACATGCCTCTACGCACCTTCCTGGTTACCCTGCTGCTCGGTTGCAGCCTGTCGGTCATGGCCGACACGCAAATCGTGCCGCTGAACTACCGCACCAGCGCCGACCTGCTGCCGGTGGCACAGAACTTCATCGGCAAGGACGGCCAGGTCAGCGCCTACGGCAACCAACTAATCGTCAACGCCGAGCCCGGCAAGATCGAAGAACTGCGGCAATTCCTCGCCCAATTGGACACCGCCCCCAAGCGCCTGCTGATCACGGTCGACACCAACGAAAACAACCTCCAGGGCGACCAGGGTTACTCGATCAACGGCGCCGCCCCCAGCCAGACCCGCATCATCAACCGCAGCACCGCCAGCCGCGAAGGCGGCGTGCAGCAGGTGCAGGCCAGTGAAGGCCAGCCGGCGCTGATCCAGGTCGGCCAGAGCGTGCCATTCACTAGCAACCAGACCGACAACTACGGCCGCATGCAGAGCCAGACTGAATACCGCAACGTCACCCAGGGTTTTTATGTCACGGCCAGCGTCACCGGCGAGACCGTTCATCTGAGCATCAGCACCAATCGTGACCGCATGAGCCAGGAGCGTCCCGATGTAGTGAACGTTCAGAGTACCGACACAACCGTCAGTGGCCGCCTGGGCGAATGGATCACCCTGGCCGGCGTCAATCGCCAGACTCAAGCCGACAAACAGGGCCTGACCCGCAGCTACTCGACCCAGGGCCGCGACGACATGATTTTGCGGGTCAAGGTCGATACCCTGAACTGAAGCACCAAAAACTGACTGATGAGTCGTATTAGACCAAAGATGTAGTGCCATAAAAAAAGCACTACAAAACGTTTGACGAGCAAAAAAACCGAAGGCATGATGGCCTCGCTCCCGCTAATCAGGGGCCCTGGCAAGGGCCTTCGGGTCGACGCTTGCAACTACCCTGCGAGCCGATTCGTGTCTGTACCGCCCACAAGGTGTGTTTGACGAGGTTGCGACTGGAACGAAGTTGTCCCGAGGGACGGAAGCGTAACTAGGTAACCCGGCATCACTCTGAGTTCGTATGGAGGCCCACGACGCCCGAATGCGCCCGCAGTTCGCCCCTACCTGCTCACTTTCCCCTCGAGCCCATCGTTCATCCCGTCGCCTCCCCGCCTGAACCGACTTGTAAGCCAACCCCTGGTCGGCAGGAGCAGGAATTTTCCACCAAGACCTATGCGACGAGGTTTATCTCCATGGCACTGACACGCGAACAGCAAATTGCAGCCCTTGAAAAAGACTGGGCTGAAAACCCGCGCTGGAAAGGCGTGAAGCGCAATTATTCCGCTGCTGACGTCGTCCGTCTGCGTGGCTCGGTTCAACCTGAGCACACCCTTGCGAAAATGGGCGCCGAGAAGCTCTGGAACCTGGTGACCCAGGGCGCCAAGCCAGCCTTCCGTCCCGAGAAAGATTTCGTCAACTGCATGGGCGCCCTGACCGGCGGCCAGGCTGTGCAGCAAGTCAAGGCCGGCATCCAGGCGATCTACCTGTCGGGCTGGCAAGTGGCCGCGGACAACAACTCCGCCGAGTCGATGTACCCCGACCAGTCGCTGTACCCGGTGGATTCGGTTCCAACCGTGGTCAAGCGCATCAACAACTCATTCCGTCGCGCCGACCAGATCCAGTGGAAAGCCGGCAAGAACCCGGGCGACGAAGGCTACATCGACTACTTCGCGCCGATCGTGGCTGACGCTGAAGCCGGTTTCGGTGGCGTCCTGAACGCCTACGAGCTGATGAAGAGCATGATCGAGGCTGGCGCCGCCGGCGTTCACTTCGAAGACCAACTGGCCTCGGTGAAGAAATGCGGCCACATGGGCGGCAAGGTGCTGGTTCCAACCCAGGAAGCCGTGCAGAAGCTGACCGCTGCCCGCCTGGCTGCCGACGTTGCCGGGGTACCGACCATCATCCTGGCCCGTACCGACGCCAACGCCGCTGACCTGCTGACCTCCGACTGCGACCCGTACGACCAGCCGTTCGTAACCGGTACCCGCACCCAGGAAGGCTTCTACAAGGTGCGCGCCGGCCTCGACCAGGCCATCGCCCGTGGCCTGGCCTATGCGCCGTACGCCGACCTGATCTGGTGCGAAACCGCCAAGCCGGACCTGGACGAAGCCCGTCGCTTTGCCGAAGCGATCAAGAAGGAATACCCGGACCAGATCCTGTCGTACAACTGCTCGCCTTCCTTCAACTGGAAGAAGAACCTGGACGACGCGACCATCGCCAAGTTCCAGCGCGAACTGTCCGCCATGGGCTACAAGCACCAGTTCATCACCCTGGCCGGCATCCACAACATGTGGCACAGCATGTTCAACCTGGCGCACGACTACGCCCGCAACGACATGACCGCCTACGTGAAGCTGCAAGAGCAAGAGTTCGCTGACGCCGCCAAGGGCTACACCTTCGTGGCTCACCAGCAGGAAGTGGGCACCGGCTACTTCGACGACATGACCACCGTGATCCAGGGCGGCACTTCGTCGGTGACCGCACTGACCGGCTCCACCGAAGAAGAACAGTTCCACTGATTCACACGCTTGCCTCGAGTAAGCGGCCCTTGCGGACCGGATAAAAACTAACCGCAAAGCCGACGATCTGAAGCCCCGACTGGTTCGGGGCTTTTTTTTACCGGTTTTTACACTTTGAAGTGACTGACCAGCTGCTGCAACTGGTTACCCAGGCGCGCCAGCTCGATGCTGGAGGCTGCGGTTTCTTCGCTGGCCGAGGCGGTCTGTTCGGATACATCGCGCACACTCAGGATACTGCGGCTGATTTCTTCGGCCACCGAGCTTTGTTGCACCGCAGCAGCGGCAATCTGCTGGTTCATGGCCTGGATGCCCGAAACCGCCTGGGTGATGTTGCCCAGGGAAATGCCGGCCTTGCCGGCCAATTCCACGCTGCTGTCGGTCAGTTCGCGGCTATTGCGCATGATACTCGACACCTGGCGCGTGCCGTTCTGCAAGCCCGCCACCAGGCTTTCGATCTCTTCGGTGGAATGCTGGGTACGCTGGGCCAGCCCACGCACTTCGTCGGCGACCACGGCAAAACCGCGCCCGGCGTCACCCGCGCGGGCGGCCTCGATGGCGGCGTTAAGGGCCAGCAAGTTGGTCTGCTCCGCCACCGCCCTGATCACGTCCATGATCTTGCCGATGCGCGCGCTTTCTTGTTCCAGCTCATCCATGGCGTCGACGGAACGCCCGACTTCGCTGGCCAAGCGTTCGATCTGAACGATGGCTTGCGCAACCACCTGGTCGCCGATACGGGCCTGTGCATCAGCCTCTGACGCGACCGTGCAAGCCTGTTCGGCATTACGCGCGACTTCGTGCACGGTGGCCGACATTTCCTGCATGGCGGTAGCCACCTGGTCGGTCTCGGTCTTCTGACTATTGACCCCCGCACTGGTCTGCTCGGTGACAGCCGACAACTCTTCGGCGGCACTGGCGATTTGGGTGACGCCATCGCGGATGCCACCGATCAAGTCGCGCAACGTGGTGCCCATGCGCTGGATACCCTGCTGCAAAACACCCAGTTCATCACCACGGGTCACGACGGTGCCTTGCGTGAGGTCGCCTGCCGCAATGCGATCGACTACAGCCAATGTGTCCTGCAACGGCCGGGTAATCTGGCGAGTGATGATCATGGCCGCAAGAATCCCCAACAGCATCGCCAAGGCAGTGCAGCTCAACTGCAGGGTACGGGACTGGGCGCTTTCGTCACCCAGGGAGACCAACTGGCTGGCATACATTTCGTCAGTCAGACGGGTGATGGTTTCACCCAGATCGATGGTGTCCTGCACGGCCTTGCCAATGGCCTGATTACTGGCGGTGAAGTTCTGCACCGAGCGACGGTAAGCAATCAGCGCGGTTTCCAGCTGCTTGATGGTGTCGGCATAGCTCGGGCCGAAAGCACCGTTAAGGGTTTCGATGCTCTTGAGCGCATTTTCGAGCTGGCGGGTGGCGGCCTGTTCGGTGGCGCTGTTGGGGTTGCCGGTGTAGCCACGCACTTCATAACGCACCAGCGCGACGTCCTCTTTGGCTTTGAGGATAATCCTGTACAACTCAAAACGGCGCTCGTCCGTGGCAGGCATTGCTTCCACGTCATCGATGACCTTGGCAATCAGCGCGGCGCCCTTGACCGCATTGACGCCCATCTCCTTGCGCATGGCTGCGTCAGTGCGATAAGCCTCGCGCATTGTATTCAGCGCCACTTGATACTCGGTGCTGGCCAGCTCGATCAGCGCAAGTTTTTTCAGGTTTTCGGGTTTTTTCAACTCATTTGCAAGGCTTTTTTGCTTGGCGACAAATTGTTCCAGCGACGCCTGGATCAATTCACCCTTTTGTTCATCGCCCTTGTCCACCTGGTATTGCAAGCGAGCCCTGCGCAGGTGATCAAGACGGTTGCCGAGCTCGGTAATGCTGGTCATTCGATCCGCACGCTGGATCATTTTGCCCAGACTGGTCCAGCCGGTCGCGGCGAGGATCGCGGTCAGAAACAGCACAACAGCAAAACCCAGAGCCAGCTTGAGCATAACGCTCATGTTCGCGATCCAAGAGTTCATGACAGTCCTTTGGTAATCCGCCGCGAACGATGAAAACTGACGCAGCTATCTATGAAGGGGCAATTGTCTAATCAACATTGATATAGATGATTAGATGAGTGAGCGGCAAAGATAGCCATTTGCCATCAACTCTTCAAGGCTCTAGGGCCGGCCTCATGCCGATATTTGCAGGCAAAGCGGGTTCGCCTAACGCGCCAATGCCTGGGGCATAGGGTTCTTGGTTGGCTCGGCTGGGCGGCCTCGATCTGATGACGGAGGTTTTTTCACCCGTTTTCCTTGAAGCCACCTACGCTGTAAGAGCAAGCCTGCACTGTGGAAGCCAGGCTTGGCTGCGATGCACGATAAGGCTGTCTGCCTCGGGACCGCGTTGCCGACATTGCAAGCAAGCTTGGCTTCCACGGAGCAGTCCCTCATGCAGACCCAACCTTCGCCGGACACCGCCCCCACAACAAACTCCTACGCAGTGCTAGGAAAATTGATCGAACGCAGTATTGGGCAGTCGGAAAAGGAGTAAAACGTCCGACGCTGACAATTGCAGTAGCGACGATGTAAGACAGCCTCTCGGACACGACACTAAGTGCACTGTAGAAAATGCCGGCTAGATAATAATAATTATCATTTGGAAGTCGTTATCATTGTTACATTCCGCACGAAATATTATTGCTGAACAGCCGGCCAACGCCCACGGGGCCGGGGCCGCAGGGCTCTGGAGGTGCGCTATGTCCTTATTCCAATAAATAATTTCGCCATAGGAATTTTACTTGCCCGGTGTTTAGCCATAAAATCACCGCGATTGATTGCTGCGACATATCGTCACTGCGTTATTTCTATTCAAGCTCAGAGACCTTTGCTCTCTGTTAAGGATTTCCAGCATGCCCGAAGCGACAGGACTCATGGCCCACAACTGGGGCTTTGCCATTTTCCTTCTGGGTGTCGTCGGCCTGTGCGCCTTCATGCTCGGCGTGTCGAGCCTGCTCGGGTCAAAAGCCTGGGGCCGCAGCAAAAATGAACCGTTCGAGTCCGGCATGCTACCTACCGGTGGCGCCCGCTTGCGGCTCTCAGCCAAATTCTATCTGGTCGCGATGCTCTTCGTGATCTTCGATATCGAAGCCCTCTTTCTCTTTGCCTGGTCTGTGTCCGTCCGCGAAAGCGGCTGGACCGGATTCGTCGAAGCTCTCGTTTTCATAGCAATTCTGTTGGCAGGTCTTGTCTACCTTTACCGAGTGGGGGCGCTTGATTGGGCTCCGGAAGCTCGGCGCAAGCGGCAAGCGAAGCTGAAACAATGAGGCTTTGGCAATGCAATACAATCTCACCAGGATCGACCCCGATGCTCCTAACGAGCAGTATCCGATTGGCGAACGGGAAACCGTCGCCGATCCGTTAGAAGATCAAGTCCACAAAAACATCTTCATGGGCAAGCTCGAAGACGTGCTGAACAGCACGGTCAACTGGGGTCGCAAGAACTCCCTGTGGCCGTACAACTTCGGTCTTTCGTGCTGCTACGTGGAAATGACCACCGCCTTCACGGCGCCCCACGACATCGCGCGCTTTGGCGCCGAAGTGATCCGGGCATCGCCACGCCAGGCGGATTTCATGGTTATCGCCGGTACCTGCTTCATCAAGATGGCGCCGATCATCCAGCGTCTCTACGAGCAAATGCTCGAGCCGAAGTGGGTTATCTCCATGGGTTCGTGCGCCAACTCCGGTGGCATGTACGACATCTATTCCGTCGTTCAAGGGGTGGACAAGTTCCTGCCCGTGGACGTCTACGTGCCCGGCTGCCCGCCTCGCCCTGAAGCTTTCCTGCAAGGCCTGATGCTGTTGCAGGAGTCGATTGGCCAGGAGCGTCGCCCGCTGTCCTGGGTCGTTGGCGATCAAGGCGTCTATCGCGCCGACATGCCATCGCAAAAGGAACAGCGCCGCGAACAGCGTATCGCAGTCACCAACTTGCGCAGCCCCGACGAAGTCTGATCCAGCTCTGTTCCCTACAAGAAACGAGAACCTGGCTTCATTCTTTACGTTGACCGAAAGCGATAAATAACCATGACTACAGGCAGTGCTCTGTACATCCCGCCTTACAAGGCAGACGACCAGGATGTGGTCGTCGAACTGAACAACCGTTTTGGCCCCGAGGCGTTCACCGCCCAGCCGACCCGCACCGGCATGCCGGTACTTTGGGTTGCCCGCGCCAAACTCGTCGAAGTCCTGACTTTCCTGCGCAACCTGCCCAAGCCGTACGTCATGCTCTATGACCTGCACGGCGTGGACGAGCGTCTGCGCACCAAGCGTCAAGGGCTGCCCGACGGCGTCGACTTCACCGTGTTCTATCACTTGCTGTCGATCGAGCGTAATAGTGACGTAATGATCAAGGTCGCCTTGTCCGAGAGCGACCTCAGCGTGCCGACCGTGACCGGTATCTGGCCGAACGCCAACTGGTACGAACGTGAAGTGTGGGACATGTTCGGGATCGACTTCCCCGGCCACCCGCACCTGTCGCGCATCATGATGCCACCGACCTGGGAAGGTCACCCGCTGCGCAAGGACTTCCCGGCCCGTGCCACCGAGTTCGACCCGTTCAGCCTGTCCCTGGCCAAGCAACAGCTCGAGGAAGAAGCCGCGCGCTTCAAGCCTGAAGACTGGGGCATGAAGCGTTCGGGTGCCAACGAGGACTACATGTTCCTCAACCTCGGCCCGAACCACCCTTCGGCCCACGGTGCGTTCCGCATCATCCTGCAGCTGGACGGCGAAGAGATCGTCGACTGCGTCCCTGACATCGGCTACCACCACCGTGGCGCCGAGAAAATGGCCGAGCGCCAGTCCTGGCACAGCTTCATCCCGTACACCGACCGCATCGACTACCTCGGCGGCGTGATGAACAACCTGCCGTACGTGCTGTCGGTCGAAAAACTGGCCGGGATCAAGGTACCGGAAAAGGTCGACGTCATCCGCATCATGATGGCCGAGTTCTTCCGTATCACCAGCCACCTGCTGTTCCTGGGGACCTATATCCAGGACGTGGGGGCGATGACCCCGGTGTTCTTCACCTTCACCGACCGCCAGAAGGCCTACACGGTGATCGAAGCCATCACCGGTTTCCGCCTGCACCCGGCCTGGTACCGCATCGGTGGCGTGGCCCACGACCTGCCACGGGGCTGGGAAAAGCTGGTCAAGGACTTCGTCGAGTGGATGCCCAAGCGCCTGGACGAATACACCAAGGCCGCCCTGCAGAACAGCATCCTCAAGGGTCGTACCATCGGGGTCGCTGCCTACAACACCAAAGAGGCCCTGGAATGGGGCGTCACTGGTGCTGGCCTGCGCTCCACCGGTTGCGACTTCGACCTGCGCAAGGCGCGCCCTTACTCCGGCTACGAAAACTTCGAATTCGAAGTACCGCTGGCCGCCAACGGCGATGCCTACGACCGCTGCATGGTTCGCGTCGAGGAAATGCGCCAGAGCATCAAGATCATCGACCAATGCCTGCGCAACATGCCGGAAGGCCCGTACAAGGCGGATCACCCGCTGACCACGCCGCCGCCAAAAGAGCGCACGCTGCAACACATCGAGACCCTGATCACGCACTTCCTGCAGGTTTCGTGGGGCCCGGTCATGCCGGCCAACGAGTCCTTCCAGATGATCGAAGCGACCAAGGGCATCAACAGTTATTACCTGACGAGCGACGGCGGCACCATGAGCTACCGCACCCGGATTCGCACCCCAAGCTACCCGCACCTGCAGCAGATCCCTTCCGTGATCAAAGGCAGCATGGTCGCGGACTTGATCGCGTACCTGGGTAGTATCGATTTCGTTATGGCCGACGTGGACCGCTAAGCATGAACAGCACGCTTATCCAGACAGACCGTTTCGCCCTGAGCGAAACCGAGCGCTCGGCCATCGAGCACGAGCTGCATCACTACGAAGACCCGCGCGCGGCGTCGATCGAAGCCCTGAAGATCGTCCAGAAGGAACGTGGCTGGGTGCCCGATGGCGCGCTCTACGCCATCGGCGAGATCCTCGGTATCCCGGCCAGCGACGTCGAAGGCGTCGCCACCTTCTACAGCCAGATTTTCCGCCAGCCAGTGGGCCGTCACATCATTCGCGTCTGCGACAGCATGGTCTGCTACATCGGCGGCCACGAATCGGTAGTCAGCGAGATCCAGAGCAAGCTGGGCATTGGCCTCGGCCAGACCACCGCCGACGGTCGCTTCACCCTGCTGCCGGTGTGCTGCCTGGGCAACTGCGACAAGGCCCCGGCGCTGATGATCGATGACGACACCTTCGGTGACGTCAAGCCAGATGGTGTCGCCAAACTGCTGGAGGGCTACGTATGACCCTGACTTCCTTCGGGCCCGCCAACCGCATCCAGCGTTCGGCCGAAACCCATCCCCTGACCTGGCGTCTGCGTGACGACGGCGAAGCGGTATGGCTGGACGAATACCAGGCCAAGAACGGCTACGCTGCCGCGCGCAAGGCGTTCGCCGACATGGCCGGCGACGACATCGTCCAGACCGTGAAGGATTCCGGCCTCAAGGGCCGTGGCGGTGCGGGCTTCCCCACCGGCGTGAAGTGGGGCCTGATGCCCAAGGACGAATCCATCAACATCCGCTACCTGCTGTGCAACGCGGATGAAATGGAGCCCAACACCTGGAAAGACCGCATGCTGATGGAGCAACTGCCCCATCTGCTGATCGAAGGCATGCTGATCAGCGCCCGCGCGCTGAAGACCTACCGCGGCTATATCTTCCTGCGTGGCGAATACACCACCGCCGCCAAGCACCTGAACCGTGCCGTGGAAGAAGCCAAGGCCGCCTGCCTGTTGGGCAAGAACATCCTGGGCTCAGGCTTTGATTTCGAGTTGTTCGTCCACACCGGCGCCGGGCGTTACATCTGCGGTGAAGAAACCGCGCTGATCAACTCCCTCGAAGGCCGCCGCGCCAACCCGCGCTCCAAGCCGCCCTTCCCTGCCGCCGTGGGCGTGTGGGGCAAGCCGACCTGCGTGAACAACGTCGAGACCCTGTGCAACGTGCCGGCGATCATCGCCGACGGCGTGGACTGGTACAAATCCCTGGCCCGTGACGGCAGCGAAGACATGGGCACCAAGCTCATGGGCTTCTCCGGCAAGGTCAAGAACCCTGGCCTGTGGGAACTGCCGTTCGGCGTCACCGGCCGCGAACTGTTCGAAGACTACGCTGGCGGCATGCGCGACGGCTACACGCTCAAGTGCTGGCAGCCTGGCGGCGCCGGTACCGGGTTCCTGTTGCCCGAACACCTGGACGCCCAAATGTACGCCGGCGGCATCGCCAAGGTCGGCACCCGCATGGGTACCGGCCTGGCCATGGCGGTGGACGACAGCGTCAACATGGTGTCGCTGCTGCGCAACATGGAAGAGTTCTTCTCCCGCGAGTCGTGCGGTTTCTGCACCCCTTGCCGCGATGGCCTGCCTTGGAGCGTCAAGCTGCTGCGGGCCCTTGAAAACGGCGAAGGCCAGGCCGGCGACATCGAGACCCTGCTGGGTCTGGTGGGTTTCCTCGGCCCAGGCAAGACCTTCTGTGCTCACGCACCGGGTGCCGTGGAGCCGTTGGGCAGCGCGATCAAATACTTCCGTCCAGAGTTCGAAGCCGGCATCGCGCCCACCAGCGCCGTCGTCCCGCCTCTGGCAAAGCCGATCGTAGTCGGCGCGTAAACGCTTAAAAAGGCGAAGGGTCCGTACCCTTCGCCTTCTCGCGTGATGACGCCGTAAACGGCTGTGTTGATTCACGCGAATAACAAGATTCCATTAGCCACGCCCGCTGACACCGGGCCAACGAAGAACTTTGAACCATGGCCACTATCCACGTAGACGGCAAAGAGCTCGAAGTCGATGGCGCAGACAACCTGTTACAGGCATGTCTGTCCCTGGGCCTCGACATTCCTTATTTCTGCTGGCACCCCGCCCTTGGCAGCGTTGGCGCCTGTCGCCAGTGCGCGGTCAAGCAGTACACCGACGAGAACGACAAGCGTGGTCGGATCGTCATGTCCTGCATGACCCCCGCCACCGACGGCAGCTGGATCTCCATCGACGACGAAGAAGCGAAAGTGTTTCGCGCCAGCGTCGTCGAATGGCTGATGACCAACCACCCTCACGACTGCCCGGTTTGTGAGGAAGGCGGCCACTGCCATCTGCAAGACATGACCGTGATGACCGGCCACAACGAGCGCCGTTATCGCTTCACCAAGCGCACCCACCAGAACCAGGACCTCGGTCCGTTCATCTCCCACGAGATGAACCGCTGCATCGCCTGCTACCGTTGCGTGCGTTTCTACAAGGACTACGCCGGCGGCACCGACCTGGGCGTATTCGGCGCCCACGACAACGTGTATTTCGGTCGCGTTGAAGACGGCACCCTGGAAAGCGAGTTCTCCGGCAACCTCACCGAGGTCTGCCCGACCGGTGTGTTCACCGACAAGACCCACTCCGAGCGTTACAACCGCAAGTGGGACATGCAGTTCTCGCCGAGCATCTGCCATGGCTGCTCCAGCGGTTGCAACATCTCTCCGGGCGAGCGCTACGGTGAACTGCGGCGCATCGAAAACCGCTTCAACGGTTCGGTTAACCAGTACTTCCTGTGTGACCGTGGCCGTTTCGGCTATGGCTACGTCAACCGCAAGGATCGCCCACGCCAACCGCGGCTGGCGGGCGGTGCCAAGCTGAGCCTGGACGAAGCGCTGGACAAGGCCGCCGAGCTGCTGCGCGGTCGCAACATCGTCGGCATCGGTTCGCCACGGGCCAGCCTGGAAAGCAACTACGCCCTGCGTGAACTGGTCGGTGCCGAGCACTTCTACAGCGGCATCGAAGCCGGTGAGCTGGAACGCATCCGCCTGGTGCTGCAAGTGCTCAAGGACAGCCCGCTGCCCGTGCCGACGATGCGTGACATCGAAGACCACGACGCGGTGTTCGTGCTTGGCGAAGACCTGACCCAGACCGCCGCCCGCATGGCCCTGGCCCTGCGCCAGTCGGTCAAGGGCAAGGCCGAAGACATGGCCGACGCCATGCGCGTCCAGCCATGGCTCGACGCCGCCGTGAAGAACATCGGCCAGCACGCGCTGAACCCGCTGTTCATCGCCAGCCTCGCTGAAACCAAGCTCGACGACGTCGCCGAAGAATGCGTCCACGCCGCCCCTGACGACCTGGCCCGTATCGGCTTTGCCGTGGCCCACGCCCTGGACGCCAGCGCCCCGGCCGTCGAAGGCCTGGACAGCGAAGCGGCCGCCCTGGCCCAGCGCATCGCCGACGCCCTGCTGGCCGCCAAGCGCCCACTGATCATCGCCGGCACCTCGTTGGGCTCCAAGGCGCTGATCGAAGCCGCCGCCAACATCGCCAAGGCCCTGAAGCTGCGCGAGAAGAACGGTTCCATCAGCCTGATCGTGCCGGAGGCCAACAGCCTCGGCCTGGCCATGCTCGGTGGCGAATCGGTGGACGCCGCCCTGCAAGCGGTGATCGACGGCAGCGCCGACGCCATCGTAGTGCTGGAAAACGACCTCTACACCCGCACCGACAAGGCCCGCGTAGACGCCGCCCTGAACGCCGCGAAAGTGCTGATCGTCGCCGACCATCAGAAAACCGCCACCATCGACCGCGCCAACCTGGTGCTGCCGGCGGCGAGCTTCGCCGAAGGCGACGGTACACTGGTCAGCCAGGAAGGTCGCGCCCAGCGCTTCTTCCAGGTTTTCGACCCGCAATACCTGGACGCCAGCATCCTGGTTCACGAAGGCTGGCGTTGGCTGCATGCCCTGCGCGCCACCCTGCTGGACCAGCCGATCGACTGGACGCAACTGGACCACGTCACCGCCGCCGTCGCTTCGAGCAGCCCGCAACTGGCCGCCATCGTCGACGCCGCACCGTCGGCCTCGTTCCGCATCAAAGGCTTGAAGCTGGCGCGCGAACCGCTGCGCTACTCCGGTCGCACCGCCATGCGCGCCGACATCAGCGTTCACGAACCGCGCACTTCCCAGGACAACGACACTGCGTTCTCGTTCTCCATGGAAGGCTACTCGGGCTCGACCGAACCGCGCTCCCAGGTGCCGTTCGCCTGGTCGCCGGGCTGGAACTCGCCACAGGCCTGGAACAAGTTCCAGGACGAAGTCGGCGGTCACCTGCGTGCCGGCGACCCGGGCACCCGTCTGATCGAAAGTCAGGGCGATGGCCTGAGCTGGTTCGCCAGCGTGCCGCGCGCCTTCAACCCGGCGCCGGGCACCTGGCAGGTCGTGCCGTTCCATCACCTGTTCGGCAGCGAAGAGAACTCTTCCAAGGCCGCTCCGGTGCAGGAGCGCATCCCGGCCGCCTACGTGGCGCTGGCCAAGTCCGAAGCCGATCGCCTGGGCGTCAACGACGGGGCCCTGTTGAGCCTGAACGTGGCCGGCCAGACCCTGCGTCTGCCGCTGCGCATCAATGAAGAACTGGGCGCCGGCCTGGTGGCCCTGCCGGCCGGCCTGGCAGGCATCCCGCCAGCGATTTTCGGCAAAACCGTCGACGGTCTGCAGGAGGCAGCGCAATGAGCTGGTTCACCCCCGAAGTGATCGCCGTGATCCTGACCGTTCTCAAGGCCATCGTGATCCTGCTGGCCGTGGTGGTCTGCGGCGCGCTGCTGAGCTTCGTCGAGCGTCGCCTGCTGGGCTGGTGGCAGGACCGTTACGGTCCGAACCGTGTCGGCCCGTTCGGCATGTTCCAGATCGCCGCCGACATGATCAAGATGTTCTTCAAGGAAGACTGGACGCCGCCGTTCGCCGACAAGGTGATCTTCACCCTGGCACCGGTCGTGGCCATGAGCGCCTTGCTGATCGCCTTCGCGATCATCCCGATCACCCCGACCTGGGGCGTGGCGGACCTGAACATCGGCCTGCTGTTCTTCTTCGCCATGGCTGGCCTGTCGGTGTATGCGGTGCTGTTCGCCGGTTGGTCGAGCAACAACAAGTTCGCCCTGCTGGGCAGCCTGCGGGCCTCGGCCCAGACCGTGTCCTACGAAGTGTTCATGGGCCTGGCGCTCATGGGCATCGTGATCCAGGCCGGCTCGTTCAACATGCGCGACATCGTCGAGTACCAGGCCCAGAACCTGTGGTTCATCATTCCGCAGTTCTTCGGTTTCTGTACTTTCTTCATCGCTGGCGTGGCCGTGACTCACCGTCACCCCTTCGACCAGCCGGAAGCGGAGCAGGAACTCGCCGACGGTTACCACATTGAATATGCCGGCATGAAATGGGGCATGTTCTTCGTTGGTGAATACATCGGCATCATCCTGATCTCGGCGCTGCTGGTGACGCTGTTCTTCGGTGGCTGGCACGGCCCGTTCGGCATCCTGCCGCAACTGTCCTTCGTCTGGTTTGCGCTGAAGACCGCGTTCTTCATCATGCTGTTCGTCCTGCTGCGCGCCTCGATCCCGCGCCCACGCTACGACCAGGTGATGGACTTCAGCTGGAAATTCTGCCTGCCGCTGACCCTGATCAACATGCTGGTGACCGCTGCGATCGTTTTGATGAACGCGCCTGCGGCCGCGGTTCAGTGAGGATTTGACCCATGTTCAAATATATTGGCGACATCGTTAAGGGTACCGGTACCCAACTGCGAAGCCTGGTCATGATCTTCGGCCATGGCTTTCGCAAGCGTGACACCCTGCAATACCCGGAAGAGCCGGTCTACCTGGCACCGCGCTATCGCGGCCGCATCGTCCTGACCCGCGACCCCGACGGCGAGGAACGCTGCGTGGCCTGCAACCTGTGCGCCGTGGCGTGCCCGGTAGGTTGTATCTCGCTACAGAAAGCTGAAACCGAAGACGGTCGCTGGTACCCGGACTTCTTCCGCATCAACTTCTCGCGCTGCATTTTCTGCGGCCTCTGCGAGGAAGCGTGCCCGACCACCGCGATCCAGCTCACGCCGGATTTCGAAATGGCCGAGTTCAAACGTCAGGACCTGGTGTACGAGAAAGAAGATCTGCTGATTTCCGGTCCCGGTAAAAACCCTGATTACAACTTCTATCGTGTTGCAGGTATGGCCATTGCCGGTAAGCCAAAAGGCGCCGCGCAGAACGAAGCCGAACCGATCAACGTGAAGAGCTTGCTGCCTTAAGGAAGAAAGATGGAATTCGCTTTCTATTTCGCATCGGGTATCGCGGTGGTGTCCACGCTTCGTGTGGTCACCAACACCAATCCCATCCATGCCCTGCTCTACCTGATCATTTCGCTGATCGCCGTGGCCATGACCTTCTTCGCCCTCGGTGCTCCGTTCGCCGGCGCGCTGGAAGTGATCGCCTACGCCGGCGCCATCATGGTGCTGTTCGTGTTCGTGGTGATGATGCTCAACCTCGGCCCGGCCGCGGTCCAGCAGGAACGCTCCTGGCTCAAGCCCGGCATCTGGGCGGGGCCGGTGATCCTGTCCGCCCTGCTGCTGGGTGAACTGCTGTATGTGCTGTTCGCTCACCAGAGCGGCCAGGCCATCGGCCACACCACCGTAGGTGCCAAGGCCGTGGGCATCAGCCTGTTTGGTCCGTACCTGCTGGTGGTCGAACTCGCCTCGATGCTGCTGCTTGCCGCAGCCGTCACGGCGTTCCATTTGGGCCGTAACGAGGCGAAGGAGTAATCACATGCCTGCTATCCCTCTCGAGCATGGTCTGGCGGTTGCCGGCATCCTGTTCTGCCTCGGTCTGGTTGGCCTGATGGTCCGCCGCAACATTCTGTTCGTGCTGATGAGCCTGGAGGTCATGATGAATGCCTCCGCCCTGGCCTTCATCGTCGCGGGCGCTCGCTGGGCGCAGCCGGATGGACAGATCATGTTCATCCTGGTGATCAGCCTGGCAGCCGCCGAGGCCAGTATCGGCCTGGCGATCCTGTTGCAGCTGTACCGCCGCTTCCACACTCTCGATATCGACGCTGCCAGCGAGATGCGCGGATGAACCTAATCTTTCTGACTTTCGTATTCCCCCTCATTGGTTTCCTGCTGCTGTCGTTCTCTCGTGGACGCTGGTCGGAAAACCTTTCGGCGCTGGTTGGCGTGGGTTCCATCGGCCTGTCTGCCATCGTCACGGCCTACGTGATCTGGCAGTTCAACGTCGCCCCGCCCGAAGGCGGTGTGTATGTGCAGGTGCTGTGGCGCTGGATGGCGGTGGAAGGCTTCACGCCGAACTTCGCCCTCTACCTGGACGGCCTGTCCATCACCATGCTTGGCGTGGTGGTCGGCGTGGGTTTCCTGATCCACCTGTTCGCCTCCTGGTACATGCGCGGTGAAGCCGGTTACTCGCGCTTCTTCGCCTACACCAACCTGTTCATCGCCAGCATGCTGTTCCTGGTGCTCGGCGATAACCTGTTGTTCCTGTACTTCGGCTGGGAAGGCGTGGGCCTGTGCTCGTACCTGTTGATCGGTTTCTACTACAGCAACCGCAACAACGGTAACGCGGCGCTCAAGGCGTTCATCGTCACCCGGATCGGCGACGTGTTCATGGCCATCGGCCTGTTCATCCTGTTCCAGCAACTGGGCACGCTGAACATCCAGGAACTGCTGGTCAAGGCGCCGGAGCACTTCAAGGTCGGTGACTTCTGGATCGTCCTGGCGACCCTGATGCTGCTCGGTGGCGCCGTCGGTAAATCCGCGCAACTGCCGCTGCAAACCTGGTTGGCGGACGCGATGGCCGGCCCTACCCCGGTCTCGGCACTGATCCACGCCGCGACCATGGTGACCGCTGGCGTCTACCTGATCGCCCGTACCCACGGCCTGTTCGCCCTGGCGCCGGACATCCTGCACCTGGTCGGCATCGTCGGCGGCGTGACCCTGGTACTGGCTGGCTTTGCCGCCCTGGTACAGACCGACATCAAGCGCATCCTCGCCTACTCGACCATGAGCCAGATCGGCTACATGTTCCTGGCCCTGGGCGTGGGTGCCTGGGAAGGCGCGATTTTCCACCTGATGACCCACGCGTTCTTCAAGGCCCTGCTGTTCCTGGCCTCCGGTGCGGTGATCGTGGCCTGCCACCACGAGCAGAACATCTTCAAGATGGGCGGCCTGTGGAAAAAACTGCCGCTGGCCTACACCAGCTTCATCGTCGGCGGCGCGGCCCTGGCGGCCCTGCCACTGGTCACCGCCGGTTTCTACTCCAAGGACGAGATCCTCTGGGAAGCGTTCGCCAGCGGTAACCAGGCGCTGCTCTATGCCGGCCTGGTGGGTGCGTTCATGACCTCGCTGTACACCTTCCGCCTGATCTTCATCGCCTTCCATGGTGAAGCCAAGACCGAAGCCCATGCCGGCCATGGCATTGCTCACTGGTTGCCACTGTCGGTGCTGATCGTGCTGTCGACCTTCGTCGGCGCCATGATCACCCCACCGCTGGCCGATGTGCTGCCGCAAAGCGTCGGTCATGCCGGCGGCGAAGCCAAGCACAGCCTGGAAATCGCCTCGGGCGCCATTGCCCTGGCGGGTATCCTGCTGGCCGCCCTGCTGTTCCTGGGCAAGCGTCGTTTCGTCACGGCGATCGCCAACAGCGGCATCGGGCGATTCCTTTCGGCCTGGTGGTTCGCCGCCTGGGGCTTCGACTGGATCTACGACAAACTGTTCGTCAAGCCATACCTTGCGATCAGCCACATTCTGCGCAAAGACCCGCTCGACCAGACCATTGGCCTGATCCCGCGCATGGCCAAGGGCGGCCACACTGCCCTGAGCCGTACCGAGACCGGTCAACTGCGTTGGTATGCGGCTTCCATGGCGGCTGGCGCCGTGCTGGTTATCGGCGCCATCGTGCTGGTAGCGGTCTGATATGAACCTTGCGAACTTGCGAAAGGAAACGAGCCCGTCATGATTCTGCCCTGGCTAATCCTGATCCCCTTCATCGGCGGCCTGCTGTGCTGGATCGCGGAGCGCTCCAGCTCCACGCTCCCGCGCTGGATTGCGCTGCTGACCATGTCCCTGGAACTCGCGCTCGGCCTCTGGCTGTGGGCGACCGGCGACTATTCATTTGCTCCGGCCCCTGGCGCCGATCCGACCTGGGCGCTTGAATTCAAGCACATCTGGATCGAACGCTTCGGCATCAGCGTGCACCTGGCCCTCGACGGCCTGTCGCTGCTGATGATCCTGCTGACCGGCCTGCTGGGTATCCTCTCGGTACTCTGCTCCTGGAAAGAGATCCAGCGTCACGTCGGTTTCTTCCACCTGAACCTGATGTGGATCCTGGGCGGCGTCATCGGCGTGTTCCTGGCGCTGGACCTGTTCATGTTCTTCTTCTTCTGGGAAATGATGCTGGTGCCGATGTACTTCCTCATCGCGCTCTGGGGTCACAGTTCTTCGGACGGCAAGAAAACCCGGATCTACGCGGCGACCAAGTTCTTCATCTTCACCCAGGCTTCCGGCCTGATCATGTTGGTGGCGATCCTTGGCCTGGTACTGGTCAACTTCAACAACACCGGTGTGATTACCTTCAATTACGCCGACCTGTTGAAAGTGCAGATGTCCAAGACCACCGAGTACGTGCTGATGCTCGGCTTCTTCATCGCCTTCGCGGTGAAGCTGCCGGTGGTGCCGTTCCACTCCTGGCTGCCGGACGCCCACGCCCAGGCGCCGACCGCCGGTTCCGTGGACCTGGCCGGTATCTTGCTCAAGACCGCGGCCTATGGCCTGCTGCGTTTTGCCCTCCCGCTGTTCCCCAATGCCTCGGCGGAGTTCGCGCCGATCGCCATGACCCTGGGCCTGATCGGGATTTTCTACGGTGCGTTCCTGGCGTTCGCCCAGACCGACATCAAGCGCCTGATCGCGTTCTCCAGCGTTTCGCACATGGGCTTCGTGCTGATCGGGATCTACTCCGGCAGCCAGCTCGCCCTGCAAGGCGCGGTGATCCAGATGCTGGCTCACGGCCTGTCGGCGGCGGCGCTGTTTATTCTCAGCGGCCAGTTGTACGAGCGCCTGCACACCCGGGACATGCGTGAGATGGGCGGCATCTGGTCGCGCATCGCCTACCTGCCGGCCATCAGCCTGTTCTTCGCGGCCGCGTCCCTGGGCTTGCCGGGCACGGGTAACTTCGTTGGCGAGTTCCTGATCCTGATCGGCTCGTTCGTCAGTTCGCCATGGATCACCGCCATTGCGACTTCCGGCCTGGTGTTCGGTTCGGTCTACTCGCTGATCATGATCCACCGCGCCTACTTCGGCCCGTCCAAGTCGGACGAAGTGCTGCGCGGCATGGACGGTCGCGAACTGATCATGGTGCTCGGCCTTGCGGTGCTGCTGGTTTACCTCGGCGTTTCCCCGCAACCGTTCCTCGACACCTCTGCCGCCACGATGCATGGCGTGCAGCAGTGGCTCGGCACCGCCTTCTCTCAACTCGCTTCGGCCCGGTAAGAGCGCTATGGAATTCACGATTCAACACTTTATCGCGCTTGCGCCGCTGTTGATCACCAGCGCCACGATCATCGTGGTGATGCTGGCGATCGCCTGGCGGCGCAATCACTCACAGACCTTCCTGCTGTCGGTGGCGGGGCTGAACCTGGCCTTGCTGTCGATCTTGCCGGCCCTGAAAGTCGCGCCCCTGGCGGTCACCCCGCTGATGCAGATCGACAGCTTCGCCTGCCTGTACATGGCGCTGATCCTGGTCGCCACCCTGGCCTGCGTCACCCTCGCCCACGCTTACCTCGGCGATGGCGGTTCGGGTTACCCGGGCAACCGCGAAGAACTGTACCTACTGATCCTGATGGCCGCCGCCGGTGGCCTGGTCCTGGTCAGCGCGCAGCACCTGGCCAGCCTGTTCATCGGCCTGGAACTGCTGTCGGTACCGGTCTACGGCCTGGTGGCCTACGCCTTCTTCAACAAGCGCTCCCTGGAAGCCGGTATCAAGTACATGGTGCTGTCGGCGGCCGGTTCCGCGTTCCTGTTGTTCGGCATGGCCCTGCTCTATGCCGAAGCCGGCACCCTGAGCTTCGTCGGCATCGGCCAGGCCCTGGCGGCCACCGGCCTGCCTAGCCCGATCGCGCAACTGGGCCTGGGCATGATGCTGATCGGCCTGGCGTTCAAACTGTCGCTGGTACCGTTCCACCTCTGGACCCCGGACGTCTACGAAGGCGCCCCGGCGCCAGTGGCGGCGTTCCTGGCCACTGCGTCGAAAGTCGCGGTGTTCGCGGTGATGGTGCGTCTGTTCCAGATCTCGCCAGTGGCCAGCAGCGGTGTGCTGAGCAACGTACTGACCCTCATCGCCATCGCGTCGATCCTGTTCGGTAACCTGCTGGCACTGACCCAGAGCAACCTCAAGCGTCTGCTGGGTTACTCGTCCATTGCCCACTTCGGCTACCTGCTGATCGCCCTGATCGCCAGCAAAGGCCTGGCCGTGGAAGCCATCGGCGTGTACCTGGTCACCTACGTGATCACCAGCCTCGGCGCCTTCGGCGTGATCACCCTGATGTCCTCGCCGTACAACGGCCGCGACGCCGATGCCCTGTACGAATACCGTGGCCTGTTCTGGCGCCGTCCGTACCTGACCGCCGTGCTGACCGTGATGATGCTGTCCCTGGCCGGCATCCCGCTGACCGCCGGCTTCATCGGCAAGTTCTACATCATCGCCACCGGCGTCGAGGCTCACCAATGGTGGCTGGTCGGCTCCCTGGTGCTGGGCAGTGCCATCGGCGTGTTCTACTACCTGCGCGTCATGGTCACCCTGTACCTGATGGAACCGAACCTGCGTCGCCACGACGCCGAGCTGCACTGGGAACAGAAGGCAGGCGGCGTGATGCTGCTGGCCATCGCCGTATTGGCGTTCTTCCTCGGCGTGTACCCGCAGCCGTTGTTGACCCTGGTTCAGCAGGCTGGCTTGACGGGCTGATCGCCTAGCGGTAGCTCGTAGAAAACAGAAACGGCACCTTTGGGGTGCCGTTTTTTTTTGCGCAAGGGAAACACCCTTTAGTGCCGCAGGCCAGTGGCATGGGCGCTAGCACTGGAATGCTATTTATTCAGTTGCCCGATTTAGCTCATGACCCAGCCCGCCACGGTGGAAGCGCCCTTTCGAAAAGTGAAAAGGCGCCATGCAGGAAACGGTTGAAGCGAGCGGCATCACGCCGCAGTCCTGCCTGTTGACCACCAATCAGGCACAGATGGGCCATCTGACCTATCACTTCTGCTTCGCCTGGCATAGGGACCAAGCGGCGGCACGTCCGTATCGCGAAGTCCAGTCTTCTTGTGTCAACACGCTGCTGAAACTCGCCTACCAACGGATCGTGCAGCGACCAGGCGCGGATGGAAACTTCCCGCCCCGGTTGTTTCTCAGCGGCAATACTCAAATAGCGTTTCAGGATTTCACCCGCGCTACTGCCCTGCCCCGCATAAGCGAGCATGCGCTCTGTGTAGTCTTCTTCCCAAGCGGCCAGCAAGGTGCGGACAAAATCTTCGCGATTGCGGAAATGGTGATAGAACGATCCTCGGGTCACATTCAATCGGCGCGATAGACTCTCGGCCGAAACGCCGGTATGCCCTATTTGGTCGAGGGCCTCAAAACCAGCCGCGATCCAATGGTGACGCGTTAGCTTTCCCACCAATCATTTCGCTCCCTATTGAGCACCATACAGACTGTGTAGGGTGCGTAACCGATCAGTACGCTGCGAACACCCGCAAAGATGGCCGTTGCGTTTTGCACGCCAGCACTTTTCATGGAGCTCGCCTTGAAGAAAATCGTTCTGGTCGCTTTCGACCAATTCACTGATATCGACCTATTCCTGATGTGGGACATCTTAGGCCGCAACACTGAGGATTGGCACGTCCGAATATTGGGTTCCAGCGCTATCGTGCGATCGGCGCACGGCCTGCCTGTTTCGGTGCACGGTCCGCTTTCCGAGGCCAACAGTGCTGACGCGGTATTGTTCGTCAGCGGCAAGGAAGGGATACCCGCTGCACTTGCCGCCCCGGATTTCCTGCCGTCGTTTGAACTTGACGCCAGACGCCAGCGAATTGGCTCCATATGCGCCGGAGCGTTCATTCTCGAACGGCTTGGGCTACTCAGCGGCCCAGCCACTACACACCCGGATGCACGAGCGAGCCTGCAAGCGCTGGGACTTGAGTCCATGGACCAACCGCTTGTATGCCAGGGAAACGTTGCAACCGCTGGCGGATGCCTTTCGGCGCTCTATCTGGTGGGATGGTTGGTTGAATCCTGGTTCGATGCCGACAAACGCCGTGCGACGTTGCTCCCTGTTCTACCGGCTGGGCAGCAAGCACTCTATGATGCCTTGATCGGGCTCAGTATCCGACAGGGAGAAGTGGGCGCCGCCCAACAAGAAACGCGACATGGCCTGTCGCCGAATTGGTAGTTAGAACTCAGGAGAGATCCCCGATGCCCCGAGAATTTGAGCTCATCACGGCCGTGCCAGTCCCCTCGAGGTCCGGCATCACCCACCTTTACAAGTCGATGAACCTGGCGGACGCTTTTGCGATTCGGCTCCCTGCGGGCACATCCAGCAATCCAGATCTGCTGGCTCGATTCATCTTTTCCCACCAGCCATCCTGGATCGGATGGCTCCTGAAAGTCCGAGACACTGTCGTTGCCGGTTTTGGTCTCAAGACAGCCAGACACTTGGCAACCCTTGCCAATCGGGTTGGCATCTTCAAGGTCTACAGCACGAACCAGACTGAAATCGTATTGGGCGAGGACGACAAGCACCTCGACTTCCGGATATCGATCCTGTGTTCTGCAGAGGCAGAGCCAGAAGGTAGCCGGCAACTGGTTCTTTCAACCGTGGTCCAGTGCCACAACCGTCTGGGCCGGGCCTACATCTTCGTTATTGCCCCCTTTCACCGCATGGTCGTTAAAGCCAGCCTCCTGCGTGCAGCGCGTGTCGGCTGGCCTCAGGCTACCTGCCCCCAGGGCTGAGAGCGTGAGCGACCAAATCAAACCTGCGCTATGAAAGGCTAACTTGCAGGCCCGGAAGGAGAGACAAGGTTGAACTTCGATTTTGAATGCGTGGTCGTGGGCGCTGGCGTCGTTGGGCTCGCCGTGGCGCGAGAGATGGCGCGTGCCGGGCATGAAGTGCTGCTGATCGAAGCCACCGAAGCCATCGGCATGGGCATCAGCTCGCGCAACTCCGAAGTCATCCATGCGGGCATCTATTATCCGCCGGGCAGTCTCAAGGCGCAGCTGTGCGTCGAAGGCCGGCACCGGTTGTACACCTATTGTGAAAGCCATGGCGTCGCTACCCACCGGCTCGGCAAGCTGATCGTTGCCACGGATCAGGCACAGGTGGGCGGACTCGAAACATTGCTTGAGCGGGGCTTGAAGAACGGCGTGGACGACCTGCGCCTGCTCGACCAAGAACAGGCGCAGGCACTGGAACCGGCCCTGGCCTGTGTCGCCGCGCTGTATTCGCCTTCCACCGGTATCGTCGATTCCCACGCTCTGATGCTGGCCTTGCAGGGTGACGCCGAAGCGGCTGGGGCGAACATTGCTTTCCGTACGCCTTTACTGGGCGCTCGCATCATCACTGGGGGCTTCATCCTGGAATTGGGCGGCACGGCGCAGATGACCTTGTCCTGTCGCCTGCTGATCAACGCCGCGGGCCTCCAGGCACCTGCTCTCGCCCGCCGCATCGAAGGCCTGGAGATGCAATGGGTGCCCGAAGACTTTTTGTGCAAGGGCAACTACTTCAGCCTCGCCGGGCGAGCACCGTTCCGGCACTTGGTCTATCCCGCCCCGGAAGCCGCCGGCCTGGGCATCCACATGACGTTGGACCTGGCCGGCCAGGCGCGTTTCGGCCCGGACACCGAATGGGTCGACTGCGAGGACTACCGAGTGGATCCGGCCCGGGCCGAAGCGTTTTACCCGGCGATCCGCAATTATTGGCCGGGCCTGCCGGACCAGAGCCTGCAACCGGCGTACAGCGGCATCCGCCCGAAGATTTCCGCCCCCGGCGAGCCGGCCCACGACTTTGTCATCAGCAGCGAGGCCGAACACCGGGTGCCTGGGTTGATCAACCTGCTCGGCATCGAGTCGCCTGGGCTGACGTCCTGCCTGGCAATCGCCAGTCGGGTCCGACAGCGGATCGAAAATATCTAGCCACCCGCGCAAAGTGCAACGCATTTTGCAGCCCGCTCATGCAGCTTGCACGACGCCGGAAATTATTTTCGTTCCAACTTATTGTTTTTAAAGAGTTTTTAAATCGATCTTCGGCTGGCACAGCTGATGCAATTCAGCTCTTACGCGGCGTAGGCGCTCGAAGCCTGCCCGCTTCCGTGTATTGCCGAGGAGCTACCTATGAATGCCATCGATCTGTTGAAAGCCGACCACGAACGCGTCAAAGCCATCCTGACTCAACTGAGCGAGTCGACTGAACGCGCCGTGAAAAAACGCACCGACCTGTTGGCGAAACTGGAAATGGAAATTTCCATCCACACCCGCCTGGAAGAAGAAATTCTTTATCCGGCTTTCAAGCAGGCCGGTGGCAAGGACGAGGCTGAAATGTATTACGAGGCCAAGGAAGAACACCGTACCGTCGACTCGCTGGTGCTGCCGGACCTCAAAGCCACCGATCCAACCCAGCCGGAATTCGCCGGTCGGGTGAAAGTGGTCAAGGAACTGCTCGAGCATCACATCGAGGAAGAAGAAAAGGAGATGTTCCCCCATGCGAAAAAATTGTTGGGCAAGGCAAAACTCGATGCCTTGGGTGCAGACATGGAAGCCATGAAAGCGCAGTACAAAAAAGAACTGAGCAGCGCCAACCTCGCCGCCTGATCAGAGCGCGGTAGATGCTTCAGCCGTCATGTGACGGCTGAATGCACTGCGGCGCTTTGTTGCATTTGTTCACGCAAGAATTCCACCAACGCCTGCACCGGGCGTGCACTTTGCCGATGCTGGGGATACACCGCCGACAGCGCCAACGGTTCGGTCTCGAAGCCTTCCAGGACCTTGATCAGCCGCCCATCCTTCAAGGCATCGCCGAGGATGAAAGCAGGCAGATAGGTGATGCCCATGCCGGCGATGGCCGCGTCCCTGAGCAAGTCCCCGTTATTGGCGCGCATGCGTCCCGTGACCTCCAGAGTCAGCGGTTTGCCGGCCCCCACGAAACGCCACTGCACCTGACGGCTGTGACCATAGGGCAAGCAGTCGTGATTGCGCAGGTCTTCAGGCCGCGCGGGTGTGCCTTTTTGCGCCAGGTAGGCGGGGCTGGCGCAGTACACCCGCTCGATAGTCGCGATGCGCCGGGCAATCAGCGTCGAATCCTCCAGCACGCCGATGCGCAGCGCCAGGTCATAACCCTCCCCCAGCAGATCCACCGAGCGGTCGCTCAGGTCCACCTCGACGCTGACGCCCGGATAGCGCTGCAGAAACAGCGGCAGCAGGCTGCCCAGGTGCGCCATGGCGAAGGACAACGGTGCGCTGAGCCGAATGGTGCCGCGGGGCTCGCTGGTCTGGCCGCTGATGCCCTGCTCCACCTGTTCGAGCTCATTGAGCAGACGCAGCGCCGCTTCGTGATAGCGCTGGCCCAGGGGCGTGACATCCAGCCGCCGGGTCGAGCGATTGAGCAGGCGCACGCCCAGGCGCTGTTCCAGTTCCATCAGCTTGCGGCTGACGAACTGCTTGGACAGCCCCAGTTTTTCCGCCGCTGCGGTGAAACTGCCCGACTCCATGACCTGGGCAAAGATGCGCATTTCTTCGAAGGGGTTCATTTCTTTCCAAGTAGACGGAAGGTGTCAGCCGAACACAGAACTGTGGCGAGGGGATTTATCCCCGCTGGGCTGCGCAGCAGACCCGGTAATGAATCATGGGCACATTCTGCCACAACTGGTTGGCTGACTTTGGGGCCGCTGCGCAGCCCAGCGGGGATAAATCCCCTCGCCACAAGGTTAATTGCCAGACAAAAAGATGCCCGCACATTGGCGGGCATCCGTTCAGCAAGAAAGCAGCTTACTTGGCCGTCAGCGCCGAGTAGCTGTTCATCAGGTTGCGGTAGTTCGGAATGCGCTGGGACAGCAGGTTGCCCAGGCCTTCGATGTCGTTGCGCCAGTCGCGGTGCAGCTCACAGGCCACCGAGAACCAGTTCATCATCTGCGCGCCGGCAGCGGTCATGCGTACCCAGGCAGCCTGTTGCACGGTTTCGTTGAACGTACCCGAGGCGTCGGTGACGACGAACACGTCGAAACCTTCGGCCAGCGCCGACAGGGTCGGGAACGCCACGCAGACATCGGTGACCACGCCAGCGATGATCAGTTGCTTGCGGCCGGTGGCCTTGATCGCCTTGACGAAGTCTTCGTTGTCCCAGGCATTGATCTGGCCTGGACGGGGGATGTACGGCGCATCCGGGAACATCTCCTTGAGTTCCGGCACGATCGGGCCGTTAGGGCCTTTTTCAAAGCTGGTGGTGAGGATGGTGGGCAGTTCGAAGAACTTCGCCAGGTCGGCCAAGGCCAGCACGTTGTTCTTGAACTCGTTGGGCGAGAAGTCCTGGACCAGGGAAATCAGGCCGGTCTGGTGATCGACCAGCAGGACGACCGCGTCGTCTTTGTTCAGACGGTTGTAGGCGGGAACGTTGCTCATGGGATGACTCCTTTGGGATGGATGTTACAAAACCTGGTGGGAGATCTGTGTGGATCAGTTAAAAGGCAAAGCAGGAACAGCCAAACGCGCCCCAGAAGCCTTGGAAATCGCTGACCGGGACGTTCGACAACCGCGCCCGTTCATGGCTGTGGGCATGCACCGTGCACGGGCCGCTGCACTGGTGGACCTGAGCCTGCAACGGTGAGGTCGGGCGCCAGTGGCCCGGGACCTTGACCACCGGCGACCAGTCCGGCAGCACCGGGACGCTGGCCGGCCCGAGCTTCTCGAAGTCGCCGGCGGCGTACACCACCTTGCCGTCGACCACGGTCAGTACCGACTCGATCCACTTGATGGCTTCTTCCTCGACGCTGAAGAAATCCGCGCTCAGGGCCGCCAGGTCCGCCAGTTGGCCGACCTTGATCTGGCCTTTCTTGCCCTGCTCCGACGAGAACCAGGCGCTGCCATGGGTGAACAGTTCCAACGCGGTCAGGCGCGGCAAGCCCTCTTCGTGCAACGAAAGGCCGCCAACCGTGCGCCCGCTGACCATCCAGTACAGCGAGGTCCAGGGGTTGTAACTGGAAACGCGAGTGGCGTCGGTGCCGGCGCCCACCGGCACGCCTTCGGCGAGCATGCGCTTTATCGGCGGCGTGGCTTCGGCGGCCTTGGCGCCGTAGCGGTCGACAAAGTATTCACCCTGGAAGGCCATGCGATCCTGGATCGCAATGCCGCCGCCCAACGCCCGTACGCGCTCGATGTTCTTCGGCGTGATGGTTTCGGCGTGGTCGAAGAACCACGGCAAGCCATTGAACGGGATGTCACGGTTGACCTTCTCGAACACGTCGAGCATGCGGCTGATGGATTCGTCATAGGTGGCGTGCAGGCGGAACGGCCAGCGCTGTTCCACCAGGTGGCGGACCACCGGTTCCAGGTCCTGCTCCATGCCGGGCGGCAGGTCCGGACGCGGCTCGAGGAAGTCCTCGAAATCCGCCGCCGAGAACACCAGCATTTCACCGGCGCCGTTGTGCCGCAGGAAATCATCGCCCTGGTGCAACTTGACGCTGCCGGTCCAGTTCTTGAAATCGCTGAGTTCTTCCTTGGGCTTCTGGGTGAACAGGTTGTAGGCGATGCGCACCGTCAACTGCTGCTCGCGGGCCAACTGCTCGATCACCGCATAGTCGTCCGGGTAGTTCTGGAAGCCGCCGCCAGCATCGATGGCACTGGTCAGGCCCAGGCGATTGAGTTCACGCATGAATTGGCGCGTGGAGTTGACCTGGTACTCCAGCGGCAGCTTCGGCCCTTTCGCCAGCGTCGAATAAAGGATCATCGCGTTGGGCCGCGCCACCAGCATGCCGGTGGGTTCGCCCTTGCTGTCACGCACGATCTCGCCACCCGGCGGGTTCGGCGTGTCACGGGTGTAGCCGGCCACCCGCAGCGCGGCGCGGTTGAGCAAGGCACGGTCATACAGGTGCAGCACGAACACCGGCGTGTCGGGAGCGGCCTGGTTCAGTTCCTCCAGGGTCGGCATGCGTTTTTCGGCGAACTGGAATTCGTTCCAGCCGCCGACCACGCGCACCCACTGTGGCGTTGGCGTGCGGTCGGCCTGGTCCTTGAGCATGCGCAAGGCATCGGCCAGGGATGGCACGCCCTCCCAGCGCAGCTCCAGGTTGTAGTTCAGGCCGCCACGGATCAAGTGCAGGTGCGAGTCGTTGAGCCCGGGGATGACGGTGCGACCCTTGAGGTCGATGACCTGGGTGCCACTACCGCGCAGGGCCATGGCTTCGGCATCGGTGCCCACCGCGACGAAGCGTCCCTGGCTGATGGCGACTGCGCTGGCGCGGGGTTTCTCACGGTCGACGGTATGGAATTGACCATTGAATAGAATCAGATCGGCGTTCATCGGGTTTCCTTCTGAATGAGTAGAGGCAAGGGACAGACGTGGCCAGAAAGCCGCCGCCGCACTGAGCAAGGACCCAGCGGCCAAGAGTTGGCGGCGCAGCGGGTCGGTTGGATCGTCGTTATTGGCCATGGCCGGGCTCCAGGTGTTCGTGGGCCTTCGAAGCTTCCATCCAGGGTGCGAACAATCGAGTCGCCAGCGGCATGAACACGTACACGACCGAAAGCACGATGGTCAGGGTGATCAGGAACGTCGCCACCACATAGTTGGAAAGAAACGCATTGAGTTGCAGCAACGGCCCCCAGATCAGCGGCACTAGCAGGGTGTGCGGCAGGATGACCAGCAGCGTCACCACCGACTGCTTCCAACGCGGTGGCGGTGTGGCAGCATCGGCCAGCGGGGCGAACCAGAACTCCTTGTGCGGCGCGACTTCGGTCTGGTCGCCGTCGGCCAGCAAGGGCGTGGCCTCCTCCACCAGCTCACGGCGTTCGGGCGAGTCCAGCCAGCGTTGCATAGCCTCGGTGGAACAGAAGCGCAGCACGCAGGTGAACAGCGATAATCCGCCCCGCTTGCCCCGGACCACGTCCACACCCAGGTGCCCTGGCCACTGACCGGCCACGCTTACGATGCGCCGCAACCAAGCCTCGTAGGCCGCGTCCTGGCCGGCCTTGATCCGGTGCTTGACCACCAGGGTGACGATTTCGTCGAAGCCGGGTTTGGCCGGGCTCGCAGGGGAGCCGATGGTTTGAGATTCAGACATGGCGAAGCACTCCAACTAAACGCGTGTTCATCGCCAGGCGCCCGGGCCCGGCAATCAATACGCTGGTAAATATGATCAGCAGCAACCAACCGAACTGCCCTTCTTCCAGGCTCCACTGCGGGTGCACCACCAGCAGCGCCACCGCCAGGAGAAACAGGATCGGCAGGCACGCCAGACGCACCAGCACACCGGCCATGATCAGCAGCGGACACAGCACCTCGGCGAAAATCGCCAGGATCAGGGTCGGTGCTGCGCCCAAGTGAAACGGGTCTTCGATGCGGGTCAGTTCGACGCTGTAGTGCAACAGCTTCGGCAACCCATGGACCCACAGCAAAAACAACGCGCCACTCAGGCGCAGGAACAACAAGCCCAGATCCTGCAGCGGGCGCTCATCGGTCATGTTCATCGGTGGGCTCCATCCGCGGCGATCGAGGCCGCCGCTGGCAGCGGTTGGGACATGTGGCTGGCAATGCGCGAACGCAGCCAGCGCTCGGCCGGGTCGTTGTCATGCACCCCGCTCCAGACCATCGACAGCTCGGCGGCATTGATCTCGAACGGAGGGTCCTCGGCGCGCAGCGCACAGCCTTCCACCAGCGCGCAGGCGGCATAGTCGGGCACGGTGGCGATCAGCTCGGTGCCGGCCAGCAAGGCCCGTAGCCCGCTGAATTGCGGCACCGCCAGCACCACTTTGCGGGTCCGGCCGATGCGGGCCAGGTCGAGGTCGATGTTGCCGCTCAGGTCGCCCGAGAACGAGACCATGGCGTGGGGCCGCGAACAGTATTCGTCCAGGGTCAAAGGCCCCGGGCGCTTGTCGCCACGCAAGACCTTGCAAGGGATGTCCCGCAGTTTCTTGCGCTTGGCATTGGCCGGCAGATCGGTGGTGTAGCTGACACCGACGCTGATTTCACCGCTGGCCAGCAGCGACGACATCAGCAGGAAATTGGCCCGGCGCACCACCACGATGATCCCCGGCGCTTCTTCGCGCAGTTGGCTCAGCAACGGTGGAAACAGGCCGAATTCGGCATCGTCGGACAGACCGATACGGAACACGTCGCAACTGGTGGACGGGTCGAAGGCCTTGGCCCGGCTGACCGCGCCAGAGATGGTGTCCATGGCCGGTTGCAGCTCTTGCAGGATCGCCAGGGCCCGCGGGGTCGGTTCCATGCCGCGCCCGTGGCGGATCAGCAACGGATCATCGAACAGATCCCGCAGCCGCCCCAGCGCCGCGCTCACCGCCGGCTGGCCCATGAACAGCTTTTCGGCGACGCGGGTCAGGTTTTTCTCGAACATCAGCGCCTCGAAGATCACCAGCAGGTTCATGTCGAGGCGGCGTAAATCGTTGCGGTTCATGGGTGTTGGTCCTGTCGAATACCGATCCTGTGGGAGCGAGCTTGCTCGCGATAGCCGGGTGTCAGTCGGCGGCGATGTTGACTGTTGCGCCGCCATCGTCGGAACGCCGCCCGGAGCAAGCTCGCTCCCACAGGTGTGTGGCTTGATCAGCCCTGGATGAACGCCAGCAGGTCGGCGTTCAACCGGTCCTTGTGGGTATCGGTCAGGCCGTGGGGCGCGCCCGGGTACACCAGCAACTGTGAGTTCTTCAGCAATTTGGCGGCGGCGATGCCAGCCGTTTCGATGGGGACCACCTGATCGTCATCGCCGTGGACTACCAGGGTCGGCACGTCGATGTTGCGCAGGTCTTCGGAAAGATCGGTCTCCGAGAACGCCTTGATGCAGTCATAGGTGTTCTTGTGGCCGGCGAGCATGCCCTGCATCCAGAACCAGTCGATCATGCCTTGGGAGACTTTGGCGCCCGGACGGTTGGCACCGAAAAACGCGCTGGCCACATCTTTGTATAGCTGAGAACGGTCAGCCAGGGAGGCCTGGCGGAAACCGTCGAACACCTCCACAGGCAGACCGCCGGGGTTGTCCGGGGTCTTGAGCATCAGCGGCGTCACCGCCGAAATCAGGCCGAGCTTGGCGACACGGGCAGCCCCATGGCGACCGATGTAGCGCGCCACTTCGCCACCGCCGGTGGAGAAGCCGAGCAACACCGCGTCCTTCAAGTCCAGCCGCTCGATCAGCTCGGCGAGGTCATCGGCGTAGGTGTCCATGTCGTTGCCGTCCCAGGGCTGGCTGGAACGCCCGTGCCCACGGCGGTCATGGGCGATCACCCGATAGCCATTGGACGCCAGGAACATCATCTGCGCTTCCCAACTGTCCGAGTTCAACGGCCAGCCGTGGCTGAAGACCACCGGTTGACCACTGCCCCAGTCCTTGTAGTAAATCTCGGTGCCGTCGCGGGTAATGAAGGTGCTCATGACGTGACTCCTTGAGGTGGGTGGATCGCTTTATGGTCCGGCCATGGGAGGCATCTGCGTGAGTTAAACGTTGTTAATTTTTTCGGAACTGAAGTGTTAAAAACCCTCGCTGTTGTGGCGAGGGAGCTTGCTCCCGCTGGACTGCGCAGCAGTCCTAGAACTGTCACCTCGGCGTGTCAGATTGATTGGGGGTGAGGCCTTTGGGGCCGCTTCGCGGCCCAGCGGGAGCAAGCTCCCTCGCCACGGGGTTCTGTGTCTGGCAGACAGGCTGTGGGAAGCCCGCGCCGTTGCGCTTGACGCAAAACCTGAGGAATATGCTCAGGTAAAGCCCAGGCACCGGACCAGAACATTGAGAGCAACATGAGCCAATACCTCAGCCTGCCCGTCGAACAGACGGTGCACTTCGGCCCTTACCGGGTCCATCCTCGCCAGCGCCTGGTGCTCGAGGGTGGGCAACCGTTGCGCCTGGGCAGGCGGGCCGTGGAGATTCTGCTGGTGCTGCTCGAGCACGCTGGCGAGGTGGTGAGCAAGCAGCAACTGATCGCCCGGGTCTGGCCCAGGAGCGTGGTGGAAGATACCAACCTGCGCGTGCACGTCGCGGCACTGCGCAAGGCCCTCGGGGATGGCCAGGCCGGGCAGCGCTACATCGTCACCGTGGCGCAGCGCGGCTACAGTTTTGTCGCGCCGCTGTCATTCGAACCGCTCGACCAATGGGCGCACATCCCTCATCCGTCGTTGACGCGCAACCTGCCGCTGCAGCGCACCCGCATGATCGGGCGCCAGGCCCTGGTGGAAAACCTGGTAGCCCAGCTACCGCGAAAACGCTTCATTACCCTGGTCGGTACCGGCGGCATCGGCAAGACCACCGTTGCCCTGCGGGTCGCTGAACGGCTGATCGGCCAGTACCGTGACGGCACTCATCTGCTGGACCTGGCATCGCTCAACGAAGCGGCCATGATCGCCCCCAACCTGTGCGCATTGCTCGACCTGCCACTGCAGGACGGTGATCCGCTGGACGCCATCGCCCGGCAGCTCAAGGAGCGGCATCTGCTGCTGGTCATCGACAACTGCGAGCACCTGATCGACGCCGTCGCCCTGCTCGCCGAAACCCTGCTGCGCGGCGCTCCTCACCTGCACATCCTGGCCACCAGCCGCGAAGACCTGCGCGCCGAAGGCGAACACGTGCAGCGCCTGGATGCCCTGGCGTTCCCGCCCCGGGAAATGCCCATCGAGGGCTATCCCGCCCTGGAATACCCGGCGCTGCAACTGTTTGCCGAGCGCGCGCTGGCCAGCCGTGACGACTTCGAACTGAGCGACCGCGAGGTGCCGTTGATAGTCGACATCTGCCAGCGGCTGGACGGGATTCCCCTGGCCATCGAGCTGGCCGCCGGACAACTCGGCCGCTTCAGCCTCGAAGCACTGCACCGGCAATTGCAAGACAGCGTCGCCCTGCTCCACAACGACACCGGCGCCGCCCCACGCCAACAGACCCTGCGCGCCACGCTGGACTGGAGCTTCGCGCTGCTCACGGCCTGCGAGCAGACCTGCCTGCGGCGGCTGGCGGTGTTCATGGGCAGTTTCAACCTGGCCTCGGCCGCCGCAGTGATCGTCGGCCAGCATGTCGCGCCCGATCAGGTGCTGGTGTCGGTCAGCCAGTTGGTCGCCAAATCGTTGCTCAATGTAGAGATCGGCGATGAAGAGGTGCGCTATCGCCTGCTGGACACCACCCGCCGTTATGCCTTGGAAAAACTGGCCGAAGCCGGGGAATTGGCGGCCAGCCAGGAACGCCATGCCGAGCGCTGCCTGGCGCTCATGGGACAAGCGGAAAGCGATTGGGAAAACACCCCCACCCGACTGTGGATCACCCGCTACGCCGACTATCGCGACGACATCCGCGCGGCGCTCGACCGAGGCTTGGGCCCGCAAGGTTCACACGCCGTCGCGATCCGCCTGACTGCCCGTACCCTGCCCCTCTGGCAGGAGCTGTCGCTGCTCAAGGAACACGGCCTCTACGTCAACAAAGCGCTGCAATTATTGCGGGCCAGCCCCGCGCCATGCCCGCGCTTGACCCTGGCCCTGGAACTGGCCCACGCCAGTTTCAACTACCACACCGAGGGTGGTACGCCGGCCACTGTCCGCGCCTTCGCCACGGCCCGGCAACTGGCCCGGCAATGCCAGGAACTGGCCGGCGAACTGAGGGCCGTGTCCGGGCAAATGACCGTCGACCTCAGTTGCGGCGACTACCAACAGGCCCTGGCACACAGCCGGGATTTCGACCGGTTGGGCTTGCAGGGCGACCCGACCCTGTCCTTGAGCACTCAACGCCTGCGGGTGCTGGCGCTGCATTTCACCGGCGACCAGGGCGCGGCGCGGCGCGAAGCCGAACAGGTGATCCAGCGCCTGGCCCAAAGCGGTCACCTCAGCCGCTTCAGCCACGGCTTCGGCGTGCAATACGATCAGAGCGTGGCCGCGCTGACGGTTCTGGCGCGCATCCTCTGGCTGCAAGGTTTTGCCGAAAAAGCCCGGCGCACAGCCAACCTGGCGCTGCAAATCGCCTTGCAGATCAACCACGGCATTTCGATCTGCTACACCTTGGCGCTGACCGGTTGCGTGATCGCCCACTACACCGGCGATCATTCGATTGCCCGGGAAAGGCTCGACCTGTTGAAGCAACAGGCCAAGAAACATTCGGTGATGCTGTTCCACGACTGGGCCTGCCATTACGACCGCGCATTCGATGGCCAGCCCCTGGCAACACGCCCGACAAACGGCTTGATCCAGGACATCGCCGTCACCCTGCGTAGCGACTTCGTCAGCCCGGCGCAAATCGAACGGGCGCGCAGTGGCGCCGCGGGTTGGTGTTCGGCGGAGATCCTGCGGGCCGATGCCGAGAGCTTGCTGGCCCGGAACGAGCCGTCTCTTGAAGAAGCAGCCGAAGCGCAACTGCTGGCCGCCCTGGGCATCGCCCGTCGTCACCAGGCCCTGGCCTGGGAACTGCGCAGCGCCACGTCCCTGGCCCGTTTGTGGCAGCGCCAAGGGCAGGCGCATGCTGCGCAGGCGCTGCTCGACCCCGTCTATCGACGCTTCACCGAAGGTTTCGAGACCCCCGACCTATTGGAAGCCGGCGCGCTGCTCCAGGCGCTGACTTGACGGTTGGGGTCTTGAATGCCGGACTCCCCAAGCGCCTTGCAACACGTAACGCCGATGAAACACAGGCCACTGGCCACTGCGTCGCAATTTGTCCATGGCATAGGCGCGAGTGGTGTGGAGCAGATGGAAGCGCCCCCCTTCGGCAAGCGGCTCGACCATCAGCAGTGACGCGCCCACCAGCCGCGACAGCAGCGAGGGTAATTGCCCGACACTCAGCTCAGCGCAACTGATCACGGCCAGCGCCGCCTTGAGCGTAAACGGCCCCTCGAACACCGCCAGACGCTGGAATGCGGTTTTTTCGTCAGTGCTCAAACGCTCGAAACTCGAGTCCAACACCGCCTCCAGGCTGCGGTGCCGGGCCACCGCAGTACGCCGCCCGACGCTCAAGAGGGATAAACCGTGATCCAGTTGTTCCAGGACCCCTGCCACTCCCAAGGCATCGACCTGGGCCGCCGCCAATTCCAACGCCAGCGGCAATCCGTCCAGGCGCTGGCAGATCTGCGCAAGCGTCCGCCAGTCGCGACCACCCGGCCTGAAGCCCTGCTGCCGGGCGCCGACCCGCTCGATCAGCAACTGCACCGCCGGGCATGCCTCGATCTGATGCTCCGGTTCCAGGGGCGACGCCACGGCCAGGCCCGGCAGTGACACAATTCTTTCGTCGGGCAAGTCCAAGGGTGCGCGACTGCTGACCAGCAACGACACCCCGGGCGCCGCAGCCACTGCCTGGACCAGCTCCCGACAAGCATCGAGCAGGTGCTCGCAACCGTCGAGCACCAGCAACATCCGATAGGGTTCGAGAGAGCGGGCCAACGCCCCCTGCTCCACGCCCAGCACACCGGCCACTTGCGCCACCACTTGCGAGGGGTCGCTGACGTCCGCCAGGTCAACGAACCAGGCACCGTCCTTAAAGTGTTCGAGCAGCAGTTCCGCCACCCGCACCACCACGGTGGTCTTGCCGACCCCGCCGGGGCCGGTCACGGTGGTCACGGCTTGACGGGGCACTTGCGCCAGTAACCGCCCCAGGACTTTGTCGCGACCCACCACCGGGTTCAAGCGCCTGGGCAGGTTGTGTCGCTCGGTTTGTGGACTGAAAGGCGACTCAACGCGCGCTTGCGCTACCAGGGGCAGCGCAAGGCAATAGCCTTGTCGAGGATGATTGAGGATATAGCGAGCGCCGCCGCGCCCATCACCGAAGGCCCGCCGCAGCGCCGCAATGTGCACCCGCAGGTTGATGGCCTCCACGACGCTGTCCGGCCAGACGTGGGCGATGAGTGTTTGCTTGCTGACGTACTGGCCGGCGTGCTCCACCAGCACCTGCAGGACATCCAGGGCACGACCGCCCAGTGCGAGGGGCTGGCCGTCACGGGTGACCAGCCGCTGCTGCCGGTAGAAGACAAACGGACCGAAGCCCACCGCCGGCTCGCTATAAGGTTTGACGAAACTATTCATGGGCGATCCAGCGCCGGATAACCGGTGCGAGCGTCCGTGTGCGGATTCACCGGACACGTCTGCCCTGGCTCCTGCGCATCCTTTCCAAAGGGTTCGCCGTTATCTTGGCAGGCGCAGGCCTCAGGACAATGCTGGCACAGGGAGCGCCACGGACATCACAGTGCCCTGGACGGACACCGATGGCTCAACTGAACTGCTGGCGATACTGCACCGGGGTCAGGCCGAGCTTTTCACCGAACAAAAAACGCATGTGCCGCACGCTGCCGAAGCCACTGCGAAACGCCACGGTCTTGAGTGGCAGGTCGGTGGTTTCCAGCAACTGACGCGCCCGGTCAATGCGCGCGCCTTGCAGGAACTCCATGGGTGTCATCTTCACCTCACGGGCGAAGACCCGGGCGAAATGCCGCGCACTCATGGCAGCCAACGCGGCCATGCGCTCGATGGTGAAGGGTTCTTCCAGATGTTCCATCACATGATTCTGCACGCGGGTAATGGCCGATTCCTGCGTCGACACCGCCGCCACCGAGGGGCTGAACTGCGCCTGTCCGCCCTGGCGTTTCATCACTACCAGCAGCACCTTGGCCACATCCAACGCGACTTTGCGACCGTGATCCTGAGCGACGATGGACAAGGCCAGGTCGATTCCGGCGGTGACACCGCCGGAGGTGATCAGGCGGCGGTCCTGCAGGAAGATCTTGTCGGTTTCCACCAGGGCCTTGGGGAAACGTTGGATCAGGCGTTCGGTGTAATGCCAGTGGGTGGTGACGCGATAACCGTCGAGCAAGCCCGCCTCACCGAGCACAAAGGCGCCGGTGCAGATGGAGCCGTAGCGCGTGGCCCGTTGCGCCGCGGCCCGCAACCAGGTGTGCAGCCCCGGATGCTGGTCGTTATAGGCCCCCGGCCCGCCCGGCACCAGCAACACGTCATAGGCCGCCCATGCCTGGTCGATATGGATATCGGCCTGCACCGACACGCCGTTGGACGCCCGCAACGGCCCGCGCTCGGTTCCCAGGGTCAGCAATTGATAACGCTGATCCGCTGCGAGGTAACGATTGGCGATGGAAAACACCTCCAGAGGCCCGGCCATGTCGAGCAGCAAAAAATCCGGGAACAGCACCATTGCAACGGTTTTCATTTAAAAAGACGCCAAAAGAATCCAGAAACTATAAATGCCCCCTGTGGGAGCAAGCTCGCTCCCACAGGGTCTCTCGTCAGCATTATGTCGAAGCGAAGCACCCGCCGGTAGGCATTCTCGATTGTCCACCAGTAACGGACAGTCTTTCGTTTTCCACCCGCTTATTGAATATTTGGATAACCATTAACCTTCTTCTGAACCCGGCGAACGGCCCAGTCGTCGCCCACAGACATCAGGAGAATTGACCATGCTGACCCTTCGCAAAGCTTCGGACCGCGGCATTGCCCGCCACGGCTGGCTGACCTCGTTCCACACCTTCTCGTTCGCCAGCTACCGTGACCTCAACGAACAAGGCTTCTCCGACCTGCTGGTCATCAACGATGACCGGGTCGCCGCCGCCAAGGGTTTCGGCCAGCATCCCCACCGGGACATGGAGATCTTTTCCTACGTGCTTGAAGGGGCCCTGGAACACAAGGACACCCTGGGCACAGGCTCGGTCATCCGCCCCGGTGACGTGCAGTTGATGAGCGCCGGCAGCGGCGTGGCCCACAGCGAGTTCAACCACAGTGCGGACGAGCCGGTGCACTTCCTGCAGATCTGGATCGTGCCCAACGTCAGTGGCGCCACGCCACGCTATCAACAGGAGCATTTCAGCAGCGAGCAGAAACGCGGTCGCCTGCAATTGATCATCTCCCCGGACGGCACCGACGGCTCGCTCCAGGTGCGCCAGGATGCACGGGTCTATGCCGGGCTGTTCGATGGTGAGCAAAGCGCCACCCTGACCTTGGCGCCGGAACGCTATGCCTACGTGCACGTGGCACGAGGCGCTGTCGAGCTCAATGGCCTACCACTGCAGGAAGGTGATGGCGTGCGGGTGCGCGAAGAGCAAATCCTGACCTTGAGCAACGGCAAGGATGCCGAAGTGCTGGTGTTCGATCTGCGGCCTCAGGAACTGCCACAGATGCCCTGAAGCAACCCGATGAACCCTTGTGGGAGCGAGCCAGCTCCCACAAGGGTTATCTTGCGTATAACGCTAAGAAAGATTCGAAAGTCCTGAATCCATGATCAATGACGTATTTCAGGCGAAAAACATCTAAAAAAAGTCAGGCGACCTGAATAATCCAGGCTTTGATAATGGAGGGGTCGCGCAGTAGGAAAGATGCACCGGGCCGCCTCGGAATGCGTTCGTCTGTTGCCACGAGCCAGGCCGACCTATAAAGTTCCCGAAATAGTTTTGTTTCTGACCAATGGTCACTGCATGCTTCCAACACAAATTGACCCCATGCGCGCACCAAGGCAAAATAATTTCACTTTGCCATCAATTCTCCTGACTTGCTTATTCACGGAAGAAAGCATGAAAACCGTTATATCCCTCGCGTTACTCTCTATTGCGTGCAGTGCGGCTGCGGACGTCCAGAACATCAAGTACCTCTACGATGATTCGGATGCCGTGTACTCCATCGTTTCGTTTGTCGACAGCGGTTCAGCCATCCAGGCCACCGTACAAAGATCGGGCACTTACTTCACCAACTACACGAAGCTTGAACTCGACTGCGCCAACCGCAATGTTCGACACATGGGGATGTACAACAGTCTTTCAGGGGTGGAAAAAGCTCAGTTCGACCAGATGGAAGGGCGAATCATCGATGGCTCGATAGCCGACGAAGTCGGAAAAGTGCTGTGCAAAGACACCTCCTTGACCGCTTCGAAAGCCGCGCCACAAACTGAAGACCTGCCCACCGAAAAACAAACAGACGATAACACCTGACTTGCGTTCGTCGCGCAGGAACTGTGTGGGAGTAAAGCTTGCCCCCACATTGCTCCCGCGCTACGGCGCGGCAACGCCCTCGCCCCCCTGAAAACTCATCTCTGATCTGCCTGCGCCTTCATCGCACGGTTTGTTTGCGCTCCGATTTCGAGCGATAGCTGCCAGGCGGCACACCAAAAAAATCCCGGAAACGACGCTGGAAGTGCGGGGAGCTGACGAAGCCCGTCGCCACGGCGATTTCGGTCACGGATCGATTGGTTTGCTGGATGAGCTGGCGGGCACGCGTCAAGCGCAGTTCCAGGTAATAGCGCGTGGGCGTCGCACCGAGAAAACTGCAGAACCGCCGCTCCAACTGCCGCTTGGAAATCTTGACGCACGCCGCCAGCTCATCGATGGTCAACGGCTCTTCTACGTTTTGCCACATCAGTTCCAGGGCCAGCTTGAGGCTTTCCGGCAACGTCGGGTCGGTTTCGACGAAGACCGGAGGCAAGTCCGTCGCATCATCGCCAGACTCGTCACAACGAAGAATTTCCTCGATGGCGCCCACGAGCGCCGCCCCGCCCGTCTGGCGAATCAATTGGAGCATCATGCGCAGCGAACTGTTGGCACCCGCGCAACTGACCCGCTCCCGATCAACGACATAGGCCCGGCTGGACACCTTCACATGGGGAAACACCTCGGCCATCATGGCGCGGCTTTCCGGGTGGACAGCGCATTCGAAACCGTCCAGCAGATTGGCATCGGCCACAAAGAAGACGCCGTTCCACAGTCCTCCCAGTATCGTCCCAGACGCCGCGTTGGCACGCAGCTTGCGCCGCAGCAAGGGATGGCCTTGCAACTTCACGCGAAAGCCCCCGGCGACAATCAGCACGTCCTGATTTTCCGGCATCTGCGCCAGTTCGATGTCGGTCGAGATGACAATGCCCAGGTCGCTCGTGACTTGCCCACCTGAAACCCCCACCGTCAGCACTTCATAGAGGGGCATGTCGCTCATCAGATTGGCGGTCACCAGCGCGTCCACCGCACCGGTGAAGGACATCATCGAGAAATTATCCATCAATACAAACGCGACGCGGATCGGCACCTGGCTGGCGGGCGCTGATCCGAGCGGTCGATAAGCCATGTTCTTGTTTTTGAGTACGCTCTCGAATGCGCTTGGCATAGGGCCTCGTTAATACATCAAAGACGATGATGATTGGCTGCGCGTGGGTGCCTTGAGCCGCAGGGCGAAGGCGCAGAGCAAACCACGCTATCTTCCAGGCTAGTCAAGCCGGCTGCAATCGCGCCTGCGCCGTCTACCGGTCGGTCCGCGCCATAATGGAAAGCCTCAAGTGCCTACGACTTTGGTCGATACACTGTCAGTAGGCATGGGCGCTTTTCCCTTCCAGAGACTCGCAACGCCAACCACTGCTGTTTCCGCCGCTCCAACACTTAAAATATTCCGCGGGAGAAGTCATGAATATCAAACAGAAGCTGACATGGGCGTTCGCGACCATCGCCTGCCTTCCGGTTATCCTGGTGGCGGTGCTTGTCGTGCTGAACCTGCGCGACGCCGCAAAAGCCAACTTCCTGGACAGCAGTGGTCGTGAGATTCGCCAGATCGACAACGGCATGAAGCAGTTTTTCGATGGCATCAGCCAGAACGTCGAGTTCTTTGCCAAGGATCCGCGCATCGTCGCCGCCAAAGACCTGAAAAACTATTCCGGCGCCGACGCCGCGCAGACTCCCCTGCCGGAAAACAACAAGCAGCTTTTGGAGATCTTCGACAGATTCGCCAAGAGCCATCCAACCACCGCCTATCTTTCCGTGGGGTTGGCCGATGGCGGCTACGCCAGTTGGCCTGACGATCCCAAGATCTCCAACTACGACCCACGCGTGCGTCCATGGTACAAGGCAGCCGTCGCCTCGCCCGGCAACACCGTGCGTACTGACGCCTACTACTGGGCGCCGGACGACGTGTCGCTGATCGGGATCGTACACACGATTGCCGACGCCAGCGGCAAGCTGGTGGGCGTTGTGGGCCTGGACGTGTCGCTCAAGCAACTGACCGAACTGGTCAAGAACATCAAGCTGGGTGAAAGCGGCTACCTGATGCTGGTCGAAGCCAACGGCAACGTCCTGGTGGACGCTGCCGATGCCAAGCACAACTTCAAACCGCTGGCCGACCTTGGGCCCAACTATGCCGAGCTGGCCAAAAGCAGCGATGGCGTGACCCAGATCGAAATCGACGGCGTGCCCTACATGGCCAACGTGGTCAGCTCCAAAGGGTTGGGCTGGCGCTTCATCGGCCTGATCAAACGCGATGAAGTGATGGCCGGGGCTTCGAGACTGACTTGGCTGATCGCCGCCATTGCCGCCGTACTGGCCGTGGTGTTCGCTTTGGTGGGCGCCAGTTTCGCCAGCGTCATCGTGCGGCCGATTCGCGGCGTAGCCAATGGCCTGCAGGAAATCGCCGAAGGTGAAGGCGACCTCACCCGCAAGCTCACCGTACAAGGCAAGGACGAAACAGCCACCCTGGCGGGCTGGTTCAACCAGTTCCTGGGCATGATCGCGCAACTGATGCAGCGCATCGGCAGCGCCTCTTCCGACCTGCAAACCGCCGCAGCCGATACCAGCCACGTGGCCCAGAACATGAACGACGCTGCCGGGCGCCAGCGCCAGGCCGTGGAACTGGTGAGCACCGCGTTCAACGAAATGGTCGCCACCGCCAACGAAGTGGCCCGCTCTTGCAGCCAGGCCGCCTCCAGTGCGGACGAAGGCTATCGTGACGTGCACGACGGCCAGCATCACATCGGCGAAGCCACCGGCAGCGTGATGAAACTGAGCGACGACCTGCAAAAGTCGACCCAGACCATGCAGGCGCTGGAACAAGACAGCAAGAACATCAACACCATCCTCGACACCATCCGCTCGATCGCCGAACAGACCAACCTGCTGGCCCTCAACGCCGCCATCGAAGCCGCGCGGGCCGGCGATCAAGGTCGCGGGTTTGCCGTAGTGGCTGACGAAGTCCGGGCGCTGGCAAGGCGTACCGCCGATTCCACCGGCGAGATCGACAGCCTGCTGGGTAACCTTGCTCGTCGCACCCAGGAAGTCACCCAGCAGATGCAAAGCAGCCTGCAGGTGTCGCAAACCAGCGTGGAACGCATCCAACAGGCCCGCGACAGTTTCGACAAGATCCGCAACTCGGTGGACTCGATTCGCGACCAGAACACCCAGATCGCCACGGCGGCAGAGGAACAGCACCAGGTGGCCGAAGACATCAACCGGCACATCGCGCAGATCCATGCCGATGCCCAGTTGGTCGAGGAATTCGCCCACTCGGCGCAGACCGGCTCGGGGCGTCTGACGGATATTTCCGGGCAGCTCAAGGGCTTGGTGGGGCGCTTCAAGTTCTAAACCGGGCTTACGTCCACTGAAGATCAAATGTGGGAGCGAGCTTGCTCGCGAATGCGTGGTCACAACCAATGAATATGCTGGATGTGCCGGCCTCTTCGCGAGCAAGCTCGCTGGTAGCTCGCCGAACACCAACAGGCCAATCAGCGTGGCAAATACCAGCAGGGTGTAGTTGAACGGCTGGGATGTAGCCCCAGTACTGTTCCCGCCAAAGCGAACGTCATCAGAGCAAAAACCGCATACAAGGCATGCTTCTCAGGCAAGCCAAGATAACGCAGGCTGAATCCAACAACGCGATTTCGCCCACGCCAACCAGGGCATGAGTTATCTGGAGAAAGGGTTCTGGCGGCTGAGCAACTCGCTCGGGTTTCTCCCGGTTCATGGCGCTCCCAGTCAACTCTGGCCGTTGCGCTCAAGCATCACCCACCACCGGGTCTTAAAGTCGAAGTGCCAGGGGACATTCCCCCGCTCACAATTCCAAGAATAGAGCCACTTCAATGAGCCTGACCAAATCCCTGCCAGTGTGCCTGGCACTCAGCTTCGCGTCATTTGCCGCCCATGCCGCCGATGGCCCTCCTCCACCTTCCGTAAGCCAACCCAGCGGTATCAACCTGGGCGGCACCAGCTTCTACGACGGGTTTGCGGGGCCACCCGGGCTGACTCACCAGACCTACCTGAAGTTCAGCACCGCCAGCAGCATCAGGACCAACGGCGGCAAGAAAAACGGCGCCTTCGATGACCCGAAAATCAATGTCATCACGATGATCAATCAGTTGAGCTACTACTCACCCGACACCTTCGCGGGAGGGGCACACCTGGGTTGGAGCCTGTTGGTACCCGTCGTGTCCCTGGACGGCGACTTCGGCGACAACGGCGCCAAGCTCAAGGACAACGCTACCGGCCTGGGCGATGTCACGGTCGGGCCACAGATCCAGTTCGATCCGATCGTCGACGCCAGCGGCCGGCCGGTTTTCGTGCAGCGCATGGCCTTCGACACCATCCTGCCAACAGGCAAGTACGACAAAGATAAAGACCTGAACCCTGGCTCCAACCACTTCTCCCTGAACCCCTACTGGGCAGCGACCTGGATGCCGGCACCCCGTTGGGAGGTGAGTTGGCGACTGAACTATCTGTACAACTTCAAGAACGACGATCCGGCGAGCAGTTCGCAGCAGTTCTTTGAAGGGCAAGCGGTGCGCGACACCCAGTCAGGACAGTCGGCATGGGCCAACTTCACCGCCTCGTACGAAGTATTCCCGAAGGTCTCGGTCGGCATCAACGGCTACTACTTCCGGCAGATCTCGGATGACAAGGTCAACGGCAACACCCTGACCGACTCCCGGGAAAAGGTGCTGGGCTTTGGCCCGGGACTGTTCTGGAAAATCACCGAAGACAAAGCCTTCTGGCTCAACACCTATAAAGAAACCGGCGTCGAGAATCGCTCCCGAGCGGATTACCAGGTGCAGGTTCGCTACGTCCACAAGTTCTGATTGACGTGTAGGCCAGCTCACGCATGAGCGGGCTCTTGACCTGAGGTGATGCTTCATGAACGCACTCGACTCCATCGACAGCAAAAAATCACTGGGCGCCATCTGCCTGATGATGGTCATTTCCCTGGGGACACTGCAGATCCAACCGATCCTGGGCGGTGCCTTGATCGACCAACTCGGCCTGCCGCTCAATGCAATCGGCGCTCTTTTCGCCGCTGAACTCATGGCGATGGCCATCGCTTGCGGGGTCTGCGCCCTGTTCATGGCGAGCGTCGACCGGCGTCGCTTCGCCCTGGTGGCCTTGTTGATCCTGGCATTGGGTAACCTGGCCAGCACACAACTGCACAGCCAGGCCGGACTGGTCATTTCCAGGATGATCTGCGGCGCCAGCGGCGGCGCGGTCATGGCGGTTGTCTATGCCACCGCAGCGCTGCGTACATCCAAGGATGCGACCTTCGCGGTCATCAACATCGGCAACCTGCTGTGGGGCATGCTGCTGGTGACCTCCATGCCGCTGGTCCTTCAAGCATTTGGTGTGAATGGCGCGTTTTCCCTGTTGGCGATCACCAGCGTGCTCGCGGCGCTGGGTTGCTGGAGAGTGCCCAAGCGCTACCCGGACGCCCATCGCGCGGCCAATGGCTCGACCCAGCCATTCGGTCTCACCGCGATGCTGTTGATCCTGCTGTTTGCCCTGCTGTTCTTCGGCCACTCCGCCCTGTGGGTGTACCAGGAACGCATCGGCAGGAACATCGGCCTGGAGCCCCAGCAGATTGGCGGCATCCTCGGCGGCAGCATCCTCGCCGGTGCCCTTGGCGCCGGGCTGGCCGGGCTGATCGGACGACGCCTGGGCCTACTGTTTCCGCAACTGTTGAGCTTCGGCACGGCATTGCTGGCGACCTTGATCATGGTCTATGGCACCAGCCCCGTTGCCTTTATCACCACGGCCTGCCTGATCCATATGGTCTGGTTTTTCAGCCTGCCCTACCTGCTTTCCATGGCAGCGGAACTGGACCCTTCCGGCCGATTGGCAGGCCTGGGTAACGCTGCGATTTTCATCGGTCAGGGACTCGGCCCGTTTGGCGCCGCACTGGTCGTGGGCGAGGGACACTTGCGCGCGGTCGGATGGCTGGCCGCCTCAGCCTATCTGCTAGCCTTGGTGATCTCGTGCCTGGTCGTTGCACGCTTTCGCCGCGGCGTGAAGCCCTCCGGGCCGGCAATGTCCCCGCAATCGGCCTGAACATGAACAAACACGCACATTGACGAGATTGCCCGATGAGTATTCCATTCCCTCAAACCCCTGAATTTTCCGGTGCTCTCTACACGCCCAGCCGCGTGGAAGCAGAGGTGTTCGATCTTGAGATCGAAGGCATCCTGCCTGTTTCGATCTGTGGGACTTTTTATCAGGTGGCGCCAGACCCGCAGTACCCCCCCATGCTGGGTAACGACATTTTTTTCAACGGCGACGGCGTGGTTAGCCGCTTCAACTTTGCCAATGGCAAAGTCTCGATGCGACGCCGCTACGTGAAAACCGATCGCCTGCTGGCCCAGCGCCGTGAAGGGCGTTCGCTCAACGGCGTCTATCGAAACGTCTACACCAATGACCCCCTCGCGGCGAAAAACAACACCACCGCCAACACCACCGTTATCCCTCACAACGGCGTCCTGTTGGCGCTCAAGGAAGATGCCCTGCCTTGGGCGATGGACCTCGAAACCCTGGAGACCCTCGGCGAATGGAGCTTTGACGGGCAGATCAAAGCCGCGACGTTCACTGCCCACCCCAAGCTCGATCCGGTGACAGGCAACCTGCTGGCCTGCAGTTATGAGGCCAAAGGCGACGGCACGCCCGACCTGGCCTATTTCGAAATCTCGCCGGACGGAAAACTGCTGCACGAGATCTGGTTCCAGGCGCCTTATGCGGCGATGGTGCATGATTTCGCGGTGACCGAACGCTACGTCGTGTTCCCGTTGATTCCGTTGACGGTGGACGTCGAACGCATGAAAAACGGCGGGCCACATTTCCAGTGGCAACCCGACCTGCCCCAGCTGTTCGCCATCGTGCCGCGCAACGGGCGTGGGCAAGATGTGCGTTGGTTCAAGGGGCCCAAGGACGGTTTCCAGGGGCATACGCTCAATGCGTTCGATGAGGACGGCAAGGTGTATGTGGACATGCCGGTCACCGGCGGGAATATCTTCTACTTCTTCCCTCAGGCCGACGGCTACGTACCACCGCCTGAAACCCTGGCCGCCAGCCTGATGCGCTGGACCTTCGACCTGAATGGCGCGCAGGAGGACGTTCAACCGCAGCCACTGACGGCATATCCCTGCGAGTTTCCACGGTGTAATGATCGCTACATCGGTCGGAAATACCGGCATGGGTTCCTGCTCGCCTTTGACCCTGAGCGGCCTTACAGCCCGGCGAATGGACCGATGCCCTTCCAGTTTTTCAACCTGCTGGCCCATCTGGACCTGCAGACAGGCCGCACCGACGCCTGGTTTCCCGGCGACAGCGGATGCTTCCAGGAACCCATCTTCATACCGCGCTCGGCGGATGCAGAGGAAGCCGATGGCTACGTGGTTGCCCTGCTCAACCTCATTGCCGAAGGGCGCAGTGAACTGGTGGTGCTGGACACCCGTGACATGGCCAGCGGCCCCATTGCCCGGATCAGGATTCCCTTCCGGATGCGCATGTCGCTGCATGGCTGCTGGGCACCGAGCGATTAAACGCAAATCCCCTGTGGGAGCGGGCTTGCTCGCGAAGGCGGCGGTACAGTCGACATCGATGTCGCTTGTGATGCCGTCTTCGCGAGCAAGCCCGCTCCCACAGGATTAGAGCCTTTCCAAACCTCTCACAACACCCTGCCAACTGCGGTTGGCTGCCCGCTACCTCTCCCTCTGCTCCCCAGGTCCGCCAAAGGTACAGCCTCGCCAAAAATACATAAATTCCATATTTTAGGATTTTTGTATAAATCCTACTTTACAGGATTTTATAGCAAGACTAGATTAACCCTCATTGCACCCTCCCTCTCTCCAGGAACCGCCATGAAACTCGCAAGCTTTATTGTCCAAGGCCGTAGTAGCTACGGTGTGGTCGAAGGTGATCAAGTCATCGACCTGGAATCGCTCAAGCCAACCCTTGGCAGCGATCTCAAACAGGCCATCGGCCACAACCGCCTGAACGAACTGGGCGCCGCGCGCCTGGCACGCCTGCCGCGTATCCCCTTGGCTGACGTGACGTTCCTGCCGGTGATCCCGAACCCAGGCAAAGTGCTGTGCATCGGTATCAACTACGCCACCCACGTGCGCGAAACCGGTCGGGAAATGCCGACCTATCCGATGATTTTTACCCGCTTCGCCGACAGCCAGACCGCCCACTTGCAACCCATCGTTCGCCCGACCGCGTCCCACAAACTTGATTTCGAGGGCGAACTGGCGGTGGTGATCGGTAAAACGGCCCGTCACGTCAAACACGCCGACGCGCTGGACTACGTCGCCGGTTATGCCTGCTACAACGACGGCAGTGTCCGCGACTGGCAGAAGCACACCATTCAGTTCGTCCCCGGCAAGAACTTCCCGAACACCGGCGGTTTCGGCCCCTGGCTGGTGACCGGCGACGAGATCGGCGACCCGCAGGACCTGGAATTGACCACCCGCCTGAATGGCGAAGTGATGCAGCACACCCGCACCAGCGACATGATTTTCGATGTGCGCCAGCTGATCGAATACTGCTCCACCTTCACCGAACTGGCCCCCGGCGATGTGATTGTCACTGGCACCACTGGCGGCGTCGGGGCGTTCCGCGAGCCGCCGGTGTGGATGAAACCAGGCGACGAAGTCGAGATCGAGATCGCTCGAATCGGCACCCTGCGCAACAGCATCGTGGACGAGCAATAAGCATGGAAAACCTACACACCCCTGACGCCCTGCCCGAGCCGGATGGCGACAGCAAAGGCTCGAGCCTGGAGCGCATGCTGCGGGTACTCGACCTGTTCACCGAACAGAGCCCGATCTGGGCGGTGGACGACATGGGCGGCGCCCTGGGTTTTACCCGTTCGACGATCTACCGCTACGTGCGCGAATTGGCCGAAGCCAACCTGTTATTCCAGGTCGAAGCCGGGCGTTATGCCTTGGGCGCGCGAATCATTACCTGGGACCGCCAACTGCGCCTGAGCGACCCCCTCGTACGCGCCGCGCAATCGCTTGAGCCCAGCTTCCCGCAGTGGAGCGAACAACAGGTGTGGCTGATCTGCCGGCTGTTCAAGGACCAGGTTGTGTGCATTCACCAGCACGGGGACCTGTTCAGTGAGGTCAGCTACTCCCGTGGTTCACCCAGGCCCTTGTTCCTGGGAGCGACGTCCAAGGCGATCCTCGCCAACATGACCTCGCGCCAACACAGCCAGCTGTTCCTCGATCACCCCGATGAAGTGCGCGCCAGTCAACTTGGCCAGACCTGGGAAGCGTTTCGTCGCTCGTTGCAGCAACTGCGTCGCCAAGGCTATGTGGCCAGCGCAGGTGAAGTCGACGCGGGCGTCTATGGCCTGGCCGCGCCGATCTTCGACGGCGATGGCAAGGTCGTCGGCAGCATCAGTTGCGTGCGCCCGGTACGAGAACGCGACAGCGCCCAGGAAGAGACACAAGGGCAACAGATCCTTGCCCTTGCGCAGGAACTGTCGCAACGCATGGCTGCGCTCGCCAACCGCGCCAAGCCACTGGGCTGAGCCATCCGGAAGGGAATAACAATGACAACCCTCAAACGCATCAACACCCAGGTCCTGATCATCGGTGCCGGCCCTACCGGGCTGACCCTGGCCAACCTGCTCGGCCAAGCCGATGTGGACACCCTGATCATCGATCGCAAGCCGGGCACCGTGACCGAGCCCCGGGCGGTTTCAATCGATGACGAATCCTTGCGCACCATGCAGGCCATCGGGCTCGATGCCGCCGTGCTGCGTGATGTCGTGCCCGGCTACGGCGTGCATTACTTCACCCGGCCCGGCGGTCGCTGCTTCGGAAAGGTCGAGCCGACCGGCAAGCTGTATGGCTTCCCCAAGCGCAACGCGTTTCGCCAACCGCTGTTTGAAAACACCCTCAGGCGAGGCCTCGAACGTTTTGCCAGCCTGACGGCTCGGTTCAGCCACGAGCTGGTGGAATTCACCCAGGACCCACACGGCGTATGCGCGCGGGTGCGTGACGCCGAAGGGCAACTGGTGGAAGTCCACGCAGCTTACCTGGTGGCCTGCGACGGTGGCCGTAGCCCGGTGCGCAAGCAGCTCGGGATCGAGATGGTCGGTTCGAGCTTCTCCTCGCGCTGGCTGGTGGTCGATACCGACCAGGACGACGACCCCTTCTGGCAGACCCGTGTGTATTGCGACGCCAGGCGTCCGGTGGTCGAAGTGCCCGGCCCTCACCGTACGCGCCGATTCGAGTTCCTGCTCAAGCCCGGAGAAACGGACGAACAGATGCTCGACGAAACCTGTCTGCAAGCATTGCTGCGCCCCTTCAAGGGTGACGCGCCGGTTTCCATCGTGCGCAAGACGGTCTACACCTTCCATGCCCGGGTCGCCGAGCGGTGGCAGGTGCAGCGGGTGTTTCTCGCCGGCGACGCCGCTCACCTGACCCCGCCCTATGCCGGGCAAGGCATGAACAGCGGCGTTCGCGATGCCCACAACCTGGGCTGGAAGCTGGTCGGCGTGCTGAAGGGAAAAATGGCGGAAAGCGCACTGCTGTCCTACGAAAGCGAGCGTCGTGATCATGCATGGGCATTGATCAAGTTGGCCTTGAACCTCGGCGTGGTCATGGCACCGGCCACCGTCCTGCGTGCTCGCCTGATCAGTGGCGCATTCGCCTTGGTCGGCCTGTTGCCACCGTTGCGCGATTACTTCCTGCAAATGCGCTTCAAGCCCAAACCCCGCTTCACCCGGGGCCTGGTGCTGACCGAGGGACAAGCAGGCACGTTGTCCTGCGGACAGATGTTCCCGCAACCGATGCTCACCGACGCCCACGGCCAAGAACGCCTGCTCGATGACGCCATCGGCGCCGGCTTCGCCTTGATTCAATACGGCGACCCGACCCGCCAGCGTATCGATGAACTCAAGCATGGCCTCTGGAGCCACCTTGAAGCCAGGCGCATCCTGATCCTGCCCGCGTCCGTCCAGGCCATGCCGTCGATCCCCGGCTGCACGGTGCTCCAGGACCGTAAAGGCCAGCTCAAAACCCTGCTGGGCGATTCACACCCGTTCCTGCTGCTGCGCCCGGATCGCTACATCGCCGCGATTTTCGACAAGGCCACCGAAACCCCGGCCGCCGAATCGTTGCAGTCGCTGTTCGGCATCGCCGAGGCCCACAGCAGCGCAATCGAGCCGAGCATCGCGCCCGTCTTTCATTAAACCTTCAAGCACAGAGGTGGTTATGCAAACACTCCAGACTTCCACACCTGCACGCCTGTGCTACCTGCACCTGGCGAGCAAGGACGCGCAACGGCAAATCGATTTCTATCGACGGATGCTGGACATGGACAGCCAGGCGCAAGCCGATGGCAGCTGGATGCTCAGCGGCCCGCAACGCGCCATGCTCGTGTCTCCCGCCGACCACAGTGGCCTGCTCGCGGCGGCGTTCGACCTGGGCAGTCAGCCTCGCCTGCAAGCACTGCGGATTCGCCTGCTCGGCAACGGCTGTTTCATCGAAGAGCTCGACTCGCCACTGCTCGAAACGGGGGCTTTCCTGATCCGTGATCCCCAGGGCCGGCAAACGATATTTGGCGTCGCTCACCCCGCTCTCCAGGCCTCGGGCCAAGGCATGCCCGGCCGCTTGCAACACGTGGTGTTCCAGACCACGGAGCTGGAAGCCATGATCGATTTCTACGTCAACACGGTGGGCTTCACTGTTTCGGACAACGTCGTGGATGAGCAGACCGGCCAACTGATGACGTGCTTCCTGCGCTCGGACGACGAGCACCACACCTTGGCGTTTTTCCGCGGTTCGAAAAACGAGTGGGATCACCACTGTTACGAAACCAACGAATGGAATGACATCCGCGACTGGGGTGATCGCTTCGCCAAGGAACGCATCACCATTTTCTTCGGGCCCGGCCGACATGGGCCGGGCAACAACCTGTTTTTCATGGTGGTCGATGCTGATCGCAACCGCCTGGAGTTCTCGGCTGAGCTGGAAGTCACCGATGCCAGCCGCCAGCCCGGCGTCTGGGCACAAGAGGAATACACACTCAATTCCTGGGGCCGCGCCTGGATCAGGAGCTGAGCAATTTCCCCATCGGCGTTTGCACCCTTGATTTCTAAACGAGGCGATCACCTGCCTCCAAAGGTAAAAGACCATGACGACTCAACCGCTCGCGCCCTACGCCATCAACGGCGACCAATACATCAACGGCACCTGGCGTGCAGGACGCTCCGCACGCCGCCTGGACGACCGCAACCCCTTCAACGGCGAACAACTGCTGGCGATGCCCCTGGCCTCGATTGCCGATCTCGACGACGCCTATCAGGCGGCGCAAAAGGCGCAGGCAGCGTGGGCACAACTGCACCCCACCCAGCGCGGCGCACAACTTGAAAAGCTCGCCCAGGTCATCCAGAGCCGCCGCGAAGAAATCATCGACTGGCTGATCCACGAATCCGGCAGCACCCGGATCAAGGCGAGCATGGAATGGCAGTTCACGCTTAACCTGGTGCGCGAATGCACGACGATGCCGATGCAGGTCGAAGGTCGGATCCTGACCAGCTACAAGCCCGGCGAACAGAGCTTTGTCTTCCGTGAGCCCTTGGGTGTGGTGGGCGTCATCAGCCCATGGAATTTCCCGCTGTACCTGAGCATGCGCTCGGTGGTGCCGGCACTCGCCCTGGGCAACACGATCGTGCTCAAGCCCGCCAGCGACACAGCAGTGACCGGCGGCCTGCTGATTGCCCACCTGTTCGAAGAGGCCGGCTTCCCCGAGGGCTCGCTCAACGTGGTGGTCGGCGCGGGCTCGGAAATCGGCGATGCTTTTGTCGAGCACCCTGTGCCGAGCCTGATTTCCTTCACTGGTTCGACGGATGTGGGACGCAATGTCGGCCGTATTGCCACCGGTGGCAAACACATCAAGCGCGTGGCCCTGGAACTGGGCGGCAATGCGCCGCTGGTGGTGCTGGATGACGCCGACATTGACGTTGCGGCGCACGCTGCGGTGGTCGGGCGTTTCCTGCACCAGGGCCAGATCTGCATGAGCGTCAACCGAGTGATTGTCGACCGCTCGCTGTATGCCGATTTCGCGTCGCTGGTGGTGGAGCGCGTGCGCAACCTCAAGACGGGTGATCCGACCAAGGCAGACACGGTGATCGGGCCAGTGGTCAATCAGAGCCAGCTCGATGGCCTGCTGCGCAAGCTCGACGGCGCCCGGAGTGCCGGCCTCAAGCAACTGTGCGGCGGCCCGGCATCCGGGCTGGTGCTGCCTGCCCATGTGTTCGGTGAAGTGGGAGCCGATCAGGAACTGGCCCGCGATGAAACGTTCGGCCCCCTGATGCCGCTGCTGGTCGCAGAAAACGAAACCCATGCATTGGCGTTGGCGAACGCCAGCGAGTATGGCCTGTCCAGTGCCGTGTTCACCCGGGACATGGCCCGTGGCTTGAACTTCGCCCGTGGCATTGTGGCGGGCATGACCCATATCAACGACATCACCGTCGATGACCAACCCAATGCCCCGTTCGGCGGTGAAAAGAATTCCGGCCTCGGGCGCTTCAACGGTCACTATGCCCTGGATGAATTTACTCGTGCCCATTGGGTGACCTGGCAGCCCGGAGGCCATCACTACCCGTTCTGAGTCTGTGGCAACCTTGATCAGGCCCGGATCGGGCAAATCGACCCCTTTGCCCGATCCGTCAGAAAACAATAATAAATAGAGGCGAAAAATGAACCATTTAGCCTGCGTGTCCACCGATCAGGTTGTTCGCTCCGACCGCCTGATGAAATGGAAAGAGTTCATGAGCGATCACCTGGGGCGTACGCCGGACTATATAAAACGGCTGGAATCGACGTTCATCGACCCGTTGCATGACAGCAACTTCCAGGGCCGGCTGGAGTACGGGGACCTGGGCCAGTTGCGTTTCTGTCGAATGACCGCCAGCGCCCATCGATATTCGCGCCACCTGAGCAAGGCGGTCGACGCCCTCGATACGCCGCGCATGTTGATCATGCAGGTGGCTGGCGTCAGTCATTTCGAGCAGGGCCAGCAAAGCAGCGTGCTGGCCCCTGACGAAATGCTCCTGGTGGACTGCGGTAAACCGTTCAACGTAACCAGCACGCAAGGCTGCGAACATTTCATCCTGCTGTTCCAGGGGGCGTCCGGGCAGTTCGCGCAAACCGCCGACATGCACCTTAATGGTCGCAATGGACTGGGGCGGATGCTCATGCACCTGATCAGCGATGCCTATAACCAATATCCCTTGCTGAACAACCATTCGGCCGGGCTGATCGGTGACAGCATCACCGGGCTGCTGGATAACGCGCTGAAGAACAAACAGGAAGAAAAGCAACTCGAACACGACTTCCGCTTCTTCAAGCAGAACCGCCTCAAGGCGTACATCGAGCGCCACCTGGGCGACCGCGACCTGACCATCGAACGCATCGCCAACGCCGAACAGTGCTCGGTACGCAGCCTGCACCGCGCGTTCCAGGATGAACTGGGGTGCAGTGTCAGCGAATACATCTGGCAGCGGCGCCTGTCACGTTGTGCCGAGGACCTGCGCAACCGGGAGCACGCCCACCGCTCGCTCACCGAGATCGCCTACGCCTGGGGCTATGGCAGCAGCTCCCACTTCAGCCGGCATTTCAAATCGACGTTCGGCATGTCGCCCCGGCTGTTCCGCGACACCGCGAGCGACAGCCGGGAGAAATCGACGGCGGCTTGAGCCTGGTTCCAATTCATCTGTGTTCACCACAAATCTCCTGTGGGGGCTGAGCTTGCTCGCGATGGCGGTGGGTCAGTTGGCAGGGATGGTGAATCTGCTGACGCTATCGCGAGCAAGCTCGGCTCCCACAAGGGGGCTTGGCGCTCACAGACACTCCTCTCACAGGTACTCCTCCCAGAGCACTCCTTAATTCCAGCCGCCGCCCATCACCTTGTACAACGTCACACGGTTGCTCTGCTCGGTCAGGCGCAAGGTGATCAGGTCCTGCTGCGCGCTGTACAGAGAGCGCTGGGCGTCGAGGGCTTCGAGATAGCTTTGCGAACCACCACGGTACAAAGCGTCGGAGAGTTCGAAGCTCTTGCGGCTGGCGTCGGTCAACGCCTGTTGGGCCTCGATACGGCGATCCAGCGTGCTGCGATCCGCCAGGGCATCGGCCACTTCCTTGAAGGCGCTCTGCAGTGTTTGCTGGTAGGTCTGCACCTGGATCTCGCGCTCGGTCTTGGCCGAGTCCAGCGTCGCGCGGTTACTGCCGGCATCGAAGATCGGCAGGCTGATGCTCGGGGCAAACGTCCAGGCGCCACTGCCGGACTTGAACAGGCCAGACAGGGCCGAGCTTGAGGAACCGGCATTGGCCGTCAGGCTGATGCTGGGAAAGAACGCCGCACGGGCGGCACCGATGTCGATATTGGCCGACTTGAGCGTGTGCTCGGCGGCCAGCACATCGGGGCGTCGTTGCAACAGGCTGGAAGGCAGCTCTGCCGGCACCTGCACCAGCGCCGCGGCCGATTCCAGGTAAGCACCCGGCAACAACTCTTCGGGGATGTCGCTGCCCACCAGCAGCCGCAGGGCGTTGCGATCCTGCAGGATCTGGCTTTCATACGCCGCTGCATCGACCCGCGCCGACTCCACGGTAGTTTGCGCCTGGGCCACGGACAGACCGGAGGAGCCGCCCAGGGCGTGGCTGCGTTGAGTCAGTTCGTAGGTCGCCTGCTGGCTGCGCAAGGTCTCCTGGGCCAAGTGCAGACGCTCGTTGTCGGCCGCCAGGGTCAGCCAGGCCGTCGCCACTTCGGCCACCAGGCTGATCTGCGTGCTGCGTCGGGTTTCGGTCAAGGACAGATAGTCCTCCAGGGCTTCGTCCTGAAGGTTCTGCACCCGTCCGAACAGATCCACTTCATAACTGCTCAACCCCAGTTGCGCACTGTAGTCATGGGTGGTGGCCGCCGAGCCTGTGTTGGACAACGAGCCAGGCGTGCGACTGTGAGTGCCACTGACACTCGCATCGATCGAAGGCAAGGACTCGGCGCGCTGGATGCGGTACTGCGCCTGGGCCTTTTCAACGTTCAGGACCGCCAGGCGCAGGTCGCGGTTGTTGCTCAGCGCCAGGGACTGCAAGCGCGCCAGGCGGCTGTCGGTGAAAAAATTCTGCCACTCGATGTCGGCACTCACCTCACCCTTGGGCGTGCTGGCCGCCGGCAGCCATTGCTCGGAGACTGGCGCCTCAGGGCGTTCATACTGCGGCGCCAGATTCATGCAGCCACCGAACAGCGTGAGGATGGCCAGCAATGGCCAGCGAAACTTGATCATGCGTCACCTGACTGGGCGGATGGAACAGAGGTCGAAACCGTGGAAACGCGGCCGAAACGCCGGCGAATCTGCACAAAAAACAAAGGAACGAAGAAGATCCCCAACACCGTGGCGGACAACATGCCGCCCAGCACACCGGTACCAATGGCCTGACGTCCGGCGGAACCGGCACCGCTACTCAGGGCCAGGGGCAATACGCCGAACATGAAGGCCAGGGACGTCATGAGAATCGGCCGCAGGCGTTGGCTCACAGCGATCAATGTCGCTTCGCGCAAGCTATTGCCCTGCTCTTGCAGGTGCTTGGCGAACTCGACGATCAGAATGGCGTTCTTGGCGGCCAATCCCACGGTGGTCAACAGCCCGACCTGAAAATACACGTCGTTGCTCAAGCCACTGACACGCGTAGCCAGCACCGCACCCACCACCCCCAGCGGCACCACCAGCATCACCGAGAAAGGCACCGACCAACTCTCATAGAGCGCAGCGAGGCAGAGGAACACGAACAGCACCGAAATCCCGTACAGCAACGGCGCCTGCGAACCGGAAAGGCGCAACTGATAGGACTGCCCCGTCCATTCGTAGCCGATACCCTCCGGCAATTGTTTGACCAGCGCTTGCACCGCATCCATGGCGTCCCCGGAACTGACGCCGGGCGCCGGATCGCCAACCACCTCCAGCGAGGCGTTGCCGTTGTAGCGCTCCAGCAACGGCGAGCCGTAGCTCCAGGAACTGCTGGCGAACGAAGAAAACGGCACCATTTCATCGTTGCTGTTGCGCACGAACCAGTGCTCCAGGTCAGCCGCCTGCATCCGCGCCGCAGCCTCACCCTGGACGTAGACCTTCTTCACCCGCCCCTGGTTGAGGAAGTCATTGACATAAGTGCCGCCCAACGCCGTGGACAGCGTGGTGTTGATGTCGCTGGTGCTCAGGCTCAAGGCCCCGGCCTTGCGATCATCGATGCTGACCTTGAGCTGCGGCGCGTCGTCCAGGCCATTGCTGCGTACCCCGAGCAAGCGAGGGTCCTGGTTGGCCAGCTCGATGAGTTTTTCCCGTGCCGCCACCAGCGTGTCATGCCCCAGGCCGGCGAGGTCCTTGAGTTGCAGGTCGAAGCCGGACGTCTGCCCCAGACCGCGCACGGCCGGCGGTTGCATGACGAACACATTGGCATCGCCGATGCTCGACAGCGCCATAGTCGCGCGCTGGGCGAAGGACGCCGCATCCTGCCCCGCCCCCGTGCGCTCGCTCCAGTCCTTGAGCCGGATAAAGGCACGGGCGCTGTTCTGGCTGTTGCCGTTCATGCCCAGGCCGGAAATGCTGATCAGTGCTTCGACTTCCGGCTGTTCGAGCAGGTAGCTTTCTAACTGCTTGACCACCGCTTGCGTGCGGCTGTCCGTGGCCCCGACGGGTAGCTGCACCTGGGCCATGAGAATGCCTTGGTCTTCGTCCGGCAGGAACGAAGTCGGCAGGCTGAAATATCCGACGGCCATCAGCAGCAGCACCAGCCCATACACCAGCCAGCCAACGCGCCCGCGCTGCAAAATGCCCCCCACCTGCCGTTTATAGGCCTCGGCAGCACGCTCGAACGTGCGGTTGAACCAGCCGAAGAATCCACGTTGAGCGCCATGGCCCTGACCATCGGACGGCTTGAGCAAGGTCGCGCACAATGCCGGCGTCAGCGTCATGGCGACGAGTACCGAGAGCACCATGGCCGAGACGATGGTGACCGAAAACTGCCGGTAGATAACGCCTGTGGAGCCGCCAAAAAACGCCATGGGAATGAACACCGCACTGAGCACCAGGGCGATGCCGACCAGGGCGCTGGTGATTTCATCCATCGACTGGCGCGTGGCGTCCAGGGCCGAGAGCCCCTGCTCGCCCATTACCCGCTCGACGTTCTCCACCACCACAATCGCGTCGTCCACCAATAGGCCGATGGCCAGGACCATGGCGAACATGGTCAGGGTATTGATCGAATAACCGAACAGCGCCAGCACGCCGAATGTCCCCAGCAGCACCACCGGCACCGTGATCGCGGGGATCAACGTGGCCCGCAGGTTCTGCAGGAAAAGGAACATGATCAGCACCACCAGGACAATCGCCTCACCCAGTGACTTGACCACTTCTTCGATGGACAGGCTGACAAAGGGCGTGGTGTCGTAGGCAATCACGTTCTTGAGTTGCAGCTCCGTCGGATAGAACGGCTCAAGCTCCTTGAGCTTGGCCTTCACCGCCTCACCGACGTTCAGGGCGTTGGCCCCGGCGGCGAGCTGGACGCCCATGGCGGCAGCGGGTTTGCCGTTGAGAGCAGAGCTGACATCGTAGCTTTCACTGCCCAATTCGACCCGCGCCACATCTCCAAGCAGCACCACCGCACCGTCACTGGTGGACTTGACCACCACATTGCGAAACTCCTCGACGGTTTGCAGCTTGCTGCGGGCGCTGATGGTGGCGTTCAACTGCTGACCTTTCACCGCCGGCATGGCGCCGAGCTGACCGGCAGAAACCTCGGTGTTCTGCGCCTCCAGGGCCGTGCTGACATCCGAAGGCATCAGCGCGTATTTTTCCAGCAGGGCCGGGTCCAGCCAGATACGCATGGCATAGCCGGAGCCCAATGTCTGCACATCGCCGACACCGTCGATGCGGCTGATGGAATCGAGCAAGGTGCTGGAAATGTAATCGCCGATCTGCGTGCCGGTGACGCTCGGATTGTCGGAGGCCAGGGCGGCAATCATCAGGAAGTCCGAACCGCCCTTGGTCACGGTCAGCCCCTCGCTTTGCACCGACTGCGGCAACCTCGACTCGGCCTGTTGCAGCTTGTTCTGCACCTGCATCTGGGCCACGTCCGGGTTGGTGCCGGCGGTGAAGGTCAGGCTGATGCTGGCGCTGCCGTCCGAGCTGCTGGAGGCCGACATGTAGGTCAGGTTGTCCAGGCCCTTCATTTGCTGTTCGATGACCTGGGTCACCGAGTCTTCCACGGTCTTGGCCGAGGCGCCGGTGTAGGTCGCGGAAATGCGCACCGTCGGCGGCGCGATGTCCGGGTACTGTTCCAGGGGCAACTGGCTGATGGACAAGGCGCCAGCGAGCATGATGACGATGGCGATGACCCAGGCGAAAATCGGTCGGTCGATAAAGAAACGCGCCATGTTCAGCCCTCCTGCGCGATGGCAACAGGCGTCGCTTTCTGCGTACGGCTGCGGGTACCGGTATTCTGTGCCACGACGGTTTCACCGACCCGGACCTTCTGCCCCCCCTCGACAATCACCTGGTCTCCCGCGTTCAGCCCCGCCGTGACCCACCACTGGTTATCCACGGCGCGGTCGATGGTCAGCATGCGCTGCTCGACTTTGCCGTCGACCACCACCAGCACCGAAGTCGCACCGCTGGCACTGCGGGTCACCGCCTTCTGTGGAATCAGGATGGCCTTGTCATCCCGCGCCTGCTCCAGCACCGCCCGCACGTACATGCCCGGCAGCAACAGCCGGTCCGGGTTGGCGATTTGCGCCCGCAGGGTCACCGTGCCCGTGCCCTCATTGACGCTGACCCCACTGAACTTCAAGCGACCTTCATGGGCATAGGTGCTGCCGTCATCGAGCTTGAGGCTGATCCGCGCTTCACCTTCGCCATTGCTCTGCAGCACACCGCTGGCCAGGTCACGCTTGAGCCGCAACAGTTCGGTGGTCGACTGGGTGACGTCTACATACATCGGGTCCAACTGCTGCACGGTGGTCAGTGCGCTGTCCTGGTTGGCCACCACCAGCGCGCCGGGCGTGACCGTCGAGGTTTCGACGCGCCCACTGACGGGGGAACTGATGCGGGTATACGCCAGGTTGATGCGTGCGGTGTCGACATCGGCCTGGGCCACTTGCACTTCCGCTTCGGCGGTCATCAGGTTGGCCTGGGCATCCTCGTTGTCCTGCTGGCTGATGGCATCGATCTTTACCAACTGGGCGTCACGCTTGGCCGTGGCCTGGGCCGACTTCAAGGTGGCGCGTGCCTTGGCGAGGTTCGCCTGGGCCTCAGCCAATGCGGCCTTGTAAGAGGAAGCATCCAGTTGATACAGCGCCTGTCCGGCCTTGACCTCGGCCCCTTCGACAAACAACCGCTGCTGGACGATACCGCCGACCTGCGGGCGTATCTCGGCGACCATGAACGCCTGGGTGCGTCCGGCCAGCTCAGTGGTCAGCGCCTGACTTTGCGGCTGCACGGTGATCACCGAGACCTTGGGCGGTTCGGGTGTGGGTGCCGACTCGCCGGAGCAACCGCCCAACATGAACAAAACGATCAAGCACACCAGGATGGCGGCGGTCACCAGGGATTTGGCGAATAATTTGGTCGACATAAATGCCTCTGCAAGACGGATGGTTCAAGCCAGGCGCCATACTGCGAGGCAAATGTGCAGGAAAATTGAAGATTGCCCGCCACCCTTGAATCTTCATCGCACCAGGGCCTAAATGGTCGGGCCATTCATCGAACTGCCCGAGCCCATGAAACTGAGCATCTCCACCAAGCTGTTTATTGCCGTCATGGCCAGCGTGCTGTTTGTCATCCTGAGCATGGGGGCGGCCAACGGCTGGAGCTTTGGCAACGGTTTTCTCGACTACCTCAACGAACAGGCCCTGTTGCGCATGAAGCCGGTGCTCCCCCGCCTGGCCAACGCCTACGAGCGCGAAGGCGACTGGGAATTCCTGCGCAACCAGCCGGATCGCTGGTTCGAGCTCCTGCGCCCGGAACCGGGCGAAAACACCACCCACCCAGAGCGCCCCCCCATGCCGATGTCCGACCTGACCGGGGCGGTGTTTCGCATCGCCCTGCTGGATCAGCAGAAACAGTTGGTCATGGGCTACTCGGCGATTGCCGACGACGCCCTGATGCGCCCGATCGAGGTCGCCGGCAAAACCGTCGGCTGGCTGGCGGTGACGCCGTTCCAGAACGTGACCGAAGCTGGCGGTGAACGCTTTCGTCAGTATTTGGTGCGCACCAGCCTGGCCGTGGGCGTGCTCTCGTTGCTGTTGGCGATGCTGATTGCCTGGTGGATCGCCCGTACCCTGCTTGACCCGGTCAAGCGAGTGGCCGCCGCCACGCACCGGTTGGCCGCCGGGGAATACAGCAACCGCGTGTCGGTGGCCTCCAATGACGAAGTCGGTCAGTTGGCCCGAGACTTCAACCAGTTGGCGTATACCCTGGAACGCAACGAAAAAATGCGCCGGGAGTTCATGGCCGATGTGTCCCACGAACTGCGCACCCCGTTGTCGGTATTGCGTGGTGAGCTGGAAGCCATCAAAGACGGCGTGCGCCCCCTCGACTCGTCCTCGATGAAATCGCTGCAAGGCGAAGTCGGCATGCTCAGCAAACTGGTGGATGATCTGTACGAACTGTCCCTGGCCGATGTCGGCGCGCTGACTTACCGCAAGAGCGAATGCGATCTCAACGAACTGCTGGACGGGTGCGTGGCGATGTTCCAGGAGCGCTGCAATGCCCGGCATCTGCGTTTGGAGCTGGAATTGCCGACAACGCCGCTGCAGGTCGAAGCCGACCCCAAGCGCCTGCAGCAACTGTTCGGCAATCTGCTGGAAAACGCAGTGCGTTATACCGACGAGGGTGGCGTGCTGCGCATTCGTGCCGCCAGCGAGGACGACGTCGTACGCATCGATTTTCTCGACTCTGGCCCCGGGGTCGATGCGGCTCAACTGCCGCGGCTGTTCGAGCGTTTTTACCGCGGCGAAACCTCACGCAATCGCGCCAGTGGCGGCGCCGGCCTGGGACTGGCCATCTGTCACAGCATCGCCCTGGCCCATGGCGGCAGCCTCAGCGCCGAGCACTCGCCGTTGGGCGGCCTTTGGCTGACCCTGCGCCTGCCACGGAATGCCTGAACATGACCCATGACAGCCCGATCCTGATCGTCGAAGACGAACCCAAGCTGGCCGCATTGATGCGCGACTACCTGATCGCCGCCGGCTATGCGACCCAGTGCCTGGACAATGGCCTTCAAGTGGTGCCGGCGGTACGGGCCAGCGAGCCGCGGTTGATCCTGCTCGACCTGATGCTGCCGGGGCGCGACGGCCTGCAAGTGTGCCAGGAGCTGCGCAGCTTCAGCGCCGTGCCGATCATCATGATCACCGCCCGCGTGGAGGAAGTCGATCGCCTGCTCGGGTTGGACCTGGGGGCCGACGATTACATCTGCAAACCCTTCAGTCCGCGTGAAGTGGTAGCCAGGGTCAAGGCGATCCTGCGGCGCAGCCCGCAACTTCTCGTCACCGCGCCAGCCCGGCTGCTGATTGACGAAGACCGCTACCAGGCGTCACTCGATGGCATCGCCCTGGACCTGACGCCCTTGGAACTGCGCCTGCTCAGTACACTGGCCCAGTCCCCGGGGCGGGTGTTTTCCCGGGATCAATTGCTCAATCGGATCTATTCCGATCATCGGGTGGTCACTGATCGCACCGTCGATAGCCATATCCGTAATCTGCGGCGCAAGCTCGAACAGGCTTGCCCAGGAGAGCAGCCGATCGAGTCGTTGTATGGCGTGGGTTATCGGTTTCAGCTCGGCGAATCCTGAAGCGTCGCGTTGAAATCGAGCTTATTGTTCTGCCGAATAGATAACGGTTTGCGCACCGTCACCCCCAGCAGGCTGACGAGTGAAGTAGGTGTCGCCTTCGTCTGTCTGGATCTCGTAGTCGGCCTTGCTGGCGATCCGGCTCGATGCATCGGTGTGCTTGATGATTTTCAGCACCCGCTGGAACTTCACGCCTTGCGTGCCGTTCTGGGCCGGGCCGGTGAGTACATTGACTTTCTGGAACCAGCCCTTCTGCTTTTTGTTCGACACCAGGGTGCCGCTCAGTGCTTCAAAACGCTCAAGACGGGTAAATCCCCAGAGAGTCTGTTCCTCGACCACCTTGCCCGGGGTGGCGGAACCGGTGAAGACAAACAGGTTAAGGCTCGGATTGTCTTCGCAGAAGAAGTCATAAGGCACCAGACCGTCGACCATTCTCTTGCCGGGAACGAAACCCTTCTTATGAACCAGAAACATGAGCACCTCCACGCTGAAACACCAGCAAACGCTGAGTAAGTTTGAGCGCAAAGTCTACTGGGGAGGGGCGTACAGGGCCGTCAAGTCAATGTAATATCGTGTAAAGATCACCCCCTACGAGGCAAGCTGATTTCCACCGTCAGCCCACCGGACGGCTCGTTGCGCGCCAGGATGGTGCCACCGTGAATGTCCACGGACCTTGAGGCAATGGCCAGGCCCAGGCCGAAGCCGGCACTGACTTCGTTCAAGCCACGTTCGAACGGGTTGAAGATGCTCTGTAGTCGCGAATGTTCAACACCCGCGCCCTGATCGCTGATCTGCACCGTCAAGCCATCTGCGACGCCATTGACCTTCGCCACGACCATCACCGTGGTGTTTGGCCGGGTATGACGCACCGCGTTTCGAATGACGTTCTCGAAACACCGATACAACAGCTCACCGCTGACCCGACTGACAAACGCCGGGCACGCCTGCAAGGTGACCTGGCAGCCTTTCATTTGCGCTTCGAATCGGGCGTCCTCGACGATCACCGACAGCAACTCGACCACATCGGTTGGTTCGCGCTCGATACTCTCCGGTCGCCCCTGCAGGCGTGCCAGGGTCAACAACGCCTCGATCAGCGTGTCCATGCGCACCGACTCACGGTCGATGCGTTCCACCATTTCCAGGCGAGCTGGATCTTGCTGCAGCAGCCCGATGGCCGCTTGCATGCGGGTCAGCGGTGAGCGCAATTCGTGGGAGATGTCGTGCAGCAAGTGTTGCTGGGCGTCTACCAACAGCTTCAACTGGTTGGCCATTCGGTCGCAGTCTTCGGCCAGATCGACGATCTCATCACGTCGCGCCCCCATGATCGGCTTGACCCGGGTCTCGAAGCGCCCCTGGGCCACGTCACTCATGGCGCGTCGAAGATAGGCCAGCGGCCATGCCAGGTAGAACGCCATGTAACCGCTGAACAGCGCACTCATGACCGTACCGATGATCAACGGCGTCCAGTGACTCGGCCCTCTGTCGCCTTTTTTGTCCAGGGGATGGGATGACTTGAGCGACAGCACGATGCCGTCCTTGCCGATGATCGATCGCTCGTAGGCCGGTTGCGGCACTGGCGTGCCGGCCAACAGCTGACCTGCGCTGTCATAGACGCCAACGGCCTGGTCATCCGGGTGCTCCCACACCGCCAGCAGTTGCCGGCCCGACTCGATGCCAAACTGTCGCAATAGCTGCTCTTCTGTAGCAAGGACCGTTTCCAGATGAGGATCACCCGGCCTGGAACTGCCCATGACCAAGAGGCCCAGCCCGACCAGAAACGTCAAGCTGGTGGCGAGCCAGAACGCCAGGAACAGTTTCCAGAACAGCCGGCTGGGCTTCATCATTCGGCGATCAACAGGTAACCGAGGCCGCGCACGCTCTGGATCCAGGCCTTGGCATCGGGGCGCGGTCCCAGCTTGTGGCGAATGCTGCTGATGTGCACATCGATGCGCCGGTCATAGCGAGTCAAGGGACAGCCCAAGGCATTGAGCGACAGGTTCTGTTTACTCACCACTTGCCCGGCACAGCGGGCCAGTTCCTCGAGCAAACTGAACTCGGTGCTGGTCACCCCCAGCTCGCGCCCCTGCCAGAGCGCCTGGCGCTTGCCGGGCCACAGGACCAGCGGTCCGGTCCTGATCACTTCGCTGGATGGCCGATCCGCTGGCTGCACCCGGCGCATGATCGCCCGCAAACGCGCCACCAGCTCCCCCGGCGAACTGGGCTTGGGCACATAGTCATCGGCGCCCAGCTCCAGGCCGGTGATCTTGTCGATGTTGTCGCCACGAGCTGTCAGCAACACCACCGGCACCTGGCTCACGGCCCGAATGCGCCTGAGCACCTCGATACCCGACAACCGCGGCAGCATCACGTCCAGCACCACGATGCTATAGCGACCGGACAGCGCTTGCACCTCGCCTTCCTCCCCCGTGTGCACGGCAGTCGCCTCAAAGCCTTCGCGCTCCAGGTATTGGCTGAGCATTCCCGTCAGTTCCTGGTCATCGTCGACTAGCAATACAGAGATCATGGGGCGCTCTTGAGTAGGTGTCGGCCCATTATCGCCCGTGTGCCGCGCACCGTCATCGCCGCAGGCCAACCTTTACCTAACTTGACATTGGGTTAACCGCACCAAACGCAGCGAACTTTTATGCTTGCTCGCCACCAGCCCGCTCACTCCCGCGGTGACTCGTCTTGCGGTGAGATATCCGCGTCCACCTACACCACCTGTCGATGTGTCCTGGATAAGATCTTGATGAATTTTTCGCGCCTGCTCTGCTCGGCTGCACTGCTGCTCAATGTCACACTTGCCCACGCCCAAGGCTTCAAGATTTCCGATATTCGTATCAACGGCCTCCAGCGGGTCTCCGCGGGTAGCGTCTTTGGTGCCTTGCCGTTGAACGTCGGTGATAACGCGGATGAGCGGCGCCTGGTGGAGTCCACGCGTGCGCTGTTCAAGACCGGTTTTTTCCAGGACATTCAACTGGGACACGACGGTGATGTGCTGGTCATCACCGTTGTCGAGCGCCCGTCGGTCGCCAGTATCGAGATCGAAGGCAACAAGGCGATCTCCACTGAAGACCTGATGAAAGGCCTCAAGCAATCCGGCCTGGCCGAAGGCGAGATCTTCCAGCGTGCCACCCTCGAAGGTGTACGCAACGAACTGCAACGCCAGTACGTTGCCCAGGGTCGCTACTCGGCCACCGTCGACACCGAAGTGGTGCCGCAACCGCGCAACCGCGTCGGCCTGAAGGTCAATATCAACGAAGGCACCGTGGCAGCCATCCAGCACATCAACGTGGTGGGCAACACGGTTTTCCCTGACGAAGACCTGATCGACCTGTTCGAACTCAAGACCACCAACTGGCTGTCGTTCTTCAAGAACGACGACAAGTACGCCCGTGAAAAACTCTCCGGTGACCTGGAGCGCCTGCGTTCCTACTACCTGGACCGCGGCTACATCAACATGGACATCGCCTCGACCCAGGTGTCCATCACCCCGGACAAGAAGCACGTCTACATTACCGTCAACGTCAACGAAGGCGAGAAATACACCGTTCGTGACGTCAAGCTCAGCGGCGACCTGAAAGTGCCTGAAGACCAGGTCAAGTCGTTGCTGCTGGTGCAGAAGGGCCAGGTGTTCTCGCGCAAGCTGATGACCACCACCTCCGAGCTGATCACCCGCCGCCTGGGTAACGAGGGTTACACCTTCGCCAACGTCAACGGCGTGCCACAGCCGCATGATGAAGACCA
>NZ_FMTR01000016.1:0-129472 GCF_900100135.1 Pseudomonas sp. NFACC05-1 | reverse complement strand
AAGGACACCGCTCCCCTGTGGCGAGGGAGCTTGCTCCCGCTGGGGCGCGCAGCGGCCCTGAAAAGTCTGCAACAACACCGATAATCAGGGTGGCGCGCGAAGGGGGCTGCTTCGCAGCCCAGCGGGAGCAAGCTCCCTCGCCACAAAAGCACTGCATGGCTCGTCAAGGCATCACCAGATCGGCACGCTGTACGTCATCAGGAACCGGGTCTGGTTCTCGTCGCGAAACGCCGCCGTACCCGGGAAGTTGTTGCGATAGATCGATTTGCGTGCCAGCAGCCCGACGTTTTTCAGCGGGCCGCCCTGGATCACGTATCCCAGCTCCATCTGGAACTCACGCTCCTTGCGATCCTCGGCATTGAGAGCCGCCAATTCGATGTGATCACCACGCACATAACGCAGTCGACTGCGCAGGCCCGGCACGCCCACGGCGGCAAAGTCGTAGTCATGGATCGCCTGCCAGGTGCGTTCCTTGGCATTGAGGAAATCCGAGCTCATGGTCATTTCGCTCAAGCCCATCAGCTCGGTGCCGGACACATAAGGCGTGGCCGTATCACCACTGGAATGCATGTAGCCCAGGCTCACGCGATGGCCGCCCAGGCGATAGCCGACCAGCGCCGAGACGTTGCGGTTATCCACTTTGCCAGCCTTGGCCGCGCCGTCTTCGTCGCTGAAAAAACTGCGCAGGTCAGTGGTCAGGACGCCATCGCCCAAGGGCAGGTTATGCAATAACGCCAAGGTGTTCTGTTGATACAAATCCGCCACTTCGGCGTGGTAAGCCCGCAGGCTGAGGTCTTTGTTGACCTGGTAGTCGCCGCCCCCATAAGCCATATGGGACGAAGTCGCCGCACCGTTGAAACGACGGTTGGGCGAGGCGATGCTCATCGGTTGGTAGTCGGTGGAATCGCGCCGGGCGATGCGATCGATATAACCGGTGTTCAACGTCAAGCCGTCGATGTCCTTGGAACTGAGGGTCGTCCCGCGAAAAGTCTGCGGCAGCAGCCGCGATGGGCTGGCAAAGGCAAACGGCAGGAAGATCGATACATCGCCGGTCTTCACCGTGGTTTGCGCGAAACGCAGCTTACCGGTCACACCCAGGCGCGAATACTCATCCGCCGCACGCTTGTCGCTGCTCGATACCGGTAACAGTTCGGTGCCGCTTCGGTCAGGCGATGAGTCGAGCTTGATGCCCAGCAACCCCCTCACATCGAGGCCGAACCCAACCGTCCCTGGGGTAAACCCCGACTCGACGTTCATGAACACACCTTGGGCCCACTCCCTGGCCGCGGTCTTGGCGCCGCCGTCCTTGTAGTCGCGGTCCATGTAGTAATTGCGCAGGGTCAGGGTACCGTGGCTGTCGTCGATGAAGCCCTCCGCCCGCAAGGCAGGAGAACCCAGGCTCAGCCCGAGGCAGGCCAGCAGACTGGCGAACGAGAAAACAAGGCGCGCCATCGAGGCGTCCCGGGCAAGGTTTGGCATGTTCGATATCCACTTATTGTTGTTGTTTTGATCGGCCCAGCCTTGGTGATGGGGGCCGTGGGAACCAAGAATGGAAACCGCACGGGTGCTTCGTCAATCAACACTGACCGATAATCGAACATTAATATCATTAACCAATTTACCAACTGACTTGAATATTCATACCAAGCCCATGATTTTCATAGTGATCTGGCCCGTTTATGGCTCGCCCTTGGCATCCTTCATTTTTTAGTTAGCTTTGTTAATCTTAAATGCGCCTGCCGGTTATCCTCCGAGCCGGTGTCCCTCACAAAAACAATAAGAGGATTTGCCATGAACCGTCCGGCGCGTCGTGCGACGCTGACTATCGCCTTGTGCTTCATCGTCGCGTTGATCGAGGGTTTCGACCTTCAGTCAGCCGGTACCGCAGCCGCAGGGCTGCGACAGACGTTTGCCCTGGACCCGAAAATGATGGGTTGGGTATTCAGTGCCGGGATCATCGGGCTGTTGCCTGGTGCGTTCTTTGGCGGCTGGATCGCTGATCGCATCGGTCGCAAGAAAATTCTCATCGCCGCTGTCTTGCTGTTCGGCGTGTTTTCCCTCAGCACCGCTTATGTCGAACACTTCTCCAGCCTCTTGCTGGTGCGTTTCATGACCGGCCTGGGCTTGGGCGCCGCCCTGCCCAACCTCATCGCCCTGTGCGCCGAAGCCGTGGGCGAGCAGCGCCGGGGCACGGCCATCAGCGTGATGTACGCCGGCGTTCCGTTGGGTGGTGCGTTGGCGGCAGTGGTCGCCATGTTGTTTGGCGAACACTGGCAGATGACGTTTTTCATCGGCGGGTTGGCGCCCCTGTTGGTGGTCCCGCTGATGCTCTTGTGGCTCCCCGAATCCAGCGCCTTTCGCCAGGCGCAGGATGGCGGCACAGCGCGCGGCTCCACCACTCAGGCGCTGTTTGGTGAAGGTCGCGGCCGTACCACCTTGGCGCTGTGGCTGAGTTATTTCTTCACCCTGACGGTGATGTACATGTTGCTCAACTGGCTGCCGTCGTTGCTGCTGGAACAGGGCTTCAGCAAACCCCAGGCCGGCCTGGTGCAAATGCTGTTCAACATCGGCGGAGCGCTGGGCTCGTTGCTCGGTGGCCTGTTGCTGGACCGTTGCAATGGCATCAAGGTGGTGCTGTTCGTCTATGCCGGACTGCTGAGCGCCCTGGCCGGGGTCGGGTTTTCGGTCGGTATCGTGCCGATGGCCATTGCCGGGTTCGCCGCTGGGTTGTTTGTCATGGCTGCGCAATTGGTCCTCTATGCCTTGGCGCCGCCCTCCTACCCTACCTCCGTACGTGCGACGGGGGTTGGTGCAGCGGTGGCCATCGGACGCCTGGGGTCGGTGGCCGGGCCGCTGGCTGCCGGACAGATCCTGGCGGCAGGGGGTGGGACCACGGCCGTATTGCTGGCGACGTCTCCTGGGTTGGTGGTTGCGACGTTGGCGGTTCTTAGTGTGATTCGTTATTCGGCCGGGCCGCGATTGGGTGCTTCTGAGCCGGTCGCTGGGAACTCCTGACTTGGTGTGTATATCCGTTATTTAGGTAACGGCGGCTTAGGGTTCCACCCTTAGCACAGCCAACACTATCACTAGCTGACCCTCCGCTATCGCGAGCAAGCTCACTCCCACAAGGGATTGTGGGGCCGAGGCCCTGACATTGATCGGCCTAGACCTTGAACCGCGCCACCGTCTCATGCAGTGACCCGGCCATCTGCGCCAGGTCCTGGCCCGCCGTATCGGTATGCCGCGCGCCCAGCATGACCTGTTCGGACAGGTTGCGAATGTCCACCAGGTTACGATCCACCTCTCGCGCCACCAGCGCCTGCTGTTCCGTGGCGCTGGCGATCATCAGGTTGCGCTCGTTGATCTGCGAGATCGAATGGGCGATTTCATCCAGGGCCTCGCCGGAGCGCTGGGCCACCAGCAGCGTGGCTTGCACCAGTTCGCTGTTGTTCTGCATGGAGCTCACCGCATGCCCGCTGTCCAGGCGGATATTACCGATCATGCCCTCGATTTCCCGAGTCGAATCCTGGGTCCGATGAGCCAGCGCCCGGACTTCATCGGCCACCACTGCAAAACCACGCCCGGCATCACCGGCGCGGGCGGCTTCGATGGCGGCGTTCAGTGCCAGGAGATTGGTCTGCTCGGCAATGCTGCGGATCACATCCAGCACCGAGCTGATGTCCTGTACCCGCCCGGCCAATTGCTGGATTCGGCCGGAACTGTCCGTCACACCTTCGGCCAGCGCGGTAATGGAAGCCACCGTTTCCTGGACCTGTTCACGACCACGCTGGGCCGTTTGCTCGGACACCCGCGAGGCTTCGCTGGTGCTCACCGCATTGCGCGCCACTTCGTCCACCGCGGCGGTCATCTGGTTCACGGCCGCGGCAGCCTGTTCGATTTCATGCCCCTGCAACTGCAAGGTGCTGCTGGTCTGGCTGCTCACCGCGCTCAGTTCTTCGGAGGAACTGGCCACTCGATCCACCGAGGCCGCAATGTGCCGGACCATGCTGTTGAGACTCTGCTGCATGTCGTGCATGTTACTCATCACGCTGTCATTGGCACCGACACCCACGGGCACGCGGATCGTCAGGTCGCCCTGGGCGATGAGGTTAAGCACCCGCGCCGCGTCATTGGGTTCACCACCCAGGGGACGGGTCACACTGCGGGTCACCAGGATCGCCACGGTCGTCACCAGGGCCAGGCAGGCCAGCACCAACGCCAGCATGTTGCGCCGCGCATCGTTGTAACGTGCCTGGGCCAAGTGCTCACGTTCGACAAAGACCTTGCCCTGCATCGCCATCATCCCTTCGAGGCTTTTGTACACCTCAAGCTCCGCCGGAATCACGCCCTGCTTGAGCTGCGTCATCGCCTCGTCCGTCGCGCCCTGGCGGATCAACGCCTGCACCTGGACGAACGCCGCCACGTAGGCCTCGCGACGTTTCTTCAACTCGGCATACGCGGCCTTGCCTTCAGGCTGATCGAACAGCGGCTCCAGCGTGGCGAAGGCCTGGGTAATCCGTTGTCGGGTGGCGTCGATGGATTGCTGGACTTGCGCATTGTTCTTGTCGATCAACAAATCCCGGGTATTCCTGGCGTTATCGCGCACGCCCGTGGCGATCACCATGATCGGGTCGATCTTCGGCCAATCCTGCCTGACGATCTGCTCGGCCTGGTCGCGCAGCATCGCCAGGTCGCTCAAGGCGTAAAGCGCCAGGGCAATCAAGGCCAGTGGCGCGATGGCAAAGCCGATCACGATGCGTTGGGCGGTGGTGAGTCTGGTCATATCAAATGCTCCCTGTTCAACTACCTGCCGGTTGGCAGCGCATTTGAAAACCTAAAAAAGTGTGGCCCGGTCATCCCGGGCCGCTGTCGGTCGTTCATCCCGGCGCTCGCTCAACTGCGTAAGACGAACGAGGGGAACAACTCGCGCATGGCGGCCCACAGCTCAGGCTGCAAGGCTTGTGCCGAAACGCTGGAAAGGTGGGGATCGAACATCCGCGCAGTGCGCACCAGTTGCACCGCGAACCGCGTGACGCCGCGTTCGCTCAAGCGTCGGGCCAGGTTCAGCAACCGCTCGGGGTCGAACAAATGCCAGTGCACCGTTGTGCGACATTCATAGTCCACGCCGCTGGCCAGCAGGTGGTCAAGGCTGCGCCAGTTGGCGGCGCCGCTGCCTTCGACACGGGTCACGTCCAGGGCATCTTCGGGCAAGGCCTTGACGTCGAAACCCACCCAGTCGGCAAGCCCGACCACTTTGGCGAAGGCCGCCGGCTTGATGCCGGCGCTGTGCAGGCCGATGCGAAAGCCCATCTGCCGCACTTCCTCCATGGCCGGCGCCAGGCCGTCCTGCAAGGTTGGCTCACCGCCACTGAACACCACGGCGTCGAGCAGATCCTGACGGCGCTGCAGGAACGCCAACACCCGGCACCAATCCACCTCCTCGCTACCGCGCGGCGGGATCAGTTGCGGGTTATGGCAATAACGACAACGCCAGGCACAGCCTTGGCAAAACAGTACGCACGCCAGTTGGCCCGGATAATCGAGGGTGGTCAGGGGCACCATGCCCCCGACCCGTAGCACTCGACTCATGGACGCCCGGCCGCGCGTTCGGTGAAGTGCACCCGCTCGCGATGCTCGGACTGCTTACCTGGGTTGAAGGCCGCCACCGGGCGGTGATAACCCATCACTCGGGTCCAGACTTCGCAGCGTTGACGCTGTGCTTGTGGAAGGCTTTGCGATGCATTCATGGGTGAAGCTCCTTGCGGTCGATGGATCGGATCAGTGAACGCTGCCCTGGCGCTGTTGTTGCAGCAGCAAGGCCTCGTCGCATTTCGGGCAAAACTCATGTTCGCCGGCCAAGTAACCGTGCACCGGACAGATGGAGAAGGTCGGCGTGATGGTCAGGTACGGCAGGCGGAAACGGCCCAGTGCCTTGCGCACCAGTTGCTTGCAAGCCTGTGTGGAGGAAATCTGCTCTGCCATGTACAGGTGCAACACGGTGCCGCCGGTGTATTTGCATTGCAGTTCGTCTTGCAGCTCCAGGGCTTCGAACGGATCCTCGGTGAAGCCCACCGGCAGTTGCGACGAGTTGGTGTAGTACGGTGCGACTGGGCTGCCGGCCTGCAAGATATCCGGATAGCGCTTGAGGTCTTCCTTGGCGAAGCGGTAGGTGGTGCCCTCGGCGGGCGTGGCTTCGAGGTTGTAGAGGTGGCCGGTTTCTTCCTGGAATCGCAGCAGCGTGGCCCGCACGTGATCCAACAGTTTCAGGGCGAATGCCCGGCCTTGCTCGGTGTGCAGGCCTTGTTGGTCATCGGTGAAATTGCGCAGCATTTCGTGCAGGCCATTCACGCCGATGGTGGAGAAGTGATTGCGCAAGGTGCCCAGGTAGCGCTTGGTGTACGGATACAAACCGGCATCCATGTGATGCTGGATGACCTTGCGCTTGACCTCCAGGCTCTCCATCGCCAGTTCCATCAGGGCATCGAGGCGTTGCAGCAACGCGCTGGTGTCGCCCTTGTACAGATAACCCAGGCGCGCGCAGTTGATCGTCACCACGCCCAGGGAGCCGGTCTGCTCCGCCGAGCCGAACAAGCCGCCACCGCGCTTGAGCAGTTCGCGCACGTCCAGTTGCAGGCGGCAGCACATCGACCGCACCTGGTTGGGTTGCATGTCCGAGTTGAGGAAGTTCTGGAAATACGGCAAACCGTAACGGGCGGTCATTTCGAACAGCCGGTCGGCGTTCTCGCTGTCCCACGGGAAGTCGTGGGTGATGTTGTAGGTCGGGATCGGGAAGGTGAACACCCGCCCTTTCGCATCGCCGGCCTGCATCACCTCGATGTAGGCGCGGTTGATCAGTTCCATTTCCGCTTGCAGGTCACCGTAGGCGAACGGCATCTCTTCGCCACCGATGATCGGTATCTGTTCACGCAAGTCCTGTGGGCAGACCCAATCGAACGTCAGGTTGGTGAACGGGGTTTGCGTGCCCCAGCGCGACGGTACGTTGAGGTTGTAGATGAACTCCTGCAACGACTGCCGGACCTCGTCGTAGCTGAGCTGGTCCTTGCGCACATAAGGTGCCAGGTATGTGTCGAACGAGCTGAACGCCTGGGCGCCGGCCCATTCGTTCTGCAGGGTGCCGAGGAAATTCACCATCTGTCCCAGGGCACTGCTCAGATGCTTGGGCGGCCCGGCCTCGACCCGCCCTGGCACGCCATTGAGGCCTTCGTGCAACAGGGTGCGCAACGACCAGCCGGCACAATAGCCGGCGAGCATGTCCAGGTCGTGGATATGCAGGTCCGCCTCGCGGTGCGCCTGGCCGATGGCCTGGCTGTAGACCTCGTCGAGCCAGTAGTTGGCGGTGACCTTGCCCGATACGTTGAGGATCAGCCCGCCGAGGGAATAGCCCTGGTTGGCGTTGGCCTGCACGCGCCAGTCTTCGCGGTCCAAGTATTCGTTCATCGACGTGGCGACTTCCACCAGCGTACGGCGATCCCGACGCAGGCGTCCGTGTTGCTCGCGATAGACGATGTAGGCACGCATGGAGAGAAAGAAACCGGCATCCATCAACACCCGCTCGACACGGTCCTGGATCTGCTCGACGTTCAACCGCGTCTGCCCTTCCAACCGCGCCAACACCGCCTCCAGCAACGCCTCGGCCTCGGCTTCGGCGTATTCGCCAGTGGCCTTGCCAGCGGCGATCAGCGCCTGGCGGATCTTGTCCGCATCGAAGGCGACCACACTACCATCGCGCTTGTGCAAGCGGTTACACCCTACTGAGATCAACGTGCTCTGCATTTTGGCTCCAGACACTACATATAGGCTTTTTGATTCGCATAAACACAACATGCAGTGGAGAGTACGGCCAAACGATCGAGTTGCAATTGATCGATATCAAGATTCGGGAGCGACGGCCAACCCGCTTGGAAGGGGGGGCAATGCGCCTCGTACAATGGGATCGGGGTGCGACCGGAAGAAATAGGCCGGCTGGCAGGCCGCCTTCGCGAGCAAGCCCGCTCCCACAGTTGGATCGGGGTATGGCCGCAGAGCCAGGCCGGCTATAAGGCCGCCTCGCGGTGGACGTTGATTTCGGCGCCCCGTTAACCACGCTGGCCGAACGCAGGCATTGCGCAGTGGGCATCCCGGCATGGATGCCGGGATAGCCGCGCTGGGCCATGGATGGCCCTTCGCGGCGGCCCACGGAGCAATGCCTGCGTTCGGGCATGCCGAGCCTAGGCGAGGCACCGAGTGGTGGGGCAAAAGCGTTTTGCTTACTTTTGCGCTTCTCAAAAGTGAGCCGCTGTAAGAGCGGAACCATAAGCCGCCGTTACCGCAGCAATGGATATGCCCCCGATCAACAACATCCCTGCGCCAAGAACAAAACAGGGCTGCTGCGCACCCCAGCGGGAGCAAGCTCCCTCGCCACAGGGTCCGCGTCAGCCCTTAACCCCCACTCATATTCATGAACCGCACAATCTGCACCTCCCCACCAGGATTGAAGTCATGGCGCAAAGGCTTCCCACGCAACGCCTTCTGCACCGCCTGAATAACCGGCTGGTCATCCAACGGATAACGCCGCAACAAGCCACGCAGATCGAGAGAATCCTCCTGCCCCAGGCACAACAGCAAGCGCCCTTCAACGGTCATGCGCACGCGATTGCAACTGGCGCAGAAGTTGTGAGTGTTGGGGGAAATGAAACCGATCCGGGTATCCGGATGCTGTTCCAAACGTACATAACGCGCCGGGCCACCACTGTTCTCCGTACTGTCGAGCAACCGGTGATGAGCGGCGATCACAGCCCGGACCTCATCGCTGGAACAGAACGACTCGCCCCGGGAACGCCCCACCTCCCCCAACGGCATCTCCTCGATAAAACTGATGTCGATGCGTTGATCGATGGCGTACTGCACCAGCGCCGGGACCTCATCGAAGTTGCGTCCTTTCATCACCACGCAGTTCAACTTGACCCGCTCGAACCCAGCGACCTGCGCCGCTTCAATCCCGGCCAGCACCTGGTCCAGGTTGCCGTTGCGGGTAATCGCCCGAAAACGTTCGCCGTCCAGGCTATCGAGGCTGATGTTCATGCGCTTGACGCCAGCATCGACCAGCGGCTGGGCCAATCGCCCCAACTGCGAGCCGTTGCTGGTCATCACCAGTTCCCGCAGGCCGGGCAATGCCGCGATCTCGCGACACAGCCTGACGATGCCCGGACGGATCAGCGGCTCGCCACCGGTCAGGCGGATTTTCTTCACCCCCAGGCCGACGAACAGCCGCGCCAGACGCTGCAACTCCTCCAAGGTCAACACCTGCTGACGCGGCAGGAACGTCATGTTTTTCGCCATGCAATACACACAACGAAAATCACAACGATCGGTCACCGACATCCGCAAATAATCGATCTGGCGCCCAAATCCGTCCTGCAACACCGCATTCATGAAGACCTCCTGATTGAGCCCGTACTCACTGCACCAGCGGCGAGTCGGCACCCTGAAGATGAATGCCGCGAATGTCCGCCGCACCGATCAGGGTTTGCAGGTACTGCACCAGCGCTTTTTGCCATACGCCCTGCTGCAACTGGGTACGAATCGCCGTCGCCACCGCCTCGTACGGCAATGGCTGGCCATCGATGCGCTGGTCGATGCTGATCACGTGCCAGCCATAGCGACTTTCCAGCGGTTTACCGGCCAGGCCCGCCGGCAGGGTGAATAACTGGCGCTCCAGCTCAGGCACAGTCTGGCCCTTGCTGATCTGCCCCAGCGAGCCGCCCTGCTCCTTGGATGGACACGCCGAATGCTTGAGCGCCAACTCGGCAAAACTGCCCGGGAACTGATCCAACCGCTCCAGCAGCAGCTCGGCCTGGACATGAGCCAGGCTGCGCGCCTCGGCATCGTCCGGCGCGCATTCGAGCAGGATGTGCCGCACCGCCAGCAACGGTGCGCTGTGAAACCGCGCTCGGTTGCTTTCGTAATAACGCAGGCAGGTGGCCTCGTCGCACTGCGGCACCTGCACCTCACGTTCGAGCAATAGCCGCGTGGCCGCTTCCTCTTCGTTTTCGCCGGCGCCGACCTGTAACGCCAGGCCCAGTTCGGCGATGCGTTGCTGGAGCAATTCGCGAATCACCAAGGCCCGTGCCGCCTGATAAACCGCCTCCTCGCGGCTTTCCGCCGGGTGGTATTGCAGCTCCTGGGCCATCGCCTGCGGGGTGATCGACACCCCGTTGACGCTGATGATCGGCCACTCCTGTTCACTGCTGGCAATCAACTGTGGCGCTTCATCCTCCGCCACCGGCCCGGCCTGGGCCGGCTCGAACTGCACCGCCCCCGCCGGTTCGGCATCGGCCACCGGCGCGATCACCGGTGCCGCTTTTGCCGAAGAACCGCAGCCGCCGCTGCCGCCACCACTACCGCCACATCCGCATCCACTCGCCATGATCTTCTCCTCAAAACTTCTGCCGAACGATTTGATAACGACGTCCCAGGTACCAGACCGGCGCACTGACGATATGGACCAGACGAGTGAACGGGAACAACACGAACAAGGTCAGGCCCAGCACCACGTGGAGCTTGTAGACCAGGCCTACCGGCGCTATCGAGGTAGCGGCTTCAACCGGACGCAACAGCACGGTGTTTTGGGCCCAGTCAGCCAGCATCACCATTACCGAGCCGTCCATATGGGCGGTAGAGGCCACGATGGTCATCAGCCCCAGCACCAGTTGCACCAGCAGCACCACCAGCACGAGGATGTCCGACGCATTGGAGGTGGCGCGAACCCGTGGGTCGGTCAGGCGACGGTTGAGCAGCATCACCAGGCCGATCAGGCCCAGTACGCCGAAGAAACCGCCGGAGACCATCGCCAGCAACTGCTTGTTCTCGGTGCTCAGCACGTGGTGGTAGATCGCCGAGGGTGTCAGCAGGCCGACGAAGTGGCCGGCCAGCACGAACAGCACGCCGATGTGAAACAGGTTGCTGGCCACGCGCATGCCGCGCTTGTTCAGCATCTGGCTGGAACCGGCCTTCCAGGTGTACTGGGACAGATCAAAGCGTGCCCAACTGCCAAGCAGGCAAATCGCCAAGGCGACATAGGGGTAGACCCCGAACAACAACAGATCCCATTTAGACATTACCCACCTCCCCGGCTGGCGCTGCGGCCAGCCCTTCATGCTGAAAATCCACCCAGTGCAGCGGCACCGCACTTTCGTCTCGCGCCTTGCCCGGCGCGCTGGGCATCGAGCTGCAACGGTCCTGCTGTTCGGCCTTCATGAAATCCACCGCCTCTTCTTCCCAGACCTTGTCCAGGGCCTCGAGGGAGTCATCCCGTGGCTCGGCCTTCACTTGCTCGCGCAACTCGGCCACGGCCACCTGAGGCTCGGCCCCGGCGATTTGTAGCAAGGCGCGGAAGCAACTGGCGTAGGCGCTTTCACGTTCGTCCAGGCGCGCCGCGAGCAAGGCCAGCAGGTGCGCCACATCGGCCAGGCCCTCGCGGGCCTCGAGGTCTTCGCGGGTGGAAAGAAACTCCAGGTACAGCGGGATGTAGTCAGGTAGTTCCTTGACGCCGATGGCAAAACCGGCCTCTTCGTACTGGGCCATCATGTCGACCATGGCCTGGCCACGGTCGCGGGATTCGCCATGGACATGTTCGAACAGCAGCAGCGACAGCGAACGACCGCGGCCGAACAGCGCACCGTAGTGCTCCTGGCCATCCATCAGGTCCTTGCCGCAGATCACCTCCAGCAATTCAAACAGCCCGGCGCGCTGGTTGGGACTGATTTCCCGTGCCTGGAGAATCGCTTGTTCCAGCTCATCCCGACCGGCCACCAGGGTCTCGGTCGGGTAGTCGAGCAGCAACGAAATCACCTTGAGAATGCGCATGCTCATTCCTCCCACAACTGCACGGTTTTGATCACGTCGCGGCGGTTGACCTTCTTGCCACCGAACATGTTGGTGTCGGAGCTGCCACTGCAACCGCTGCCAAAGCTGAAGCCGCAACCGGAGCGCTCGGCGAACGCGTCGCTCATGGCGTCTTCGCGGTGGGCGCTTGGTACGACGAAGCGATCTTCGTAGTTGGCGATGGCCAGGTAGCGGTACATCTCTTCCACCTGGTTCACGCTCAAGCCGACGTCGGCCAGCACTTGCAGGTCCTGCACGCCGTCGACCTGCTCGGAACGTTTGTAGGCACGCATCGCCAGCAAGCGTTTGAGCGCAAGCTTGACCGGTTTTTCATCACCGGCGGTGAGCATGTTCGCCAGGTAGCGCAGCGGGATGCGCAGGCTGTCGACGTCCGGGATCACCCCGTTCATGCCCACGGTGCCAGCCGTGGCAGCGTTCTGGATCGGCGACAGTGGCGGCACGTACCAGACCATTGGCAAGGTGCGGTATTCCGGGTGCAGCGGCAGTGCGAGTTTCCAATCCACGGCCATTTTGTAGACCGGCGAACGTTGCGCCGAATCGATCACCGACTGCGGCACGCCATCGGCCAGGGCTTGGCGAATCACTGCCGGGTCGTTGGGGTCGAGGAAAATCTCCAGTTGCTTCTCGTACAGGTCCTTCTCATCGGCGGTGCTTGCCACTTCGCTGATACGGTCGGCGTCGTACAGCAGCACGCCGAGGTAACGGATCCGGCCGACGCAGGTTTCAGCGCAAACAGTCGGCATCCCGGCTTCGATACGCGGGTAGCAGAAGATGCATTTTTCCGACTTGCCGCTCTTCCAGTTGAAGTAAATCTTCTTGTAAGGGCAGCCGCTGATGCACATGCGCCAGCCACGGCATTTCTCCTGGTCGATCAGGACGATGCCGTCCTCTTCGCGCTTGTAGATCGCGCCGCTCGGGCACGATGCCGCGCACGCCGGGTTCAGGCAGTGCTCGCAAAGGCGCGGCAGGTACATCATGAAAGTGTTTTCGTACTCGCCGTAGATGTCCGCCTGGATCTTGTCGAAGTTCTTGTCCTTGCGCCGCTTGGCGAATTCAGTGCCGAGGATTTCCTCCCAGTTCGGGCCCCACTCGATCTTCTGCATGCGCTTGCCGGACACCACCGAGCGTGGTCGCGCGGTGGGCTGGTGCTCGCCCAGCGGTGCGGTGTGCAAGTGCTGGTAGTCGAAGTCGAACGGTTCGTAGTAATCGTCCAGGCTCGGCAGGTCCGGGTTGGCGAAGATATTCGCCAGTACGCGGAATTTGCCGCCGATGCGCGGGTTGATCGAACCGTCTGCGTTGCGGATCCAGCCGCCCTTCCACTTGTCCTGGTTTTCCCATTCCTTGGGATAGCCGATGCCCGGCTTGGATTCGACGTTGTTGAACCAGGCGTACTCCATGCCTTCGCGGCTGGTCCAGACGTTCTTGCAGGTGATCGAGCAGGTGTGGCAGCCGATGCATTTGTCCAGGTTCAGGACCATGCCGATTTGTGAGCGAATCTTCATCTCAGTTCTCCTCGATATCAGTCGGCAGTGGACGCGGCAAATCATCGCCACTGGAACCATCGAGCCAATCGACCTTGACCATCTTGCGCACCACGACGAATTCGTCGCGGTTGCAACCGACCGTGCCGTAATAGTTGAAGCCGTAGGCCTGCTGGGCGTAGCCACCGATCATGTGGGTGGGCTTGAGCACCACGCGGGTCACCGAGTTGTGGTGGCCGCCACGGGTCTTGGTGGTTTCGGAACCGGGCACGTTCACGATCCGTTCCTGGGCGTGGTACATCATCACCATGCCTTCCTTGACCCGCTGGCTGACCACCGCCCGGGCGGTCAGCGCGCCGTTGACGTTGAAGCATTCGATCCAGTCGTTGTCCTCGATACCGGCGCGCTTGGCGTCGATTTCCGAGAGCCAGACAATCGGTCCACCACGGCTCAAGGTCAGCATCAGCAGGTTGTCGCTGTAGGTGCTGTGGATGCCCCACTTCTGGTGCGGGGTGATCCAGTTCAAGACGATCTCGGTCTCGCCATTGCTGCGCTTACCCTTCACGCCGGCGATGGTGCGGGTGTTGACCGGTGGCCGGTAGCTCATCAGCTGTTCGCCGAACGCCTGCATCCACGGGTGATCCTGGTAGAACTGCTGGCGACCGGTGATGGTGCGCCATGGGATCGACTCATGGACGTTGGTGTAGCCGGCGTTGTAGCTCACGTGATCGTCTTCCAGGCCAGACCAGGTCGGGCTGGAAATGATCTTGCGTGGCTGGGCCTGGATGTCGCGGAAACGAATGGCCTCGTGCTCCTTGGAGACGGCCAGGTGGCTGTGGTCGATGCCGGTGAACTCCGACAGCGCTGCCCAGGCTTTCACCGCGACATGGCCGTTGGTTTCCGGGGCCAGGGACAGGATCACTTCGGCGGCGTCGATGGCGCTGTCGATCTTTGGTCGCCCTTGGCTGATGCCGGCCTCGACTTCCTTGTGGTTCAGTTCGCCGAGGAATTTCACTTCAGTCTCGGTGTTCCAGTTGATGCCCTTGCCGCCGTTGCCGAGTTTTTCCAGCATCGGGCCCAGGGAGGTGAACTGCTTGTAGATGTTCGGGTAGTCGCGCTCCACCACCTGCAGGTTCGGTGCGTTCTTGCCCGGGACCGGCGCCACACCGGCACTTTTCCAGTCGGTGCCGCCAAAGGGTTGGGCCAGTTCGCCGACGCTGTCGTGCATCAGCGGTACGGTGACCAGGTCTTTCTCGACACCCAGGTGGCCGACCGACATGGCGGAAAACGCCTTGGCGATGCCCTTGTAGATTTCCCAGTCCGAACGCGATTCCCAGGCCGGATCGATGGCGGCCGACAGTGGGTGGATGAACGGGTGCATGTCCGAGGTGTTCATGTCGTCTTTTTCGTACCAGGTGGCGGTCGGCAAGACGATGTCGGAATACACACAGGTCGAGGACATGCGGAAGTCCAGGGTGGTCACCAGGTCGAGCTTGCCAATGGCGCCCTCGTCGACCCATTCGGCTTCGGTGGGTTTGCACTCGGTGCCATGGCCGATGTCTTCGTTCATCACGCCGTTCTTGGTGCCCAGCAGGTACTTGAGCATGTACTCGTGGCCCTTGCCCGAGGAGCCCAGCAGGTTGGAACGCCAGATGAACATGTTGCGCGGGAAGTTCACCGGGCTGTCCGGCTGTTCGCAGGCAAAGCGCAGGGAACCGTCCTGCAGCGACTTGACCACGTAGTCCTTGGGTTCCAGGCCCGCGGCGGCGGCATCGCGGCAGATGTGCAGCGGGTTGGTGTTGAGTTGCGGCGCGCTCGGCAACCAGCCGGCCCGTTCGGCACGGATGTTGTAGTCCAGGGCGTGCTCGGGGAACTGCGATTTGTCGGCCAGGGGTGAGAGCACGTCGTGCATGCTCATCTTCTCGTGGCGCCATTGCGAACTGTGGCCATAGAAGAAGCTGGTGCCGTTCATCTGCCGTGGCGGGCGGCTCCAGTCCAGACCAAAGGCCAGGGGCAGCCAGCCGCATTGCGGACGGAGTTTTTCCTGGCCCACATAGTGAGCCCAACCGCCGCCGGTCTGGCCGACGCAACCGCAGAGCATGAGCATGTTGATCAGCCCGCGGTAGTTCATGTCCATGTGGTACCAGTGGTTCATCGCTGCACCGACGATGATCATCGAGCGTCCACGGGTCTTGTCGGCGTTGTCGGCAAACTCGCGGGCGATCTGGATCGCCTTCTCGCGACTTACGCCAGTGATCTGCTCCTGCCAGGCCGGGGTGCCGGGCACCGAAGCGTCGTCATAGTCCTTGGCAACGTTGGCGCCGCCCAGGCCACGGTCGATCGCCAGGTTGGCCGCCGACAGGTCGAATACAGTGGCGACTTTCGCCACGCTGCCATCGGCCAGCACCACGCTGTGCACCGGCACCCGACGGAACTGCACCGCATCACCGGCCACGTGCTGGAAGTACTCCTGGGCTTCGCCGGCGAAGTACGGGAACGCCACCTCGGCGACGTCGCCACCGATCAGGCTCAGCTTGAGGTCGATCTCACGCCCCTCGCCGCCTTCACGGGGAAGGATGTTCCACTTGCCCTTCTCGCCCCAGCGATAGCCGATGGAGCCTTGGGGCGAAACCAGTTCGCCGGCGGCATCCATGGCGATGGTTTTCCATTCCGGGTTGTTGTCCTGGCCGAGGTTGTCGGTCAGGTCGCTGGCCCGCAGGAAACGGTCCGGCTGGTAACCCGCGCCCGGCGCAGCGCCAAGCATCGGCTTGAGCATCACCAGTACCGGCAGGTCGGTGTAGCGCTTGGCGTATTCAGTGAAATAGGCGCTGGGCTTGTCCAGGTGGAATTCTTTGAAGATCACATGGTTGAAGGCTTGGGCCAGTGCGGCGTCGGTGCCCTGCTTGGGGTTGAGCCACAGGTCGGTGAGCTTGGCGACTTCCGAATAGTCCGGGGTGATCGCCACGGTCTTGGTGCCCTTGTAGCGCACCTCGGTGAAGAAGTGGGCGTCAGGGGTACGGGTCTGCGGGACGTTGGAGCCCCAGGCAATGATGTAGTTGGAGTTGTACCAATCGGCCGATTCCGGCACGTCGGTCTGCTCGCCCCAGACCATCGGCGAAGCGGGCGGCAAGTCGCAATACCAGTCGTAGAAGCTCAGGCACACGCCACCGATCAGCGACAGGTAACGCGAGCCGGCGGCATAGCTGACCATCGACATGGCCGGGATCGGCGAGAAGCCCACCACCCGGTCCGGGCCGTGCGTCTTGACGGTGTAGACGTTGGCGGCGGCAATGATCTCGTTGACTTCTTCCCAGTTGGAACGGATGAAGCCACCCATGCCGCGCTTGCTTTTATAGGAGTCGGCCTTGGCCTTGTCCTCGACGATGCTGGCCCAGGCTTCCACCGGTGGCAGGGTCTGCCGGGCTTCGCGCCACAGCTTGAGCAATGGCTTGCGAATCTTCGGGTACTTGAGCCGGTTGGCGCTGTAGATGTACCAGCTGTAGCTCGCGCCGCGAGGGCAGCCGCGTGGTTCGTGGTTGGGCAGGTCGTTGCGGGTACGCGGATAGTCGGTCTGCTGGGTTTCCCAGGTGATCAAGCCGTTCTTGACGTAGATTTTCCACGAGCACGAACCGGTGCAGTTCACCCCATGGGTGGAACGCACGATCTTGTCGTACTGCCAGCGCGAACGATAGACGTTCTCCCAGTCGCGGGACTCCTTGCGGGTCTCGCCGTGCCCATCGGAAAACTCGCCTTGCTTACGGTTGAAAAACCGCAGTTGATCCAATAAATGACTCACAGTGTGTTCCTCTCAGGCTTGCTCCGCGGGGTCTGCGCCCCGCCCACGCAATAGTTGAATTCGTCTTAGCAGGGTGTCGCCGCGCCCTTGCGGGCGTACCACCACCAGGTCACCACGATGCAGCTCAGGTAAAAGCCGACGAACATGTAGAAGGCCATCTCCGGGCCGCCGGTCAGGGCCATCGAAGTGCCGAAGGATTTGGGGATGAAGAACGCCCCGAAGGCGCCCATGGCCGAGCTGAAGCCCAGCACCGCGGCCGACTCCTTGCCGGCATTCTTGAGCGCTTGCTCGCGCACCTCGGGCTTTTTGCCCAGGGCGGCTTTTTCATGCAGGGTGCGGAAGATCACCGGGATCATCCGAAAGGTCGAACCGTTGCCCACACCCGTGGTGATGAACAGCAACATGAACATGCCCAGGAAGCCGTAGAAGTTGCCGCCCTGGCCGCCTTGGGGCAAAAAGTGCATGACCCCGAACACCATCAGAATCATCAGCACGAAGTTCCACAAGGTGACCTTGGCCCCACCGAGCTTGTCCGCCAGCCAGCCGCCCAACGGCCGCACCAGCGCGCCCACCAGCGGGCCGAGGAAAGCGAATTTCAGGGCGATGACTTCCGGGAACGAAGTCTTGATCAGCAGGGGAAACGCGGCGGAAAAGCCAATGAACGAGCCGAAGGTCGCCAGGTACAACCAGCACATCAGCCAGTTGTGCTTGCGCTTGAAGATCACCGCCTGCTCGCTGAACGAAGCACGGGCGCTGGACAGGTCGTTCATGCCGAACCAGGCAATCAGGGTCACGGCGAGGATGAACGGCACCCAGATGAAACCGGCGTTCTGCAACCACAGCGAGCTGCCATCGGCCAACATCTGGGGCTGGCCGCCCATGAAGCCGAACACGCCGAAAGAGATCACCAACGGCACGCTGAACTGCATCACCGACACCCCCAGGTTACCCAGCCCGGCGTTCAGGCCCAGGGCCGTGCCTTGCTGGGACTTGGGGTAGAAGAAGCTGATGTTGGACATGCTCGAGGCGAAGTTGCCGCCGCCAAAACCGCAGAGCAACGCGATCAACACGAACACGCTGTAGGGCGTGGCCGGGTTCTGCACAGCGAAGCCCATCCACAACGCCGGGATCAGCAGCGATGCGGTGCTCAGGGCGGTCCAGCGCCGGCCACCGAAGATCGGCACCATGAACGAGTAGAAGATGCGCAAGGTCGCACCGGACAGCCCCGGCAATGCCGCCAGCCAGAACAGCTGGTCGGTGCTGAAACTGAAGCCGATGGCATTCAGGCGCACGATCACCGTGCTCCAGACCATCCACACAGCGAAGGCCAACAGCAGCGCCGGGATGGAAATCCACAGGTTGCGCCGGGCGGTCAGTTTGCCGCTACTGCCCCAGAAAGCAGGATCTTCCGGACGCCAGTCATGAATGACCGGGCCCTTTTCAGGCGTTTGCAGAACGGACATGTTCTTCTCCTTGGGCAATGCTGGAAAACGGGGATTGAATGGCCGGCGGCTGTTTACCCAGCAGCGGGCGCTTGCGTATTTCGCTGAAGTACATCCAGGCCAGGGAGACCCAGACCACGCCGTACATCAACATGAAGCAGGACGAGCGCACGCCGGTGAGGTCCACCAGGGCGCCGAACATGATCGGCAGCACGAACCCGCCCAGGCCGCCGGCCAGGCCGACGATGCCGGACACTGCCCCCATGTTTTTCGGGTAGTCGTTGGCGATGTACTTGAAGACCGAGGCCTTGCCGAACGCAAAGGCGATGCCCATCACGAACAGCAGCACGGTGAACAGCGTGGCGTTGAGGCCGATATGGAAATCGACGATGCCGTTGACGGTTTGCACTTGCAGTTGGGTCTGGGGGTAGGAGAGCAGGAACAGGCAGATCCAGCTGACCCACAACACCCACCAGGTCACGCTCTGGGCGCCCCAGCGGTCGGACATCCAGCCACCGACGGCCCGCAGCACGCCACCAGGCAGGGAGAAACACGCCGCCAGCAGCGCCGCGCTTTGCAGGCTGAAGCCGTATTCCTGCACGTAGTACTTGGTCATCCACAAGGCCAGGGCCACGTAGCCGCCGAAGACGATCGAGTAGTACTGGCAGTAGCGCCACACGGCCGGCTCTTTCAGGGTTTTCAACTGCTCGCGCAATGTGGCGCCGCCGGTGCCGCTGTGCTCCTTTTTCTCGCTGGTGAGAAACCAGAACAGCAGCGCGGTGATGAACAGGATGGCGCTGAACACCTTGGGCACCAGGTGCCAGGAGCCGAACGCGATCAGGGCCGGAGCGAGGAACTTGGTCACCGCCGCACCCGCGTTGCCGGCACCGAACACGCCCATGGCGAAACCCTGGTTCTGCTTGTCGAACCACTTGGCGACATAGGCGATGCCCACCGAGAACGAACCGCCGGCCAGGCCGACGAACAGGCCCAGCACCAGGAACTGCCAGAAGGCCGTGGCGAGGGTGATCAAGTACAGCGGCAGGACGCAGGACAGCATCAGCAGGAAGAACACGATCCGCCCGCCAAAGCGGTCGGTCAAAAGCCCCAGGGGCAAACGCACCAGCGAGCCGGTCAGCACCGGCGTGGCCGCCAGCAGGCCGAATTGGGTCTCGTTGAGGGCCAGCAGCTCCTTGATCGGAACGCCGAGCACGGCAAACATCATCCAGACCATGAAGCACACGGTGAAGGCCAGGGTACTCATCCCTAGTACCAGCCCTTGTTGCACTTGCGCTCGCATCACGATGCACTCCGTCAGTTCGATGAGCGCAGCCTAGTGATACGAACCCCGCAAAAACTTGACTTGGGTCAACGTGTGCCGGGGCGGTCCAGGCCTATGCTTGCCCCGTCTACCTCCAAGGAGGTAGACCCGGATATTGATACAACCCTTTATTTATCAATATCTTGAACAAGTCTGCCGAAGCTTTTATGGAAATGGAGCGGCCGACAACTCTTTAGAGGTAGTGCGCCCAGGATTGGCTGCTACACCCCCCCAGGTCCAGGGCGCCCCTATGCTCGCATCACAGTTTTGCCCCGCAGGCCCGCGTCGATGATGCGCTGGCTGCGCAGCTCCCTGCCCGCTCGCGCCGGGCTGGCGGTGATCCTCATCGCCATCCTGGCCCTGGCCAGTTCCTTGAGCGCCGGATTGATCGCCTGGTTCAGCCAGGGCGACGCTGCTGCTATCAATACCGCTGGCTCCGTGCGCATGGAGACCTACCACCTGAGCTGGAAACTGGCGGCGGGGGCCAACGACGACGTCCCCGCGATCATCGCCAGCCTGCAACAACGCCTCGACAGCCCTGCCCTGCGCGCCGTGCTGGAAGATGGGCCGGAAACCTCCCTGCACAAGAGCTATCGCGACCTTGTGCAGCGCTGGAACCAGACTTTGCGCCCGGCCATCGAGCGTGGTGACTCGGCATTTTTCCAGGCCAGCGCCAACACCTTCGTCGATCAACTGGACCAGTTCGTCACCCTGCTGCAACGTCAGAGCGAGCACAAGCAAGGCTGGCAGCAGGTGATCCAGGGCGCGGCGCTGTTCAGCACCATGATCATCCTGCTGATCGGACTGTATGAATTGCAGTACGGCGTGGTCACGCCCTTGCAGGAGTTGGTGGACGCCACCCAGCGCTTTCGTCGTGGCGAATTCCAGGTGCGGGTCAATCACCAGTCCGAAGATGAACTGGGCCAGTTGGCGACCAGTTTCAACACCATGGCCGAGACCATCGAGCAATCGCACCGCACCCTGGAAAACCAGGTCCAGCAAAAGACCCTGAACCTGCAACAGGCCAACGCCGCCCTGGAACTGCTGTACCAAAGCAGTCGCAGCCTGGCGACGCGACAGGCCAATGCCGAAGGGCTGGATGAACTGATCCGACGCTTCCAACAACGCCTGCCGGGCCTGCGCCTGACGCTGTGCCTGCAAGGGCAATTGCAGGCACCGGCCAGGCACCTGCTGGCGTTGCATGGCGCCGACAGCCGCCAGGTCTGCGCCAGCAGCGATTGCGCCAGTTGTCATAAACACAACGCTGCACGCCCGCAAGCCTTCAGCATCAGCAACCAGGGCAACGAACTGGGTGAGCTCAAGGCCCATTTTGTCGACGGCCACGCCGCGCAGCCCTGGGAAACCGCATTGATCCAGGCCCTGGCCAACCTGATTGGTACGTCGCTATCGCTCAAGCGCCAGCGCGAACAGGACCATCGTCTGCTGCTGCTCGATGAACGCACGATCATTGCCCGCGAACTCCACGACTCCCTGGCCCAGGCCTTGTCGTACATGAAGCTGCAAGTCAGCCGCATGCAGACCCTGATGCGTCGGGGCGAACCGGTGCAGACCCTGGAGACCGTCACCGGTGAACTGCGCGAAGGGCTCAACAATGCTTATCGCCAGTTGCGCGAGTTGCTGACCACCTTCCGCTTGCAGATCCACGATGACGGCCTGGTCGAAGAACTCAAGGACACTGCCGAGGAGTTCTCCAACCGCGGGGACTTCAAAGTGCATCTGTTCGTCGACACCCTGGCCTTCGAGCTGTCGGCCAGCGAGCAGATCCACATCCTGCAGATCACCCGTGAGGCCCTGTCCAACTGCCTGCGCCATGCCCATGCCGAAAACGCCTGGCTCGAACTGCGCCAGGAAGGCGAGACCGTGCGGCTGTCGATCGAAGACGATGGCCGGGGCTTCAGCGGCGAGGTGGACCAGCGCGAACACCATGGCCTGAACATCATGAACGAACGGGCCCGCAGCCTGCGCGGCCAGCTCCAGATTCACTCCCGTACCCCCCAGGGCACCCGCATCCAGGTGCATTTCCAACCGGAATTCCTGGGCCAACACACCGAAGGCCTCGCAACATGAACGCCCCCCTGCGCCACACCCTGCTACTGGTCGACGATCATCCGATGATGCGTCGCGGCATCCGTCAGATGCTTGAGCTCGAAGACGATTTGCAGATCGTTGGCGAAGCCAGCCACGGCGAAGAAGCCCTGACCCTGATCGAACCGCTCAAGCCCGACCTGGTGTTGTTGGACAACAACATGCCGCAGATGAACGGCATCGAGACCCTGCGCCGGCTGCGCGCCATGCACTACACCGGCAAGGTGCTGCTGTTCACCGTGTCCGATGCCGAGGACGACATTCGCGACGCCCTGCGCCTGGACGCCAACGGCTACCTGCTCAAGGACATGGAGCCGGAGTTGCTGATCCAGTACATCCGCGATGCCCTCAACGGCGCCCTGGTGATCAGCCCCGGCCTGACCCGCGTCATGGCCCAGGCGCTGCGCTCGCCACCGCGCCAGGCCGATGTAGAACTGACCGAGCGCGAACGCCAGGTGCTCAAGACCATCGCTGGCGGCTACAGCAACAAGGTCATCGGGCACAAGCTGGGCATCACCGAAGGCACGGTCAAGGTGCATGTGAAGAACCTGCTGCACAAGCTCGGCTTGCGTTCACGGGTCGAAGCGGCGGTGTGGGCGATGGAACATCTGCGCGGGGCGGGTTAGGCCAGGCGAATAGATTCCATGAGCAACACATAACCTGTGGCGAGGGAGCTTGCTCCCGCTGGGGCGCGCAGCGGCCCTGTTTTTTGGGGCTGCTACGCAGCCCAGCGGGAGCAAGCTCCCTCGCCACAAGGATAGTCATCAGGCCTCCCTCTTCCGAGGTAGGCCTGCCGAGGCATAGGCCGGCGACGATTTGGGCCCTACCATGACGGCACGCGGAGGTACGCCATGCTGACCCACCCTTCCATCGTTTTACTGTTGCGTCGTCATCACCTGTTCAGCCAATTGCCGGAGCGGGTCTTTGAAGATGTCTGCAGCCTGGCCGTCCTCAGGCGCCTGGACAGCAACAGCACGCTCATGCACCAGGGCGACCCGGCCAAGCGGTTTTTCCTGCTGGTCAGTGGCCAGATCAAGCTGTTCCGGGTCACCGGCGAAGGCCAGGAGAACCTGGTGGAGATCATCCAGCCCGGACAGACCTTCGCCGAGGCCCTGCTATTCAGCGAGGCCCGGTGCTACCCGGTCAGTGCGTCGGCAATCAAGGACAGCGTACTGGTGAGCATCGAGGGCACCCACTACCGCAAGGCCCTGGAGGACCAGCCCAAAGTCTGCCTGGCGATCCTGGCGAGCATGAGCATCCACCTGCACCAACGCCTCAAGGACATCGACAACCTGACCCTGGCCAGCGCCAGTCGGCGGGTGATCAATTTCCTGCTGCAGGAGCGCGATCCACGCAACGGTCAGTTGGTGCTGCAGGTGTCCAAACGCCTGGTGGCCTCCAAGCTGGGGATTCAGCCAGAGACCTTCTCGCGCATTCTGCATCGCTTGGTGGACGGTGGCCTGATCGCCATGGAACGGCGCAACATTCGTATCCTGGCCGAGGAAGCGTTGGAGGCTTACCAGCAATAGCTGCGAATCCTATACAGCGGGCACCCCGTCCCCCTGTGGCGAGGGGATTTATCCCCGCTGGGGCGCGTAGCGCCCCCTCAACTGCCTGATACACCGCAGACTCAGCTTTGGGGCTGCTTCGCAGCCCAGCGGGGATAAATCCCCTCGCCACAGGGAGTGTATGGGCTCTTTACTCGCCGCTCGGCCCATCGATCTCATCAACCCCTATCATCGGTATCAACCGCTCGAACAACGCATCGCCCTCTTCTTGCGAGCACTCGACCCCGAAACGCTTGCGCCAGCCCAACTGACTCAGGATCACATGCACATCCGCTTCCAGGTCGTGTTGCTGCAAGCACGCCTGGACGCATTGCAACGGGCAACCGTCCAAGGCAATGATCCGCCGCCCCGAGCGTGCCTTGTTGACTAGCGACGCCACATGCCCGCCGACCCCGACGATGCAGGACATCTCGGCCAGGCCAGCGCGGTCCAGGCGCAAGGCCACGTTGTTGGCCAGTTGCGCCACGTTGGAGCAACCGGAACAGGAATACACCAGGGGCAATAGGGTTGGGGCTTTCATCACACTGCGGCCAACCCCTTGCCCGCCCGCTCCAGATTGCGCCACAACCAAGGCGGCAATACCTCCGGATCAAGACTGTCGATCAGGTTCTTCAGCGCCAGCCCCAGCTCCGTGTCCCCCTCGATCACCAGCCGTCGCCGGAAGAACAACGTATCGGGGTCTTCCTGACGGCTGGCCAGCAACAGGAACTCGCGCCAGTTACCGCTGATGGTGACCTGGGCCTCGGCCCGCTCGGCGATGCGCAATCCATCGCGCGCCAGGGTCAGGTACCAGCACAACTTCAGGTCCGGCACCCGCAGGCACAACCAGCGTCCACGCAGCACATCGAACCCGCCATCGCGCAGCGGCTCGGCCAGGCAACGATTGAGCGCCTGTTGCAACGCCAGGCGCTGCACCACGAACGGCACCTTGCCCACCAGGGGCAGCAAGCGATCAGCGCCCTTGAGCACCCACTTCTTCGGACTCAACACAGGCCCGCCTCCTCTACCTTCAACATGCCGGCATGGCCGTGCCAGTAGCCGTTGCACCCTTCGACGAACAGCGGCGGTGCCTCGCCCTGGCGAACCTTGTCGAAGGCTGTGACCACCTCGGCCATGCCCTGGGCTCGCGGACTCAAGCGCAGGATGTCGGCCCCGCAAGCCACCAGAGCGTTGTAATCAGCCAGCAGGTTGCTCACCTCACCGGACATCGTCTGGATGCCATTGAGCGTAAACAACGGCTGGCCCTCCTGACTGCTCAGCGCCAGGCCATCGGGGTAATTGATGCAGCAGAACTGGCAGTCATCCTTGGGCCGGTTTTCGGCACGAGCGGTGAAGCAGCGCGCCGAGTAAGCCAGGGGCAGATGGCCGTAGGCAAAGATCTCGACTTCAGGCACCTCACGCTCCATGTCTCGCACTTGCTCCAGCACATCGCCAATCAGCGCCGCCGAACACTCCACCGGTGGCACCCAGCGGACCATGCCGCTGTCGAGCAATTGGCCCAGGGCGTGACCGTTGTACAAATTCAACGCAGGACCGCCCACGAAAGGCAGCTTGCGTTCGGCCAGGAACTGCACCGCGCCCATGTCATTGGCTTCCACCAATAATTGGCCGTTGTCACACAGACGGCGCAGCGAAGACAGCTCCGAAGCCGCTTCGATCAGTGTCAGGCTCGACAACACGATCTGTGCCTGACTGCACGTCTGTAGCTCGCGCGCCAGCCCCAGCCATTGATCCAGAGAAAAGGCCCGGCGCTTGGAGCACACAGTTTCCCCCAGGTAAATCACGTCCAGCGGCAATGCCGACATCTCGGCATAGAAATTCCCCAGTTGCGCTTTGTCCCAGTAAAACAGGACCGGTCCCAGGCTGAGTTTCATCTGGCCTCCCCTCATTGCCATGATCGATGGTAGGCACCCAGGGTGGTCTGGCTGCCTTCGGACAAGCCAGCCAGCACCTGGCGCCATTCTTCCCGCACCCGGAACCGTTGCGGCGCGACCAGGTGGGCATCCAGTGCGGCGCGCCAGACCCGGGTCACTTGTTCAACATAGGCCGGGCTGCGTTGGCGACCTTCGATCTTCACCGCTTCGACGCCGATGGCCGCCAGCTCCGGCAACAGGTCAAGGGTGTCGAGACTGGTGGGTTCTTCCAGCGCATGGAAACGCTTGCCGCCTACCAGGAAGCGGCCTTTGCACAGGGTCGGATAACCGGCCGGTTCTTCGGGGGTGTAGCGGTCGATCAGCACCTCGCTCAGGCGTGCGCTGAGGCCTTGGGCATCCTCGCTCCAGCGCACCGCCTTGGCGGGCGAGCAGACGCCGCACAGGTTCGGCGATTCGCCGGTGATGTAGGAAGACAAGTGGCAACGGCCTTCAGCCATGATGCACAGGCTGCCGAAACCGAACACTTCGATCGGCACCGGGCTGGCAGCCGCCACCTGTCGCACCTGGGCCAGGGACAGTACCCGCGGCAGCACGGCGCGGCGGATGTCATAGCGCTGGGCGTAAAAAGCCAGGGCCGCAGCGTGGGTCGCCGAGCCTTGTACCGACAGGTGCAGCGCCAGTTTCGGGTGGCGCTGGCTGGCGTAGCCGAGCACGCCGGGGTCGGCGGCAATCAGGGCATCCACGCCGAAATCGGCGGCACGGTCCACCGCCCGTTGCCAACGTTCCCAGCCCTTGGGCTGCGGGTAGGTATTGACCGCCACGTACAGCTTGCGTTGGTGTTGACGGATGTGTGCGACAGCCGCGTCGAACTGCTTGTCGTCCATGTTCAGCCCGGCGAAATGCCGGGCATTGGTGTCATCGCGAAAGCCGACATAGACGGCATCGGCGCCTTGGCGCACCGCCGCTTTGAGGGCAGGCAGATTCCCTGCCGGGCAAACCAGTTGCATGGGGCATCCTCATGAGAAAAACTCAAGCGCCGCCAGTCTAGCCAGCCCTCGGCCGGCGACCTTGACGGCAATCAATTGCCGTCAATGCATCAGCTCGGCGAATGGCAGGTACAGCACTTTGTCGTGCTTGTGCAGCTGCGCCTCACACTCCACCACCGCCAGCCCATCGGCCCAGCAAGCGGCCGTCAGCATCGCCGAACTTTGCTGAGGGTGCAGTTCCACACACAGGTGGCCGTTGGCATCCGGGACCAACCTGGCCCGCAGGTACTGCCGGCGTCGGTTGCGCTTGAGCCAATCGAACCCGGCCGGCAGTTGCAACGGTACAGGCAGCACGTCGCGCATGCCTTGGGCGTGGAACAGGAAGGGACGCACGACGATCAACGCGGTAATCAACGCCGCTGAAGGATTGCCCGGTAGCCCAATCCATGGCTTGCCTTCCACATCCCCAAAGGCCAGGGGCTTGCCCGGCTGGATGGCGAGGCGCCAGAGGTCGATGCTGCCCAAGGCTTCGATGGCTTGCTTGAGGTGGTCTTCTTCACCCACCGAGACACCGCCCGATGTGATCAGCACATCGCATTCGGCGGCGGCCAGGCGCAACGCTTGTCGACTGGCCAATAGCTGGTCGGGCATGACCCCGAAGTCATGCACCTCGACACCCCAACCGCGCAGCAGTGCGGCGAGGCTATGACGATTGCTGTTGTAGATCTGTCCTGGCGCCAGTGGCTCGCCCGGCTCGCGCAGCTCATCGCCGCTGCTGAGCAAGCCCACTTGCAAGGGGCGATAGACGTCCACCTGGCCGACGCCGGCACCGGCGAGCAAACCCAACTCCTGGGCACGCAAGCGCGTGCCGGCTTCGAGCAGCCGGTCTCCTCGACGCAGTTCCTCGCCTTCCTTGCGAACATGGTCACCGCCGTTGACCGACGGCAACCAGACCCGCTCGCCATCGACGCGACAGCTTTCCTGCGGCACCACCGTGTCGGCCCCCGGTGGCAGCGGCGCGCCAGTAAAAATCCGCACGACGTGCCCGGCCTGCAACGGCTCGCCCGGCTCGTCACCCGCGGCGATCCGCCCGCCCAACAGCAGGTAGCCGTCACCCGGCAGGTCAGCGGCCCGCAGGGCATAGCCGTCCATCGCACTGTTATCCCAGGCCGGCAGGTTCATCGGGCACAGAATGTCGGCGACCAGCACACGCGCCAGGGCCTGATCCAGGCCAACCCGTTGCACGGGCGGTGGCGGCGGGGCCTGGTCGAGCAGATGACGAATCGCCTCATCCACCGGCATCAGCACGCCGCTGTCGCACACCTTGCCGCTCACGAGCGTGTCTCGCAGGCGGTCGGAGCAATGCCGGCCTGCGGCTTGAGATGCGGGGTGAAATTGCACGGGCCAGTGCGGCTGTCCAGTTGCCCGACCAGGATCTTTTCCCAGCCGGTCCGGCAAGCCCCCGGCGAGCCTGGCAAGCAGCACACCAGCACGCCATTGCTCATGCCCGCCAAGGCGCGCGATTGCAGCGTGGACATACCGATTTCCGCCAGGGACACCTGGCGGAACAACTCACCAAAACCGTCGACGTGCTTGTCCAGCAACGGCGCCACCGCTTGGGGGGTGTTGTCGCGCGGGGTGAACCCAGTGCCGCCGGTCATCAACACCACCTGCACCTTGGGGTCGGCGATCCATTGGGAGACCTGGGCGCGGATCTGGTAGATATCGTCCTTCACCAGCCCACGGTCGATGAGCACGTGCCCGGCTGTTTGCAGCAGGTCCGCCAGGGTTTGGCCCGAGGTGTCGGTGTCGAAGGTTCGCGTATCGCTGATGGTAAGGACCGCGATGTTCAGTGGTTGAAAGAGGCGTTGCGTCAGATGGGCCATGATCAGCCGTCCTGTCAGAAAAGATGGCCCAGCCTGAACCGCAATCGTTGCCGGGCCTATTCCTCCTTGGAGGTACCTCCCTCGGCGCTCAAGGCGCCAGGCGGCTGCGCTGCCAGGCGCCATCCTGCAGGCGGTAGTCGAGGCGATCGTGCAAACGGTCAGCGCGGCCCTGCCAGAATTCCAGTCGCTCGGGTCGCAGGCAATAGCCGCCCCAATGCGCGGGACGTGGCACCGGTTGATCGGCGAAACGTTGTTCGGTTTGCACCAGCAAGGTCTCGAGCGCGGCCCTGTCCTCCAGTGGTCGGCTTTGTGGCGACGCCCAGGCACCGAGGCGACTGGCGACGGAACGGGACTCGAAATAGGCATCCGACAACGCGGGATCAAGCTTGCAGACCTGTCCTTCAATCCGCACTTGCCGCTCCAGCCCCGGCCAGAAAAACGTCATGGCCGCCCAAGGGTTGGCCGTCAGGTTCTGTCCCTTGGCGCTGTCATAGTTGCCGAAAAACGAAAAGCCCTGGGCGTCGAAGCCCTTGAGCAACAACACCCGACAGTGAGGCCGGCCCTGCTCATCCACCGTCGCCAAAGCCATGGCGTTGGCTTCCACCGGCGGGCTTTCGGTGTCTCGGGCCTGTTGCATCCAGAGCCTGAACAAAGCCATGGGGTCGTCGGGTGCCTGGACTTCATCCAGGCCATCGAGGGTGTACTGGCGGCGCATTTTGGCCAGGGAAAGGGGCATGACGGTGATCTCCACGATGGGTTTGGGCCAGTGTGGATTCTGCGGCGATGGTGGGCCTTGATCGTTGTCAATGGTGGTTCTTGTGGTGAGTTGAAGGGCGCTATCGCGAGCAAGCTCGCTCGCGATGAAGGCAACGCGGCCTGACAGATCAAAGGCTACTTGAGCCCCAACCGCCGCGCCAGCTTATGCAAGTTACTCGGATCAACCTCCAACAACCGCGCCGCCCCCGCCCAATTCTGCCCGCAACGCTCCAGAGCCGTGAGGATCGCCTGTCGCTGACAAGCATCAACCGCCTCACCCAAGGGCTGGAACGGCGCATCGAGCGTTTCCAGGGGCCTCTCCGGCAACGCCTGGGCCGTGACGGCGCCGGCATTGACATCCAGATCCAGCACCTGCGGCTCCAAGGTCATGATCAGGCTGCGACTGGCGCCCCGACTCAGTTGCTTCAACGCCGCGCGACTGATCACATGTTCCAGCTCCCGCACGTTGCCCGGCCAGGAGTACGCCAGCAGCGCCTGTTCAGCCGCCGGTGACAGGCGCAAGCCACGCAAGCCCAGGCGCGTGCGGTTCAGTTCGAGAAAGTGCCCGGCCAGCATCAACACATCGTGGCCACGCTCACGCAGCGGTGGGATCGGCACCGGGTAGACCGAAAGCCGGTGGTACAGGTCGGCGCGAAACAGGCCATCGCGAATGCTGTCAGGCAGGTGCCGGTTGGTGGCGGCGATGATCCGCACATCGACGTGCAGCGGCTTGTCCGCCCCCAGGCGCTGGATCTCGCCGTTCTGCAAGGTGCGCAGCAGCTTGGCCTGCACACTCAGCGGCAACTCGCCGACTTCGTCGAGAAAAAGAGTGCCGCCATTGGCCGCGTCGAAACGCCCGGCGCGGTCGGTGGTCGCGCCAGAGAACGCGCCTTTGACGTGGCCGAACAATTCGCTTTCGGCCAGGGACTCCGGCAACGCCGCGCAATTGACCTGGACCAATGGTTTGTGGGCGCGCCGGGACAAGCGATGCAGACGCCGGGCGAACAATTCCTTGCCCACGCCGGTTTCGCCCAGCAACAGCACCGGCAGTTCGGAGTCGGCCAGTACATCCAACTCGTTGAGCAACTGTTGCAGCCCCTCGCTACGGCCGAGGATTTCGCCCTCCTCGGCCGGCAGGCGCAGGTCCGCCGGGTCGCTGCGCGAGGCCCTAAGGCTGCGGTTTTCCTGCTCGAGCCGAGTGACTCGCACCGCCGCTTCGATCTGCAAGGTGCAGCGCTTGAGTTCCTCTCGGGCGCGGCTGTCGAAGGTGCCGGCGTGCAACGCATCGAGGGTGATCGCGCCCCAGAGCCGGCCTTCCACATACAGGCTTACGCCCATGCAGTCGTGCACCGGCAGCGGCTCGCCGACATGGTTGTCGAGCAAGCCGTCATAAGGGTCCGGCAAGCGACTGTCAGGCTCGAACCAGGTGGGTTCGCGCGAGGCCATGATTGCCGCCAGGCGTGGGTGTTGGGCAATCACGAACCGTCGGCCCAGCGCCTCGTGGACCAGGCCCACGGTCGCCACGGGCCTGAGGCTGTCGTCGTCCAGGCGCAACAATCCCACGGCGCCACTGTTGAAGTATTCGCGCAGGGTCTGCACCAGGCGCTGCAATCGCACCGCATTGGGCAGCTCGACGATCAGGTCGGCGGCCAGGCTTTCACGCAGCATGGTAGTGATGACCCTCCAGGGTTCGTTTGACCCTCAACAGTCAGGGTGACAATCACCCTGCCAAAAATTTAATGCTTTATTTTCAATCAGTTGAAACTGGCACGTCGACTGCAAAGTCCGTTCATCCGTCCCTGCCGGGATTCAACCCCAAGGAAACATGATGAGCCTCGATTTGCTGGAACAAAGCCTCGGCCAACTGGCCTGCGATATTCCCGGTGCAACCCGTACCTTCCATCATTACAACCTCGACTTCTGCTGCGGCGGGCAAAAGTCCTTGCGTGAAGCGGCGCTGGGCAAAGGCCTGAACCCGCTGCTGATCGCCGACGCCCTGCGCACCTTGCAAGCCGCTGGGGAGCTGGGCCATGACTGGCGCGACGAACCCCAGGCGACCTTGATTGGCCACATCCTGGAGCGCTACCACGCACGCCATCGCGAACAGCTGCCGGAACTGATCCGTCTCGCCCGGCGCGTCGAGCAGGTCCACGGTGCGCGACCCAGTTGCCCGAACGGCCTGGCCGATCACCTGCAGGACATGTACCAGGAACTCGAAGGCCACATGCTCAAGGAAGAACAGGTGCTGTTCCCGATGCTGCAACAAGGCCTGGGCGAACGGGCCTCGGCGCCGATCCAGGTGCTGCGCTACGAACACGACCAGCACGGTGAAGCCCTGGACACCATGCTCGCCCTGACCGACCAGATCACCCCGCCCGCCGACGCCTGCAACACCTGGCGCGCCCTGTATCGCGGGCTGGTGGAGTTTCGTGATGACCTGATGCAGCACATCCACCTGGAAAACAATGTGTTGTTCGTCAATGCGATGAAGCCTGCCCGTTAACTCTCACAAACATTGCCCATTACGCCTGTGGGAGCAAAGCTTGCTCCCACAGGCATTCGTTGCTCCCATCCCTGCTCAAAACTGCCAATAGAACATCGCCTTGGCCAACACCACGATCAACACCATGTGCCCCAGGATACTGCGACGCAACCAGCAGGCTCGGTTCGGCGTCAGGCGACCGCGCTTGAGCCAGTACGCCAGCCACAAATAGTGACCGATGATGCTCAGGGCCAGCAGGATCTTCAGGCTCAGCAGCAGGCCGAAGCTGTTGCTCAACGGCTGGCTCAATGCGCCGCGATGCTGCCAGGCCAGGGCCATGCCGGCGCCGTACAGCACCAGCACGACGCCGTGCAGCACGTGCCGCGAGCGCTGGGCGATGGCCTGGTCGGCAGCGTCCTTGACGCCTTGGGCCAACGGCCGACGGGCGCCATGCCAGATGAAGACCTCGAAAAACAGCGTGCCAATGAAGGCGATGGCCGCCAACAGGTGGGTAACCAGCAAGACCCCGTACATTATCGATTCCCTCTGCCCAGTCGGCTCATCCCGGATGCCCATCCACCCGAGCCTTGAGCAGCATCGGCCCATAGCGCCAGGCGTATAGACCGAACGCCAGTGTCCAGCACAGCGCCGCCAGCCACAGCCCGGCCAACGGCAACAGCAGCACCAACAGCACGCGGCTCAGGCACGCCAGGTTCAGCAGGATGAACGCCAGGGTCATGCCCGCCGGCGGCTCGAGGGCGCGCCCGGTATGGCCCAGGCTGACACGGGCAACCATCGCCAGGATCAACCCGGCCATGGCGCCGATGGTCAGGCCATGCACCGCCAGGCTCGGGTTCACTGGCACGCCGAAGTGCCACAGCGCCATGCCCAGGCAAGCCACCGCCAGCCAGGCGTAGGCCAGGTGCAACGACCACAGCAGCGGCACCCGCCACAAATCCCGATCATGCCAACGCACCAGCCGAATCCCGTGGCCCACCGCCAACGCGGCGAACAACAGGCCGACCCAGACGCTGGTCACCAGCGCCGGACCGAAGGCATACAACAACGCCACCAGCGCCGCCCCTGCCAGCAACAGGCGATCGAGCCACGGCCAAGGGGTAACGCCCTCGACCCGACCGAGGCCGCGCTGGGTAAAGAATGGAATCACGCGCCCGCCGATCAACCCCATCATCGCCGCCACCAGCCACAGGCCGGTGAGCACGCTCTGGCGTTGCAAGCCCTCGTCGTGCTGCACCAGGCCGTATACGGATAACGCATCGGCGGCGGCCAACAGCAGCAATACCAGCACAATTGGGTAATTGCGCTTCTGCCGCACACGCCACAACATCACGCCCATCAGCGCGGCGACCGCCAGGGCAAAACCCAGCTCCAGCAACGTCAGTAACGGCCAGGGCGCATCCACCAACCAGGCCAGCCGCGCGCCCAGCCACAACAACGCCAGCGTTGCCAGGCGCTTGCCGCTGAGGCCGGGGATTCCGGTCCAGGTTTGCACCGCCGTCAGCAGGAACCCGGCAATGATCGCCAGGCCGAAACCGAACAACAGTTCATGCCGATGCCAGGCCAACCAGCCGCCGGCTGGCTGCCAGGTCGACAAGCGCCCGGTGAACGCCAGCAGCCACAGGGGAATGGCCAACAGCGCCAACACGCAGCCCGCCAGGAAGAACGGCCGAAACGCCAGGCGCCACAGCGGCAGAATGGCCATGGCCTTGCGACGGTCAAGCACTTGCATACATCACTCCTTTTGCCTCGCTGAACCGCCAGCGAAGTACGACAAACCAGGGTTCGAATGATCGGCTATCGGCGCTGGCAGGCCTTGTCTCAGATCAAGCCAGCCAGGTGCCTCGACCAGTCACTTGCAAGGGGCTTGCCGAACCGGGTCGAGCCATTCGCTAAATACCCCTACCCCCCTGTGGGAGCGAGCTTGCTCGCGATGGCGGTGGGCCAGACAACTCAATACTGACTGATCCGACGCCATCGCGAGCAAGCTCGCTCCCACAGAGACTGTAGCCTAACGGGGTACTTATGACCCTTTCGTGGTTGTTTTAACCCGATTGCGCCAGGGTCATTTTTACCCTCACTGACTCTAACGTCCCATGAATCAACGCCCGCAGGCATGGCCCGTCTCTTGCTCAGGCACGGCATCACCTTTCTTGTCGGGGTCATCCATGAAATCCGCCGTTCTGCCGTTTACCTGGTTCGTCTTGCTCTCCTGCGTCGTGGCGCTAGCCAGCGGCCTGTCCCTGAGCCTGGTCTGACCCCGACCACCTCTTTCACCCTTACAAGGATTCCATGCCATGGTGCTCCACCGCGTCCATCACCAGATTCTGCGCAGCCATCACCTGTTCGAGCCTTTGAACGAAGAAGAGCTCAACGAATTGATGAGCAACAGCCAACTGCTGAACATCGACCGGGGCGATCCGCTGTTCCGCCAGGGAGAGCCGGCGCAGGCGTTTTACTTCGTGATTTCCGGTGCCGTGAAAATCTACCGGCTGACCCCGGATGGCCAGGAAAAGGTCTTCGAGGTGATCGGCGAGCGCCAGACCTTCGCCGAAGCCATGATGCTGATGGACACCCCCAACTACGTCGCGTCCGCTGAAGCCGTCGGCCCGACCCAGGTATACCGGCTGTCCAACGCTACCTACATGCGTCTGCTGCAAAGCAACAGCCGGCTGACCTTCGCCCTGCTCGGCAAGCTCTGTGTACGCCTGCACCAACGGGTCAACGAGATTGAAACCCTGTCACTGAAGAACGCCACTCACCGCGTGGTGCGCTACCTGCTGACGCAACTGGTGCGCCTGCAAACCGTGGACAGCCAGTTCGAATTGCCGATGGCCAAGCAGTTGATCGCCGGGCACTTGTCGATCCAGCCGGAAACCTTCTCGCGGATCATCCGGCGCCTGATCGATGAAAAAATCATCACCCAGGACGGTCGCCAGATCGCCATTCTCGATCGCCTGCGCCTGGAGCAATTCGAATGAGCGCGCAGCCCACTTGCCTGTATTGCCAACAAGCCAACCCGATACACGAGACCGAATGTCGCCAGTGCGGCATGCCCCTGCCAGTCGAGGCCGCAAAGGCCAGCGAGCGTCGGTTGCGACGCTTCACCTGGTTCTGTGTCGGCTTGACGATCTTCTGCTTCGTCATGTTCTTCTGGCTGCCGCGCAGCATCGCCTGAGCCCTCAATCCTGAGTCAATTGCCGGTACAACTGCGGTAAACGCAGCGGCAGTTGCTCGGGCTGGCGAATCAAGGTGTAGCCGTTGGCCCCGAACATGTACGGCAGGTAATCCCCCGCTTCGCGATCGATGGTGATGCAGAACGGCGTCAGCCCTTGGCGCCGGGCTTCCAGCACTGCCTGGCGGGTGTCTTCCACACCGTAGCGTCCTTCGTAGAGGTCCAGGTCATTGGGCTTGCCGTCACTGAGCAGCAACAACAATTTGCGCCGCCGCTTGCAGCCCGCCAACCGTTGCGTGGCCTGGCGAATCGCCGCGCCCATGCGCGTGTAGTAACCGGGCTTGAGCCCTTGGATCCGCCCCCGGGTGTGGTCGTCATAACGCTGGTTGAAGGCCTTGAGTTCATGCATGCGCACCTGCTGGCGGCGCAAGGAAGAGAACCCATACAAGGCAAAATCATCCCCCAGCACCGAGAGGGTTTCGCCGAACAGCAACAGGCTGTCGCGAATCACGTCGATCACCCGGTGTTCGTCGTTGAGGTGGGCATCGGTAGACATCGACAGATCGGCCAACAGCAGGCAGGCCAGGTCGCGGCGCGTCTGACGCTGGTCCATGAACAGCCCGCGTTCACTGCACTGCCCGTGCTGGCGTTCGACGTGGAAATCCAGCCAGGCTTGCAGGTCCAGTTCCGAGCCTTGGGTTTGCTGGCGCAACCATTGGCGATCGTTGCGCAAGTGTTCGAACTGGCGACGCAAGCGCTGGGCCGAGCTTCGCAGGCGTGCGGGCAACGGCTGGGGCTGGCAATCGCGAGGGGTAAAGGTTTGCAGGCTGACGAAGTCGTCCTGCAGTCGTTGCTTGCGGTAATCCCATTCCGGCAACAGGATACCGGCGCCCAACGGGAGGTCATCCACATCGGCCGGCGGCAGGTCCAGGTGCAGTTTCAAACCACCGCCCTTGCGTATGCGGGTACGTGACAAGGTCAACTGGTCCAGGTCCTCGGCGACGCGAGCGGCGTCCGGGTCTTCGCTGTCATCCGCCCAGCGATCCAGGTCCACGTGTTCGGTCCAACTGAACAGGTTTTCCAGGCGCACGATCAGCAGCCCACCGTCACGGGTGGTGTCGTCGATTCGCTCGGCGCGCTTGCGCCCGCCCTGCTGTTCACCGGGCGGCGTCGCCAGGTATTGCTCGGACTCCTCAAGGTTGGCGGCCTGGGGATTGGCCAGGTGTTGGGGTGGGTAGAGCCACAGCGGCAACGGCCAGGCCGCCCGCTCGCTGCGTGGAAAATGTTCGACACTGCCCGGTTCGCGCAAGGCCTGGCACAACGCCCGTTCCAAGGCGGCTTCGGCCGGGTTGAGCGTGGCCGGATCGGGGCGCAGGGACAGGTGCGCCTCCACCAGTCGCCGGTAGCGAGGGCGCAGCGCCGGGTAGCGCTTCAACACCGCCAGGGTCCAGCGCTGATTGTCCCGTCCCCAGTGCTTCATCGGCCCCGACTGCGCGGCCAGCAACGCGAGCCAGCGATACAGCTCTTCGTTGAGCCCGACATCGGGGAACGTCGCCAGGCTCGCCGGCAGCCGCAGGTTATCGCCATCGCAACAGGCCAGGGGCACTTGCTTGCAGGTGCCGGCAATCTGCTGCAACAGGTTGCGACGCAACAACAGGTCGCGGTCGCTGACCGCTTCCACCCCCAGGTGAGGCGCACCGCCAGTGGCGCGAAACAGCACCTGCAACGAGCGTTGCCGGGGCACCAGCTCGACCCGGGCCTCAGGAAAATCAGCACTGGCCCGACGGGTGATGAAACGGTGCCAGACACTGCCGACCCATTCTTCCAGCTCCAGGGTGAATGCCATGGTTATTCTCCTCTTAAGCCGAACCCATTGTGGCGAGGGGATTTATCCCCGCTGGGCTGCGAAGCAGCCCCAAAATGTCTGCTACTGCGGTGTATCAGACAGGATGTAGGGGGCCGCTTCGCGCCCCAACGGGGATAAATCCCCTCACCACAAATGGGTCCGGCTCAGTCGCTGTGGTGACTCACGAAGGCACCACCGCCGCTGGTGCCCGCAGGGCCGCACGGCCACGTTGACGGAAGCTGAACAGGTAGCAGAGCAACCCGGCCAGGAACCCGATACCGCTGACCAGTCGTGCCCAGAACAGCGGCTTCAAATGATCCATCGTGGCCATGAACGGCAAGGCACTGCCATCCGTCATCCAGCGTTGCAACCACACCTGGACCACACCGGCAGCGGTGAGGAACAAGGTGATCATCACCATCGACAAGGTCATCAACCAGAAGCCCCAGATCTCCAACCGCTGGGAACGTTCGTCCGCTGCTTCACCCAACCCACGCAAGCGTGGCATGGCGTAGCTGATCAGCGTCATCACGATCATTGCGTAGGCGCCGTAGAAGGCCAGGTGACCGTGGGCCGCAGTCAGTTGTGAACCGTGGGTGTAGTAGTTGACCGGTGCCAGGGTGTGCAGGAAACCCCAGACGCCCGCACCGAAGAACGCGGTGACCGTGGTGCCCTTGGCCCACAACGTGGCGGCGCGGTTCGGGTGTTGCCGACGACGGTTTTTCACCATGCTGAAGGCGAAGACCACCATGGCCAGGAACGGTAGCGGTTCCATCGCCGAGAAGATCGAGCCCACCCACAGCCAGACCTCGGGTGCGCCGATCCAGAAGAAGTGGTGACCGGTGCCGATGATCCCGGTGATCAGTGCCATGGCGATAATCACGTAGAGCCATTTCTCGACCACTTCGCGGTCCACACCGGTGATCTTGATCAGGACGAAGGCAAGCATCGAACCCATGATCAGTTCCCAGACACCTTCGACCCAAAGATGCACCACCCACCACCAGTAGAACTTGTCGCGAGCGAGGTTTTCCGGGTTGTAGAAGGAGAACAGGAAGAACACCGCCAGGCCGATCAGCCCGGTCATCATCACCATGCTGACCGTGGTCTTGCGACCTTTGAGCAGGGTCATGCCGATGTTGTAGAGGAACCCCAGGCACACCACCACGATGCCCATCTTGGTGATGGTCGGCTGCTCCAGGAACTCGCGCCCCATGGTCGGCAGCAAGTCGTTGCCGGTGAACTTCGCCAGCGTTGCATAAGGCACCGAGAGGTAGCCCAGGATCGTCGCCACGCCAGCGGCGGCGAACACCCAGAACAGCAACAGCGCCAGTTTCGGGCTATGCAGTTCGCGGTCGGCCTCCTCCGGTATCAGGTAATACGCCGCGCCCATGAAGCCGAACAGCAGCCAGACGATCAGCAGGTTGGTGTGGACCATGCGGGCCACGTTGAAAGGGATCAGCGGGAACAGGAAGTCGCCGACCACGTATTGCAGCCCCATGATCAAACCGAACAACACCTGCCCCAGGAACAGCATCAGGGCAAATACGAAGTAGGGTTTGGCGACGGCCTGCGAGGCGAATTTCAGATGCGGATTAGCCATGCTCATCTCTCAGCCCTCCTTGTTTGGCGGCCAGCCATTGGTATTGATTTTCGAGCTCCATTTGAGGAACTCGGCGATGTCGTCGACCTCCTGCTCGCTCAGGTTGAACTGCGGCATGGCCCGACGCCCCGGAACGTTCAGCGGCTGCATTTTCATCCAGGCCTGCAGGAACGGCTTGAAGGCTTCATCGCCACCGCGACGGTTGACCACGTTGCCCAGCTCCGGCGCAAAGTACGCACCCTCGCCCAGCAGGGTATGGCAGCCGATGCAGTTATTGCGCTCCCAGACGCCCTTGCCGCGTATCACCGATTCCGTCAATTGCGCCTGGTTGCTGCGTTCTGGAAAGGTCTGTTCCGTGTGGTAGGTCAGGGCCAGGAATATCAGGAAGAAGAAGATGCTTCCCCCGAAGTAAATATTCCTGGCCATGCCTTTGGTGAAAGTATCTGACATGGTCACTTCCTCATTGCTTGGCGTGTTCATTCTAGGAAGCGAGGGGTCGGAAACCGCTTGATGGCGATCAAGAATCTCCGATGGTTTTGGTGGGTTGTTCCTGCAGCACCGATCCCGTGGCGAGGGAGCTTGCTCCCGCTGGGTCGCGAAGCGGCCCCAAAACCTGCCGGCACGGTGTGTCAGGTAGAGTGAGGTTGTTAGGAATAGGGCTGCTGCGCAGCCCAGCGGGAGCAAGCTCCCTCGCCACGGGTTATGTGCCTGACAGAAGTGTCGAGGCGATCAGCACCGCCAACAGCACCGCCCAGCTCAATATCAACCCGCGCCACAGGCGCGGCGCATGGCGCAGTTCCATGAAGCCGTCGGCGATCAGCCAGGCCTTGGTCACCGCGACCACCAGGATGGCGATGGACACCAGCCCGGCAGCCGCGATCTGGCCCAGGGCAACGGTGCCGGTGCTCAGCACGGCCAGCGTCATCCAGCAAGCAATCAAGACACGGGAAGCCGACATGAGCACCTCCGCTCAATCAAGGATGTAGACCACCGGGAACAACAGCACCCAGACCAGATCGACCATGTGCCAATACAGCACGCCGGATTCCAGCCCACTGTTGCGCTGCGCCCCATAGCGACGGCGCCGGCAGCCCTCGGCCAGCCAGCCAAGGATCACCATGCCCAGCAGCACATGGAGGAAATGAAACCCCGTGAGGATCCAGTACAAAGTGAAGAAGGTGTCGTGCTCCATCCCCAGGCCGTTCGCCAACAGATGGGCGTACTCCGTGAGCTTGATCCCCACATAGCCCGAAGCAAGCAGCAACGCCACCCACAGCAACAACGCCCCCCGACGTGGCCGGTCCTGCCTGACCTGCTCCTGGGCCAGGGCGGCGAACAACCCGGCCGTCAGCAGGCTGAGGGTCATCGCCAGGCCCGTGGAGCGGTCCAGCAATTGCCGGCCTTCGCTGAAAGTCTGTGGGTACAACGCCTGGGCGCCGGTGAACGTCAGGATCAACAACGCGAACACCGACAACTCGGCGAGGATGAAAAACCACATCGCCAGGTCCCCGGGCAAACGTCGGGGCACGGCAACGGTTTCAGCCAAAGTGGACATCGACCACATCCATCAACGCTGCAACGGTCTGCGGGTCGTCACTCAATGGCTCGGCCAGGCACGCCAGGCAGGCCTGGCGTGGGTCCATGCCGGAGCCGATCATGCGCGCGGCGAAAATCAGCAGGCGCGTCGAGGCAACTTCCTCCAGGTCATGCTGATCGAGCCGGCGCAGCGCCTGCCCCAATCGCACCACCTGAGCCGCCAGGGCCAGATCGACGCCCGCCTCGCGGGCAACGATACGCTCTTCATCGGCCACCGCCGGATAGCCAAAGCGCATCGCCACGAAACGCTGGCGAGTGCTGGGCTTCATGCCCTTGAGCAGGTTCTGGTAACCGGGGTTGTACGACACCACCAGCATGAAGGACGGCGGCGCCTGCAGCACTTCGCCGGTGCGTTCCAGGTACAGCTGCCGACGATCATCGGCCAGCGGGTGCAACACCACGGCCGTGTCCTGGCGCGCTTCGACCACCTCATCCAGATAACAGATACCGCCCTCGCGCACCGCCCGGGTCAAGGGCCCGTCCTGCCACCAGGTGCCCTGGGCGCCGATCAGATGACGGCCCACCAGGTCGGCCGCGCTCAAGTCATCGTGGCAGGCCACGGTGTACAGCGGCAGTTTCAGGCGGTGGGCCATGTGCTGGACGAAACGGGTCTTGCCGCAGCCGGTCGGGCCTTTGATCAGCACCGGCATGCCGTGATGCCAGGCCTGCTCGAACATCGCCTGCTCGTTGTCCTGGGGTTGATAAAAGGGTTCGTCGGGGTGCTGCAAAGTGTGGATAGCGTTCATGGCAAGACCTGATCAGACAACACGATTGCAGGCCACGCTACGGTGCCCTGCGACAACCTGGCAAGGGCTGCGGCCGGCAAACTTGATCGCCGTCAAGCGGCTAACCACCGGCCTGGGCATAGCCTTGCACCGCACCAAGAACCTGCGCGCCGAACGTCAATTACAGCGCAGCGCGGGTCACGCCTGAGGAGAAATGGAATGCTGATCAGCCACAAAAAATCGTGGGCCCTGCGGGTCACGGCGCTGTGTACAGCGCTGGCCGCCCCCCACGCCTTCGCCGACCAAACCGCCGCGCCGGAGCAACCCCGCGTGGTCAAGACCGAAGGCGCGCCCGACCTGAGCCAGGCCGACTTCGACACGGCCAAGGAAATCTACTTCCAGCGCTGCGCCGGTTGCCACGGTGTGCTTCGCAAAGGCGCCACCGGCAAGCCGCTGACACCCGACATCACCCAATCGCGCGGCCAAGCCTACCTGGAGGCGCTGATCACCTACGGTTCGGCCGCCGGCATGCCGAACTGGGGCACCTCCAATGCCCTGACCAAAGACCAGATCACGGTGATGGCCAAGTTCATCCAGCACACCCCGCCGACGCCACCGGAATGGGGCATGGCGGAAACCCGCAAGACCTGGAAAGTGCTGGTCAAGCCTGAAGACCGGCCGACCAAACAGATCAGTACGCTCAACCTGCAGAACCTGTTCTCGGTGACCCTGCGCGACGACGGCAAGATTGCCCTGATCGACGGCGACAGCAAGAAGATCGTCAAGCTGATCGACACCGGTTATGCAGTGCACATCTCGCGCATCTCGGCGTCGGGTCGCTACCTGTTGGTGATCGGCCGGGATGCCAAGATCGACATGATCGACCTGTGGCCGAAAGAGCCGACCAAGGTCGCGGAAATCAAGGTGGGCATCGAGGCCCGCTCGGTGGAAACCTCCAAGTTCAAGGGCTACGAAGACAAGTACACCATCGCCGGCTCGTACTGGCCGCCGCAGTTCACCATCATGGACGGCGAGACCCTGGAGCCCAAGCAGATCGTCTCGACCCGCGGCATGACCGTCGACACCCAGCAGTACCATCCCGAGCCTCGGGTCGCGGCCATCATCGCCTCCCACGAGTGGCCGGAGTTCATCGTCAACGTCAAGGAAACCGGCAAGGTGATGCTGGTCAATTACCAGGACATCAAGAACCTCACCATCACCAGCATCGACGCCGCACCGTTCCTGCATGACGGCGGCTGGGACAGCAGCCATCGCTACTTCATGACGGCCGCCAACAACTCCAACAAGGTCGCGGTGATCGACTCCAAGGAACGCAAGCTCACCGCCCTGGTGGACGTTGGCAAGACCCCGCACCCGGGCCGCGGCGCCAACTTCAACCACCCCCTCTACGGACCGGTCTGGGCCACCAGCCACTTGGGCGATGCCGGCGTTTCGCTGATCGGCACCGACCCGGTCAATCACCCGCAATACGCCTGGAAACAGGTCGGTTCGCTCCAGGGCCAGGGTGGCGGTTCGCTGTTCATCAAGACTCACCCCGCGTCTCGTCATCTGTATGTCGACACCACCCTCAGCCCCGACGCCAAGCTCAGCCAGTCGGTAGCGGTGTTCAACATCGACAAGCTCGACGCCGGCTACACCGTGCTGCCGATTGCCGAGTACGCCGGTATCAAGAAAGGCGCGCTGCGTGTGGTGCAACCGGAATACAACAAGGCCGGCGACGAGGTCTGGTTCTCGGTCTGGAGTGGTCAGGAAGACGAGTCGGCCCTGGTGGTGATCGACGACAAGACCCTCAAGGTCAAGAACGTGATCAAGGACAAACGCCTGATCACCCCGACGGGGAAATTCAACGTCTACAACACCCAACACGACATCTATTGAGCCCCATCAATAAGAGGAAAAACCATGAAGCCTATTCTGATTGCCCTGGCCTTGACTGCCGCCTACAGCCTGCCGGCATTGGCGCAAGACGGCCCGACGCTGTTCAAGAGCAAGCCCTGCGCGGCCTGCCACTCCATTGATACCAAGGTGGTGGGCCCGGCGCTCAAGGACGTCGCGGCGAAAAACGCCGGCGTCGCCGGAGCACAGGATCTGCTCGCCAAGCACATCAAGGAAGGTACGCAAGGCAACTGGGGACCGATGCCAATGCCGGCCAACCCCGTGACGGAAGAGGAAGCCAAGATCCTGGCGGCGTGGGTCCTGACCCTTAAATAAACCCGGCAGGGAGACCTGTCTGACACAAACCCTGTGGCGAGGGAGCTTGCTCCCGCTGGGCTGCGCAGCAGCCCCCCTGGTTTTGCCTGACACACTGAGTCGTCAGGTCGTTATCGGGGCTGCTTCGCAGCCCAGCGGGAGCAAGCTCCCTCGCCACAGGACCGCGCACGATTTTGATTCAGGAGGACGTCATGGAACGACACAGTGCTACAACCCTGGCGACCGCCCTGCTCTTGGTTTTTTCCTCCAGCGTGCTGGCCGCTCCCGACAGCCAGCGCCAGGCCCAACTGCAACACCTGCTGGACCAGGATTGTGGCGCCTGCCACGGCCTGTACATGACCGGCGGCCTCGGCCCACCCCTCACCCACGAAGCCCTGGCCGGAAAATCCCGCGACAGCCTCATCGCCACCGTCACCCTCGGACGGCCCGGCAGCGCCATGCCCGGTTGGGCACCGTTGCTTGCACCCGACGACATCCGCTGGCTGGTGGACCGGCTCCTTCAAGGAAAACCCGCCTCATGATCCGTTCTATCCTCTCCTCCTCCGCCATCGCCCTGCTGCTCTGCGGTTGCGCCCAGACACCGTTGCGCGGCACCGGCGATTTGGGCGTGGTGGTGGAGCGCGCCACCGGCAGCCTGCAAATCATTGAAAGCGACACCCGCACCGCCCTGGGCCGCGTCGAAGGCCTGGGCGACTTGTCCCACGCCTCGGTGGTGTTCTCCCGCGACCAACGCTACGCCTACGTGTTCGGCCGCGATGGAGGCCTGAGCAAAGTCGACCTGCTGAGTGCGCGCATCGAGCGGCGCATCATCCAGGGCGGCAACAGCATCGGCGGTGCAATCAGCCAGGACGGCAAGCTGATCGCGGTCTCCAACTACGAGCCCGGCGGCGTCAAGGTATTCGATGCCCAGACCCTGGAACAGGTCGCCGACATCCCGGCCACGCCATTGCCCGGCGGACAAAAGCGCTCACGGGTGGTCGGCTTGGTGGACGCGCCGGGGCAACGCTTCGTGTTCAGCCTGTTCGACACGGGTGAGATCTGGACCGCCGACTTCAGCCAAGGCCTCACCCCGCGCATCGAACGTTTCACCGCTATCGGCCAGCAACCCTACGATGCCCTGATCACCCCGGACGGGCGTTATTACATGGCCGGGCTGTTCGGTGAAGACGGCATGGCCCAACTCGATCTCTGGCACCCGGAGCTTGGGGTGAAACGGGTACTGGGGCATTACGGTCGCGGCCAGGAGCGGCTCCCGGTGTACAAGATGCCGCATCTGGAAGGCTGGGCCATGGCCGACCAGCAAGCTTTCGTGCCTGCGGTCGGGCATCACCAGGTGTTGGTGATGAACGCCCAGGATTGGCAACAGACCGACGCCATCGCCGTGGCCGGTCAACCAGTGTTCGTCACGGCGCGTCCGGACGGTCGGCAGCTGTGGGTCAACTTCGCCTACCCGGACAACGACCGCGTCCAGGTCATCGACACCCAGACCCACGCCATCGTCGCGGATCTGCGGCCAGGCCCGGCGGTGCTGCACATGGAGTTCACCGCGCGGGGTGACCAGTTGTGGTTGTCTGCCCGGGACGGTGGCGAGGTCCAGGTCTGGAACCCGTATCGGCTCGAGCACCTGAGCAGCCTGCCGGCCCTCAGCCCCAGCGGCATTTTCTTCAGCAGCCGCGCGCACAAGCCGGGGTACTGACCATGACCTCCAGCTCACTGGCCCGGCGCCTGATCGATCAATTCCAGCATGGCCTGCCGTTGTGCGCCGAGCCCTATCGGGCCATGGCCCAGACCTTGGGCTGCAGCGAAGCCCAGGTCATCGACTGCCTGCAACACCTGCAAGTGGCCGGGACCTTGTCGCGGGTCGGCCCGGTGTTCGAACACACCCGGGCCGGGGCCAGCACCCTGGCCGCTCTGGCCGTACCCGAAGAGCGCTTGCACCAGGTGGCGGCACGCATCAGCCAATACCCGGAAGTCAATCACAACTATGCCCGCGAACATCGCTACAACCTCTGGTTCGTGCTGACCGGCCCCAACCGCGCCCACCTGGAAAACATCCTCCAGGAACTGGAGAACGACACCGGTCTCACGCCACTGGACCTACCCATGCTGACCGCCTATCGCATCGACCTGGGCTTTGCCCTGGAGGCCACCCCATGAAAAACGCCCTGAACGAACAACAGTCACTGGCACTGCGCCGTTTGCTGGAAACCGGCCTGCCCCTGACATCGCGCCCCTTCCAGGCCCTGGCCGAGCAGATCGAGGCCAGCGAGCAACAGGTGCTCGAACAGGTGCAGCACTGGCATGAACAGGGGCTGTTCCGCCGTGTCGGCCTGGTGGTCAACCATCGCGCCTTGGGGTTTGCCGCCAACGCCATGCTCGTGCTGGACGTGCCGGACGCCTTGGTCGATGAAGTCGGGCGTCGCCTCGGGCAAACGCCCGGCATCAGCCTTTGCTACCAACGCCCCAGGCGCCTGCCCCAGTGGCAATACAACCTGTTCTGCATGATCCACGGTCGCCAGCGCGACCGTGTCGAGGCCCAGATCCAGGCGCTGCTTGAAGAACATCGGCTGGACGACTTGCCCCACCAGTTGTTGTTCAGCACGCACCTGTTCAAGCAATGCGGCGCACGTTACGCCGCCCCGGTCGGAGCCCATATCGATGGATGACCTGGACCGCCGCCTGATCAATCGCCTGCAACTGGGCCTGCCGCTGGTGCGCCACCCTTGGCAGGCCCTGGCCCAAGAGCTGGACAGCAGCAGTAGCGAATTGCTCGATCGCCTGCATGAGCTGCTCAACGACGGTGTACTCACCCGCTTCGGCCCGATGTTCGATATCGATCGCCTGGGCGGTGCGTTCACCCTGGCGGCGCTGGCGGTGCCCGAACCGCGTTTCGAGGCCATCGCCGAACTGCTCGCGGACATGCCCGAGGTCGCCCACAACTACCGCCGCGAGCACACCTGGAACATGTGGTTCGTGCTCGCCTGCCCCAGCGAACAGGCGATCGACGACACCCTGCTGCACATCGAACACCTGACCGGCCTGGTGCCGCTGAACCTGCCCAAAGAGGAGACCTACCATGTCGGCCTGTATTTCCCCGTCTGAGTCTTTGTGGCAAGCGCCACGGCTGGATGAAACACCCTTGGCGCTGCGCCTGGTGGAACTGACCCAGGCCGGCCTGCCCTTGCTCGAAGACCCTTGGGCCTGGCTGGCCGAGCAACTGGAACTGAGCGTGGAATCCACCCTCGACCTGCTCAAGCGCCTGCAGGCCGACGGTGCGATCCGCCGCATTGCCGCCGTGCCCAATCACTATCGCCTGGGCTATCGCCACAACGGCATGACGGTCTGGGACGTGGCCGATGCCGACATCTCGCGTCTCGGCGCCCTGCTGGGGGCGCAGCCCTTCGTCAGCCACTGCTACCGGCGCCCGCGCCAGCCCGGCTGGCGCTACAACCTGTTCGCCATGGTCCATGGCCGCAGCCGCGAAGAAATCGACAGCTACCGCGAACACCTGCGCTACCTGCTGGGGGACGCCTGCGTCGCCGACGACATGCTGGTGAGCAGCCGCATCCTGAAAAAAACCGGCCTGCGCCTGTCACCCGCCTCGCGCTGAACCCGCACGCCGACTGAAGGAGCGCCTTATGTTGAGGATCAGCCATTACCTGCGAGCCCTGGCCGGGCATTGCCCCGCTCCACGCGTCGCGCCACCGGGCAGCAGTCGCCCGCCGGTGGTGATCTGGAACCTGCTCAGGCGCTGCAACCTGACCTGCAAGCACTGCTATGCAACGTCGGCCGATAGCGTGTTTCGCGATGAACTGGACACACCGGCGGCGCTCCAGGTCATTGACGACCTGCACGAGGCCGGCGTGCGGGTGTTGATCCTCTCCGGCGGCGAACCGCTGTTGCGCGAGGACCTGTTCCAACTCAGCACTTATGCCCGCGACAAAGGTTTTTTCCTCGCTTTGTCCACCAACGGCACGCTGATTGACGCTTCCAATATCGAACAGATTGCTGCGGCGAACTTTGATTACGTAGGCATCAGCATCGACGGACTGGAAGCGACCCACGATGAATTCCGTCAGCTCAAGGGCAGTTTCGCCAGCTCCATGGCGGCCATCCGGCTTTGCCGCGAGCAAGGCATCCGGGTCGGGTTGCGCACCACCCTCACCCAGCAAAACCATGCCCAGTTGCCGCGCTTGCTGGATTTGATGAATGAGTACGACGTACAGAAATTCTACCTGTCGCACCTCAACTACAGCGGCCGGGGCAAGCGCAGTCGCAAGCTCGATGCCCAGCAACAGATGAGCCGCGAGGCCATGGCCTTGATCTTCGAACGGGCCTGGCGCGACATCGAACAAGGCCGCGACAGTGACTTCGTCAGCGGCAACAACGACGCCGACGCAATCCTGCTGCTGCAATGGGTCGCCCGGCGTCTGCCCCAACACTACGCCGCACTCGAGCAGATGCTGCGAGCCTGGGGCGGCAACGCGTCGGGTAGCGGCATCGCCAACATCGACAATACCGGCGAGGTTCACCCCGACACGTACTGGTGGCAGCACTCGGTGGGCAATGTCCGCCAGACACCATTCAAGACGCTCTGGCTCAATCGCCCCGATGCCCTGCTGCTGAAGCTACGCGAACACCCACGGGCCGTTGGCGGTCGCTGCGGACAATGCCGCTGGCTGGCGATCTGCAACGGCAATACCCGCACCCGGGCCTGGGCCGACGGTGACCTATGGGGCCAAGACCCTGGCTGCCACCTCAGCGACGAAGAAATCGGCTTGCACGCGATCCCCAGCGTTGCGATGCCCTGCGCCTGATCAACCGACGGCGAACCCGATACCGAACCAAGGAAGTCCCATGCCTGCCTCCATCGTTTTGCCCGCTGCCCTGCAATCGTCCTTCAGACCGGGTGAAGTCGCCCTGGTCGGCGCCGGCCCCGGTGACCCGGGCCTGCTGACATTGCGCGCCTGGAGCCTGTTGATGCAGGCCGACGCGGTGGTCTACGACCGCTTGATCAGCTCGCAATTGCTCGGCCTGATCCCCCTGACCTGCGCCCGCCACTACGTCGGCAAGGCCGCCGGTTGCCACAGCCTGCCCCAGCCACAGATCAACGAACTGCTGGCCGACCTGGCCGACCAGGGACAGCGGGTGGTGCGCCTCAAGGGCGGTGATCCGTTCATCTTCGGTCGCGGCGCCGAGGAACTGGAGTATCTGCTGGCCCGCGGTATCGATTGCCAAGTCGTGCCCGGCATCACCGCCGCGGCCGGTTGCAGCACCTATGCCGGCATTCCCCTGACCCATCGCGACCTGGTCAATTCCTGTCGCTTCATCACCGGTCATTTGCAACGCGAAGGTGACTTGAACCTGCCCTGGCAAAGCCTGGCGGATGACAGCCAGACCCTGGTGTTCTACATGGGTCTGTCAAACCTCGGCACCATCGCCGCACAACTGATCGCGGCGGGCCTGGCGGCTGATACGCCGGCGGCCTTGATCAGCAACGGCACACGCCCCGACCAGCAGGTCTTGCGCGGCACCCTCCAGCAATTGCCGGAGATGGCGTTGGCATGCGCCGAAGGCCTGCCGACCTTGACGGTGATCGGCAAGGTGGTTGGCTTGTTTGCCCATCAGGTATTGGAGCATCCGGCGCGCCTGCACCCGGCCCTACCGCTCCAGCCAACTGTCGCGAGGGTGGCCTCATGAGGATCGGCTGGCTTGCCCCATTACTGTGGATCGGTGCCGTCCACGGCGCCACGGCGCCTGACCCGGACCTGGCGTTGGCCGAACAGAACTACCAGCTACACTGCCAGCAATGCCACGGGGTCAATCGCATCGGCGGCGCCGGGCCGGCGCTGTTGCCCCAGAGCCTGAGCCGGATCAAGCCCGACGAAATCCGCCAGGTGATCGAGCATGGACGCCCGGCCAGCCAGATGGCGGCATTCGGCGCGGTGCTGGAGCCCGCGCAGATCGATGGCCTGACCCACTATCTCCAACGTCCGCCGGCCGTCGAACCGACCTGGAGCGAGGACGATACTCGCCGCAGCCATCGCCTGCTGGCGGATGTCGCGACCTTGCCCGACAAACCCCAGCACCACGCCGATCCGCTGAACCTGTTCGTGGTGGTGGAAGCTGGCGATCATCACGTCGATATCGTCGACGGGGATCGTTTCGAGGTCCTGGCGCGCTTCGCCTCACATTTCGCGGTGCATGGCGGACCGAAGTTTTCGCCGGACGGACGCTTCGTCTATTTCGCCTCCCGGGACGGCTGGATCAGCCTGTATGACCTGCACAACCTCACGCTCATCGCCGAGGTGCGAGCCGGGCTCAATACCCGCAACCTGGCGGTGAGCAAGGACGGGCGCTGGGTGCTGGTGGGCAACACCCTGCCCGGCAACCTGGTGGTGCTGGATGCCCGCGACCTGTCATTGGTCAAGACCGTTGCAACGGTGGGGCTGGACGGCCAGGCGTCGCGGGTCAGTGCGGTCTATACCGCGCCGCCGCGCAACAGCTTCATCGTCGCCTTGAAAGATGTGAAAGAGGTCTGGGAACTGTCCACCGGCCCGAATCCGGACTTTGTGCCCAGGCGTATCGAGGCCGAGGATTACCTCGATGATTTTTCCTTCTCGCCCGATTACCGGCAATTGCTCGCCACCTCGCGCAAGGCCCAGGGCGGCCAGGTGATCGACCTCGACACGGGGCGGATTGTCACCGATATCGCGCTGCCGGGCATGCCGCACCTGGGCTCGGGGACCTATTGGAAACGCGATGGACACTGGGTGTTCGCCACGCCCAACATCAGCAAGGGGCTGATCTCGGTGATCGACTTCGACACCTGGAAAGTCATCAAGCAGATCCCTACCCTGGGGCCGGGTTTCTTCCTGCGCAGCCATGCCAATTCCCGCTACGCCTGGACCGACGTGTTCTTCGGCCCGGACAACGATGCCATCCACCTGATCGACAAACAGACCCTGGAAATCGCCCACACCCTGCGGCCCATGCCCGGTAAAACCGCCGCCCACGTCGAGTTCACTCGCGACGGCCGCTACCTGCTGCTGAGCATTTGGGATACCGATGGCGCGCTGATTGTCTACGACAGCAACACCCTCGAGGAAATCAAGCGCCTGCCCATGAACAAGCCGTCGGGCAAGTACAACGTCGGCAACAAGATCGAGTTCGCCGAGGGGACGTCACACTGAAAAAAGGGGGCTGATGCGCAGCCCCCAGGAGCAAACTTCCCCGCCACAAAAGACTGCGACGGTGTCCAGTTGGAATGCCTATTGTGGCGAGGGGATTTATCCCCGTTGGGCTGCGCAGCAGCCCTCAGACAGGGCAACCCGGTGTATCAGCCTGATCAAATGAGAAGCTTATAGGGGCTGCTGCGCAGCCCAACGGGGATAAATCCCCTCGCCACAGGAGCTTGCTCCCGCTGGGCTGCGCAGCAGCCCCAAAAGCCGACCTGACACGCCTCAGTTGAAGGGAGTCACCCTTACCAGGTGAGCACCGCACCCACCGCGAAGGTATCGGTGTCTTCGTTCTGGGCGCTGGTGTCGTGGCCGTTGATTTCGAACTGGTTGTACTCGGCCACGAGCTTGAGGTTGTCGTTGATGTCGTGGAACAGCGCGATGCCACGGGTTTCGTAATCGGCGCCACTGCCCACCACACCGTTGCCGTCGTCATCGGTCTTGCCGTAGGACAACGCCAAGCGGTTCTTGCCCAGCTTGTAGGAGCCCTGCAACAGGTAGCCCTTGCTGTCGACATTGCGCAGGGTGGCTTCACCGGCGTTGTTGGTGAAGAACGGGTTGATGCCCTTGGCCTGGAACCCCGAGCCGGTCAGCGACAACCCGCCCATCTTGGCCTGCACGCCATACCCCAGGCCCTTGGAAGTGACCGATTCGACGGTGGAGTCGGTGTTGTCCGAGGTCTGGTAGCTGCCGTTGAGCCAGCTGTAGATCTTCGCCCCGCCCAGATCGAACTGATAGGTGATCTCGCTCTCGGTGCGCGGGTTTTCCTGATAGGCCTTGCCCGTGGCGCTGTTGTCGTTGGTGTCCACCGGGTCCATGATCCCCACCGCCACGCGCAGGCCCTCCATCACCGGCGTGCGGTAGGTGATCTGCGAGGTCGGGAACGGGTACGGGTAACCGCTGCCGATGTTGCCGAACGACACGCCACCGCCGTCCACCAGGCCCAGGGTGTCACTGACCTGGCCGTAACCGGCGAGCAACTCGTCCAGCAGGATGTTGGAGCGGGCAAACAGGCCGAAGTCCTTGCCGATCAGCACTTCGCCCCACTCCGGATTCGCCACGGTGCCGTAGAACTGGCGCACGTCGATGGCGGTGTCGGTGCCATTGGTTTCACTGTCGTTGATGGTCACCCAGAACGAAGCCCGGGCACCGAGCTTGAGGTCATCGACCTGCTTGCCCATGTTGAAGCCCAGGTAGTTGGGCAAGAACCCCATCTTGACCCGCGCCTGCCGACGGTCGTACTGCTCACCCGCGCGATCGACGTCACTGTTGACGTAAAAGGCGTTGATGTAGCCGTCGGTGGAAAAGGTGGTCTGGTCCTTGTCGTACAGCATGATTTCGGCGTTGGCCCAAGGCATCAGGCCCAGGCTCGAAACACCTACGATGACCGCAGGCAAAAAACGTTGGCGGGTATTTTTATTGTTGTGCATGGCGCGCTCCGCAACAGGGGACTGGATGTCGGAGGCGATTATCGAAAGGCGCCAGGGCGCGTCATACGCTGCCTTGGAGGCAATTGGCGGATGCTTTGGAAGCGCCGGGCCGGCGCGGCAGTTTGGGTGTAAGACGGCGAGGCTGGCGGGTGCGACAGCTTAGGTGTAAGACTGCCTTGCCGACGGGCGCGGTACTTTGGGTGTGGGCCGCTGGGTGGGCTGGGAGGATGTTGGGTTGGTGCTAAATACCACTGGCCTTGTGGCGAGGGGATTTATCCCCGTTGGGGCGCGAAGCGGCCCTAAAACCTGCCTGACAGATCCAGGGGGCAGCTGCGCAGCCCAACGGGGATAAATCCCCTCGCCACAGGAGCTTGCTCCCGCTGGCCTGCGCAGCAGGCCCCTTCGCTGTCTCCTCAGAACCTCGGCTTGACGGTCTTCCACTCCGGCCGGTAACGCTGCATCTGCCGCACATCGTCGCGCTGGCGGATGCCGCAACTGAGGAACTGGTCATGCAGCTTGCCCAGTTGATCCCGATCCAGTTCCAAGCCCAGGCCCGGCGCCCGGGTGATCTTCACGCAGCCGTCGACAATCGGCAGCTTGCCACCCTTGATCACTTCTTCATCCGGTTCCTGCCACGGGTAATGGGTGTCGCAGGCGTAGTCCAGGTTCGGCACCGCTGCCGCCACGTGGGCCATGGCCATGAGGCTGATGCCCAGGTGCGAGTTGGAATGCATCGACACGCCCAGGCCGAAGGTGCTGCACATTTTCGCCAGGGCCTGGGTGTCGCGCAGGCCGCCCCAGTAATGGTGGTCGGCCAACACGATCTGCACGCTGTCCAGCGCCACGCTACGGCGGAACTCATCGAAATCGGTGACCACCATGTTGGTCGCCAGGGGCAGCCCCGTGCGCTTGTGCAGCTCGGCCATCCCCTCCAGCCCCGGTGTCGGGTCTTCGTAGTACTGCAGGTCATCCCCCAGCAGCTCGGCCATGCGAATCGAGGTTTCCAGGGACCAGTTACCGTTGGGATCGATGCGCAACGGATAGCCGGGAAATGCCCGTTTCAGCGCCTTGATGCAGGCGACTTCATGCTCCGGATCGAGAGCGCCGGCCTTGAGCTTGATGCTCTTGAAACCATAGTCCTGGATCATCCGCCGGGCCTGGGCAACGATCTGTTGTTCGTTGAGCGCCTCGCCCCAACTGTCGGGCGGGTACGGCGAATCGATGTGCTCGGCGTACTTGAAAAACAGATAGGCGCTGAACGGAATCTCGTCGCGGATCGCGCCGCCCAGCAGGTCCACCAACGGCACGTCCAGGTAATGGGCCTGCAAATCCAGGCAAGCCACTTCGAACGCCGAATAGGCATTGCTCACCGCCTTGCTCGCGTGGGAACCCGGCGCCAGTTCGGCACCGGCAACGCTGGCCGGTTTGTGCGCGGCGACGGTCGCCTGGACGATAGACCGCAACTGGTTGAGGTTGAACGGATCCAGGCCGATCAACTGGCTCTGCAACTGCTGCTGGATCGCCAGGGCCGGCGCATCGCCGTAGCTCTCCCCCAGACCGATGTAACCGTTGTCGCTCTCGATCTCGATGATCGAGCGCAACGCGAACGGCTCATGGATGCCGCTGGCGTTGAGCAAAGGTGGATCGCGAAAAGCGATGGGTGTGACGGTGACGCGTTTGATCTTCATACAGCGGCTCCCGATGGGCCAGGTTTCAAAGCTTGAGAGGTTTGCGACTGATCGACTTCGACAACGGCTTCGGGCCGGCCGGACAGTGAGTTCGGGGTATCGCGCTTCGGTGCGGTGCGAGCGAAAAAGATCACCACGGCGGCGACAAGCGAAGTGGCGGCCAACCCATACAGGCCCCCCTCGATGGAGCCAGTGGTCTGCTCCAGGAAACCGAAGGCCGTCGGCGCCACAAAACCGCCGAGGTTACCGATGGAGTTGATCAAGGCGATCACCGCCGCCGCGATGCGTGCATCCAGGTAGCCTTGGGGAATCGGCCAGAACAACGCCGACGCCGCCTTGAAACCGATCGCCGCAAAACAGATCGCCACGAAGGCAAAGATCGGCCCTCCCGTGGTGGACATGAACATGCCAAACGCAGCGACCACCAGCGTCACCGCGACCCAGGCCTGCTGGAATTTCCATTTGCCGGCCAGGGCGGCAAAGCCGTACATCGCGATGATGGAAATGATCCACGGAATGGAGTTGAGCAAGCCGACCTGGAAGTCTCCCAGGTTGCCCATTTTCTTGATCATGCTCGGTAGCCAGAACGTGGCACCGTAGATGGTCAGGGCGATGGAAAAGTAGATGAAACAGAACAGCGCGATCTGCCGGTCAGCCAACAATTTGAACATCGACGGCTTGATCACCTGGGCCGCCTCCCGGGCCCGTTGCTCTTCGGCGATAGCGGCGATCAATACGGTTTTCTCTTCACTGCTCAGCCATTTCGCCTGGCTCGGATGCGATTGCAGCCAGAACCAGACAAACCCGCACAGCACGATGGAGGCGAAACCTTCGATCAGGAACATCCATTGCCAACCATGCAGCCCCATCCCGCTGATGTGCAGCAAGGCGCCGGACACCGGGCCGGAAATCACCGAGGCGATGGCCGACCCGCTCAGGAAGATCGCCATCGCCTTGCCGCGCTCGTTGGCAGGTAGCCATTGGGTGAAGTAGTAGATGATGCCGGGAAAGAACCCCGCCTCCGCCGCGCCGAGGATGAAGCGCAGCACATAGAAACTGGTTTCGCCGCGCACAAAAGCCATGGCCATGGCCGCCGCGCCCCAGGTGAACATGATGCGCGTCAGCCAGGCCCGCGCGCCGTAGCGTTGCAACAGCATGTTGGACGGCACTTCAAACAGGGCGTAGCCGACGAAGAACAACCCGGCGCCAAGCCCATAGGCGGCAGCGCCGATGCCCAGGTCGGTTTCCAGGTGACTGCGCACGAAACCGATGTTGACCCGGTCGATGTAGTTGACGATGAACATCACCACCACCAACGGCAGTACATGACGTTTGACCTTGGCCGCCGCGAGCGCCAGGGTGCTGTCATGGGTGGAGTCCGTTACGTTATTCAAGGGGTGCCTCCCGATCATTGTTTTTGTGGGGAACGGGCCGATGATGGACGCGGGGGATTGTTCCCGTCTAATCTAACTTGGCACTTGATTGATACCTGGATTGAATCAATGTTTGAACTGGCCCAGTTGCGCTGCTTCACCACCGTGGCGACCGAACTCAACTTTCGTCGTGCCGCCGAACGCCTGAACATGACCCAGCCTCCGCTGAGCCGGCAGATCCAATTGCTGGAGCACCACTTGGGCGTCGAACTGTTCACCCGCAGCACCCGCAGCGTGGCGCTCACTGCCGCCGGCCGGGCGTTTTTCATCGAAGCGCAGAACCTGCTGGAACAGGCCCAACAAGCCGCCATCGCCGCCCGGCGCTTTGCCCAGGGTGACATCGGTTCGGTGACCATCAGCTTCGTCGGCAGCGCGGTGTACGAGTTTCTGCCCAAGGTGATTGCCGAGGCCCGGCTGAAACAGCCCCAGGTCAAAATCGTCCTGGCGGAGATGAACACCTACCAGCAGCATGAAGCCCTGCGCGCTCGGCGCATCGACCTGGGCATCGTCCGCTCGCCACTGCTGGAGACCGGCTACGCCACCGAATGCCTGGTGCGCGAACCCTTCGTACTGGCGGTGCCTGCCGGACATCCGCTGGCCAGCGCCGAGACCGTGAGCGTCCAGGATCTGGACGCCCAACCGTTCCTCATGTATTCCCACGCCGCCTACCCGCCCTTCAACGAACTGCTCACCGGCATGCTGCGCTCGGCCCGGGTCGCGCCGCAATTCGTGCAATGGCTGGGGTCGTCGCTGACGATCCTGGCACTGGTCAATGCCGGCATGGGCCTGGCGCTGGTGCCGCGTTGCGCCAGCAGCGTGGTGTTCAAGCAGGTGGTGTTTCGCGAGATCGACCTGGGCGAAGGGGTTCAAAGCGAGTTGCACCTGGTATGGCGCCAGGACAACGACAACCCGGCGTTCACCATGTTGCTGGAAGGGATTCGGGGAGCGGTTCGCGAGGGCCTGTGAATACACCACCACAGCTAAAAGCCCCCCCTGTGGCGAGGGAGCTTGCTCCCGCTGGGCTGCGAAGCAGCCCCAAAAAGACAACGCAATAAACCTGACACACCTCGATGCCGATTCCTGGGGGCTGCTGCGCAACCCAGCGGGAGCAAGCTCCCTCGCCACAAAAACTGGATGCGACGCGCCTTGTGGCGAGGGGATTTATCGCGAGGGACTGTGAATACACCACCACAGCTAAAAGCCCCCCCTGTGGCGAGGGAGCTTGCTCCCGCTGGGCTGCGAAGCAGCCCCAAAAAGACAACGCAATAAACCTGACACACCTCGGTACCGATTCGTGGGGGCTGCTGCGCAACCCAGCGGGAGCAAGCTCCCTCGCCACATTGTTGGCCATCCCCCCCGATGTTCTTTTGACCAGACCTGGCTGATTTCACAAATGGCCTAGCTGTCTGACTATTCCCGTTGCCTTCGACAAGTTGTACGATGACCGATGAGCGCAAGCGCTCGTATGTTCCGGATACCTACAACAACAAGGAAATCTCCATGAAAAAAGCGACATTGATCGTCAGCTTCTTGTGCCTGTTCAGCGGCTACGCAGCGGCAGCCCCTTCTTCGGCCGAGCAGGAAGTGGCCGAGGCCGTCGACCACCTGACCCAAGCCATGCTGCACAAAGACATCCCACAACTCCAGGCACTGGCCGCCGAGAACCTGACCTACGGGCACTCCAGCGGCAATATCCAGGACAAGAAAGCCTTCATCGCCGACATCGAAACGGGCAAGAGCGCGTTCAAGACCCTGGAAATGCAGAACCAGAAAATCACCTTGTCCGGTGACGTAGCGCTGGTGCGCAACCACTTCTCGGCCCAGGCGCTCAAGGGCACCGAAGTGGTTCCGACGGAAATCGAGAACTTCCAGATCTGGCAGAAGCAGAAGAATGGCAAGTGGCTGCTGATTGGCCGTCAGGCGTTTCGGTTCTGATCGCGATCTGACGGTTGGAATCTCTGTGGCGAGTGAGATCGAGTGAGCACTTCGCGCTCAAGCGGGAGCAAGCTCCCTCGCCACAGGGATGCTTTTTCAGCCCTGGCACCTTGTGTCAGGCCAAGGCCCATTGCTGCCGGTGCTGCAGCAGGAAATCCACGAAGGCGCGCACCCGTTGCGGCACGTACCGGCCATGGGGATACAGCAGTGTGAAAGGTCGTGACCGTCCCCCGAAAGGCTGCAACACCTCCACCAGCCGGCCATCCGCGAGTTCCTGTTCGACGATGAATCGATAGGTCTGGAACAACCCGGCGCCATGCTTGGCCAGCGTCACGCCGCCAAGCACATCGTCCGAACAACAATATCCCCCTTCGCCGAACACCTCCTTTTCTTTGCCCTCGACATTGAACAACCAGGAAATCCGTCGCCCGCTACTGGGCAATTCGAACTGGATGCACTCGTGATCGTCCAGGTCTTCAAGGGTCTGCGGCGTGCCGGCCTTGCGCAGGTAGTCCGGTGAGGCGACCACCGCCAGATTCGCGTCTTCCAACAACCTGGCGATCATGGAGGAGTCCGGCTGGGCCCGCACCCGGATGGCGAGGTCATAACCTTCGGCAACGAAATCGATGTTTCGATTGCTCAGGTGCAGGTCCACAGTCACTTGCGGGTACAGCGCTCGAAAGGCCGGCAGCAACGGCAGGATGCGGTGATGGCCGTAGGTAGTGGGCAGGCTGATGCGCAGTTGCCCGGACGGCACCGATTGCGCGCCCATCATTTCCTGTTGCGCCTCGACCAGTTGCGTCAACGCCTGCCGACATTGCTCGAAATAGGTCTTGCCGGCTTCGGTCAGGCGGATGCTGCGGGTGGTGCGTACGAAAAGCCTTGAACCCAGGCGCTCTTCCAGGCGAAAGATCGAGCGGCTCACTGCCGCCGGGGTAACCCCCGCCAACTGCGCCGCCGCCGTGAAGCTGCCCGCCTCCGCCGCCAGGCAGAACAGTTCTATGCTGCCCAACTGCAGGTCTTCGAAATGACGCTTCATGATTCATTACACCGCGTATCAACTGAAGTTTCCAAAGGCCTGTTTATCAGTCTGCGGCGTATAAATACAGTGGACTTCCACCGCGCAGGATTGTCCTGCGCTCATTTCCATCAGTTGGAGTGCAACATGCCTTTCGTCAATGTGCGAATTACCCGAGACGGCGTCACCCGTGAACAGAAAGCCCAGGTGATTTCCGAAATCACCGAAACCCTCCAGCGCGTACTGGGCAAGGACCCGCATTTGACCCACATCGTGATCGAGGAAGTCGACACGGATAACTGGGGATACGCGGGCATGACCACGACGGAGTATCGAAGTCTTCCCAAGGAATAACGCCCTGCCCCTCCCGAGCCCGGTCCAACTGACCGGGCTTTTTTCTGCCTGCGACAATCCTGTGAGCGTTACCGGCGAACCTGGGTTTGCAATCAGCCGGGAACATTGTGTGTGGCCCCGACCATTGATTACATGACGTATCAACTCAAGTACCAGAAGCCTTATTTATCAAACCCTGGCGCATCAATACCCTGGACTCAACCACCGCCAACACAGGCGCACCGGTTCAACTCAATGTGATCAGGAGTCAATCATGAGCCTCAAACAAACCGTCATCATCACCGGCGCTTCCAGCGGGATCGGCCTGGGTTTGGTCAAAGCGTTCCTGGGTCGGGGCTATAACGTGGTGGGCAATGCCCGCTCCCCGTCCGGCCTGGAGGCTGCCGCCGCCGACCTCGGCCACCCGGCCGGCTTCATCGGCGTGGCCGGCGACATCGCTGACCCGGCCACCTCAACCGCCCTCATCACCCAAGCCGTCGCGGCGTTTGGCGCCGTTGACGGGCTGGTGAACAACGCCGGCTTCTTCCTGCCAAAACCCTTCGTCGAATACAGCCCCCAGGATTTGGACGCGCTACTGGACACTAACCTCAAGGGTCTGGTCTACGCCAGCCAGGCCGCTGCCGCGCACATGATCGGGCGCCAACAAGGCTTTATCATCAACATTTCAGCCGCCGTGGCCCTGCAACCGAACATCCAGGTGCCGGCAGCACTGCCGGTGTTGATCAAGGGCGGCGTCAACCAGATGACCCGCGCCCTGGCCCTGGAGCTGTCGCCCCACAACATCAAGGTCAACGCGGTCGCCCCCGGCATCATCGACACGCCCATGCACGACCCGGCGCACCGCGCATTCCTCGACAACCTGGCCCCGGCCGGTCGGGTGGGCACCATCGAGGAAATTGCCGAGGCCGTGTTGTACCTGGCGGGCGCCGATTTCACGACTGGCGCGATACTGCCGGTGGACGGCGGGATGAGCACAGGCAAGTGGTAAAGAGGCAAGTGGTAAAAGAAAAACCCCGAAGGCAGAACCTTCGGGGTTTTCATGATGCATCGAATTCAGAGCGTGTAGGAGATGCCGGCCTGCACGGTTCGCGGTGCACCCGGGTAGGCATAGACGCCCCCGAATGCACCCTCTTCGTAGTCGGCGTCAAACAGGTTCTTCAGGTCCAGGTTGAGGCGGATCCGCTCGTTGACCTTGTAGTAACCGAGCAGGTCCACGACGGTGTAGCTGTCCATGGAAAACGGGTTGACGCCCATCTTCCCGGCCCGCTCATCGACGTACCTGGCCCCCAGTCCCAAGCCCAGCCCCTTAAGGCCTCCGTCCTGGAACTCATAGACGTTCAACAGGCTGAAGCTGTTCCTTGGTACGTTGAGCAGTCGGCTACCCTTCTCGAAGGTGTTGTCCTTGACCACTTCGGCGTCCACATAAGCGTAGCCGCCGATCACGCGCCATTCCGGCGTCAGGTTTCCCGCCACGTTCAGGTCAAAACCACGACTCCGTACTTCACCGGCGGCCACATTAAGTGTCGAGTCCTGTGGATCTGAGGTGAGCACATTGCGTTTTTCGATTTGGTACACCGCGGCATCTACGCTTACCTGACGATCCAGCGCTTCCCACTTGATGCCCATTTCATAAGATTTGCCCTCTTCAGGCTTGAATCCACCACCCTGCGCATTGCGTCCGGTGTTGGGTTTGAAAGAACGAGCCGTATTCGCGTAGACAGCCACCGTGTCGGTCAAGTCGTAGATCACTCCCAGACGCGGAGTGACGGCGTTATGGCTGGCATCCCAGTCACCATTGGCGGTAGCAAAATTCTCGTACTCATGCTCGAACCGCTCGAAACGCGCCCCAGCCAACAACTTCAAGCGCTCAGTCAGCGCCACCTGATCCTGGACGAACACGCCAAACGTCTTGAGGTTTTCCTGGTCATCGGTGGGCTTGCGCGTCAATGCCGGGCGTGGCTGGCCATACACCGGGTCGAAGATATCGATCGGGTAAGCCCCGACGACGCCGGAGGAACGCTGGATGATGGACTGGTAGTCGTAGTCTTCATACTCGATACCCGTCAGCAACGTGTGCTCGAACCCGCCAGTGGAAAAATGCCCGGTGAGGTTGAGTTGGGTGTCGCGGTCGGTCCACTCCAGCTTGCGGTAGTTGAAGTTGCGACCCAGGGTGCGCCCATCGGCGGCGATGCCGTTGCCTTCGATGGCATTGCCCTGCAAGGTGCCGTCGAGCCATTGGGTACCGCCGGCCAGGGTCCAGTCGTCGTTGAGCATGTGCTCGAAACGCACCTGCAGCATGTTGTTGTCGTTATGCAGCTTGCCGACGTCTTTTTCACCGAAGAACGTATCCCGCGACGCGGTGCCGCGCTGGCCGGCGTAATGAGTCAAGCCACGGTCCAGCGGCGCATTGTTGCGCATGAAGTCGCCTTCGAAGGTCAGGCGCGTGGTGTCGTTGACCTGCCAGGACACCACGGGTGCAACGCCGTAACGCTCGGTCTCGACGTGATCGCGGAACGTGTCGCCGCCCTCGCCGATCACGTTCAGGCGATAAGCCAGGCGCCCTTCTTCATCCAACGGACCGGACGCGTCCAGCGTACCGCGACGCATCCCCTGTTCGCTGACCTGGCTACCCAGGGTCACCGTGCGCTCGGCCAACGGCTGCTTGGACACCACGTTGAAGGTACCGCCGGGATCGCCCCGGCCATAGAGCATGGTGGCCGGGCCGCGCAAGACCTCCAGCCGCTCGATGGTGTTGGCGTCAGGCATGTTCGGGTAGCCACGGTTGATCGGGAAACCGTTGCGGTAGAACTCTCCGGTAGTGAAACCGCGTACGGTGAAAGTAGTCAGGCCCTGGCCGCCGAAGTTGTTACCCCGGCCGACTCCTCCAGCGTAATCGAGGGCGTCCTGCAGACGCGTGGCGCCAAGGTCTTCGACGACGTCGCGAGACACCACGGAAATGGATTGCGGGGTTTCATGGATCGCCGTGTCGGTACGGGTGGCACTGGCCGAACGGGTGGCGTGATAGCCCTTCACCGGTCCCTGTGCTGATTCATAGTCGGCGCTACCGACGATATCCGTGGCTTGCAACTCAAGGGAAGCCGGCTTGGCAGGGACTGGCTGTTCAGCCCAGGTGGAAACGGAATAAGCCTGGAGCACACACAGTGAAACGAGTATCCGACGCATCGATGCACAATCCTAATGGAAAAAAGCCTCCACGTCGGGAGGCTGACAAGAATGTGTCGCGAAAGATACAGCAACTCATTTCTGTTTGATATCTATTCCCATTAACGCCGATATTTTTTGTGACCGGTCAGTCCGTCATCGCGAGCAAGCTTTGCTCCACAGGGGATTGCTCGCGATGACGCAGAACAATTTCCCAAACCCTACTGAGCCACCGCAGTCGACTCCTGCTCCACCCGCTGGAAGAACACCTGCGCCCGATGATCCTGGGTATAGGCCACATTCAACCGCAACCAATCGCACGCCTCGCCCTGGGGCAGGAACGTCGAGCCTTGGGACAGTTGGATTTGCAGCTCCCGGGCGATCTGCTGCACCCGTTGTGCCGCCAGGTACCGAGGCCTGGCCCAGACGAACATCCCCCCCAGCGGCTCGGCAAACACCTCCCAGTGGGCTGGGTCCAGTTGGCGCAGCGTATTTGCCATCTGCTTGTTCAGGCGCTGGCGCAAGCGCTGGATCAACTTGCGATAAGCACCGTTGGCCAGCAACGTCGCCACCACGTTTTCTGCCAGCAGCGAACAACCGATGCCAGTAATCATCTTGACTTCGGCCAGGCGCTGGATGATCTCGGGATGGGCGACCACGTAACCGATGCGCAGCGAACTGGACAGCGTCTTGGAAAAACTCGCCAGGTAGATCACCCGGTCCAGGGCATCCAGGGAGGCTAGGCGTGAGGTCGGACCATTCTGGAAATCGGCGTAGATGTCGTCCTCGATGAGGCGAAAGTCATGGGCCGTTGCCAGTTGCAGCAGACGATAAGCCACGCTTGGCGCCAGGCTGGTGCCAGTGGGGTTCTGGTACATGCTGTTGATGAAGAAATACGAGGGCTTATGCTCGCCGAGAAGCTGTTCCAGGCGGACGATGTCCGGGCCTTGGGCGGTTCTCGGCACCGCCACGGTCTTGACCCCATTCAGTTTCAGCAGATTGAACAGGTTGTAGTAGCCAGGACTTTCCACCAGCACCAGGTCACCGGGCTTGAGCAGGGTTCGCACCAGCAGGTCGAGGCCCTGGCTGGCACCTTGGGTGGTGATGATTTGCGTCGGGTCGACATGAATATCGATCAGGCCCAGGCGCTTTTGAAGGTGCAGGCGCAGATGAGGCGAGCCCAGCGGGGTGCTGTAGTTGAACAACGCATGGTTGTCGCTGCGCACCACTTGGCGGATCGCCTGGCCCAGGTCGGTGTCGTCGCGCCAGGCATCGGGCAGCCAGCCACACCCCAGCTTGAGCTGCGTCGACTCATTGTCGAACAACCGCCACCGCGCGTTATCCGTTTCCGGCTCCGGCTCCACGGGTCGGACCAACTGCTGCGCGACAAAAAAACCCGCGCCATGTCGAGACTCCAGTACCCCGCTGGCAACGAGTTGATCATAGGCCTTGATCACGCTCGACAGGCTCAAGCTGTTTTCCCGGGCCAGTTGACGAATGGACGGCATGCGCGCACCGGGGCGGATGCCATGGGCGTTGATCCAGCCCATGAGGTGCGTCACGAGCTGCCGGATCACAGGCTCGGCAACGTTGCGATCAATCTTCAGGTCCACGGCTGGCACTCTTGGCTAAGTGTTCTCGAATTTCGAGCGAACAGTTAAGCACAAATGGCCTGGGTCTGTTCCTTGTTTGCGCTGTGCCCGGCAGTGATAGTCCCCGAGACTTCATGCACACCTCTAAGGAACACCCTTGAACCCATCGCATCGACATTCCTGGGGACTGGCTTTCGGCCTTTGCCTGATCACCCTTGCGGTCAACCTGCAGGCGCCGCTGTACACCACCTACGCGCAGTTGTCCGGCTACGGGGCCGGAGCCACGGCGGTGGCGTTTTCCGGTTATGTGCTGGGCGTACTGCCGGTCCTGCTGGCGTTCGGCGGGCTGGCCGACCGGGTGGGACGCAAGCCGTTGATCCTGGTCGCCCTCGGGCTGTCGATGCTGGCGACGCTGGTGACACTGCTCTGGCCGAGCCTGGAAGCCCTGGGCGTGGCGCGCCTGATGATGGGGGTCGGCACAGGGCTGGCCTCGGCCACATCAACCGCCTATATGGCCGAGCTCATGGCAACCCGCGATCCCCGCTCGCCGGCCAACCGGGTCACCGCCAGCACCTCCCTGGGCTTTGGCCTGGGCGCGGCGTTGACCAGTCTGTTCCTGTTCGTCCATCACAGCGCCACGCCCGGCAGCTTCTGGTTGCAGTTGATGCTGGCTGCAATGGCGATCGTCGTGGTCTGGCGCTTACCGGACCCGGCGCAGAAAATCAAAGATGCACCGTTGCTGCGCCTGCCGTTGTTTCCCGCCGGCAGCCTGCCCTACAGTTTTTCCATGCTGTTGGCCTGGGCGACCTCGGGCCTGGTCATTGCCATATTGCCATCGGTGCTGGCGACCCACGACTTGCAGCGTTGGTCGGGCCTGTCGACCTTTACGGTGATCAGTTGCGGCTTGCTCTTCCAGCCCTGGGTTCGACGCATGCAGCCGGCCAGGGCCACGGGCTTGGGCCTGTTGATCCTGCCTGCGAGCTACGCGTTGCTGGCCTGGGGCGCGAGCGCCGGCTCCCTGCTCGCCGTGTTGCTGGGAGCGCTGGGCGCCAGCAGCGCTTGCTACGGTTTCCTGTACCTGGGTGGGTTGTCGGCCGTCACGGCCATGGCTGGCGCGGAAAAGGCCCGGGTCAGTGCCGGGTTTTTCCTGTTCGCCTATGTCGGGTTCAGCATCCCGGTGGTGGTGACCGGGTTGCTGGCCGATCATTTCGGCGCGGACGTGGCGTTGATCGTGTTCGGCCTGGCGTTGTTGGCTGGGGTGTCTGTTACCGGATGGCGCATCGTCCGGACCGAGGCTTATGTGAGCCACCTGTCCCACGGCTGAAACAACCAACCTGTGGCGAGGGAGCTTGCTCCCGCTGGGTTGCGCAGCGACCCCAACATTCTGCGATTGCTGCGCAATCGAGCGGGAGCAAGCTCCCTCGCCACAGAGGCTGACTGAAGGATTGGGGAAGCCTTGGACAGCTCGACACTGCGCTCGGCAAAGTCGTATACCATATCCCCACCTAAGCCGAACGACCCGCCGCCGTGACTTTATCCAAGTTCAACCTGCCTGATCTGGGCAACACCCCTTCCACCTCGGAAATCATCACCCGCCATCTGCGCGATGCCATCGTGGCCGGGCACTTTGCCGAGGACGAGCCTATTCGCCAGGATGACATCGCCCGGCAGTTCAACGTCAGCAAGATCCCCGTGCGCGAAGCCCTCAAGCGCCTGGAGGCCGAGGGCCTGGTGATGTTCCAGCGCAATCGCGGGGCGATGGTGACGCGCATTTCCGAGGCAGAGCTGGCGCAAATGTTCGAAGTGCGGATGCTGCTGGAAGACAAAGTACTGCGCCTGGCGATTCCCAACATGACCGAAGCCACCTTCGCCCGCGCCGAAAGCATCTGCCGGGAGTTCATCGGTGAAGACGACGTAGGGCGTTGGGCGGAACTGAACTGGCAGCTGCATGCCTGCCTCTACGAACCGGCGCAGCGGCCGTTCATGGTGAGTCTGATCCGCTCGGTCCACGACAAGCTGGAGCGTTATTTGCGCATGCAGATGAGCCTTTCGGCCGGCAAGGAGCGCGCCGATCACGAGCACCGGGAAATCATCAAGGCCTGCCGCGCCGGTGACGTCGAGCGAGCCGTGATGCTGCTGGACGAACACATCGCCGGGGTCTGCGAGACCTTGTTCAAGTTCCTGCCTTCCAGCCATTGATGGGCCGGCACTGTGCCGATTTCGTCATCGGCGACAGGTAAAACCATCAAGCCGTCGCCCCCTGGCGCGGGCCACGCTTGCCGTCACTCATCTGAACGGACGTGGCCCTCCCATGAAACGCATCACCGTGATCGACTCCCATACCGGCGGCGAACCGACCCGACTGGTCATTGGCGGTTTTCCTGACCTGGGCCAGGGCAGCATGGCCGAGCGCAAGCAACGCCTGGCCACGGAACACGACGCCTGGCGCACCGCCTGCGTGCTGGAACCGCGGGGCAGCGATGTGCTGGTGGGGGCGCTGCTCTGCGAGCCGGTGGACCCGAGCGCCTGTGCCGGCGTGATCTTTTTCAACAACAGCGGCTACCTGGGCATGTGCGGCCACGGCACCATCGGCCTGGTGGCATCACTGGCCCACCTGGGCAGGATCGGCCCCGGCGTGCACAGCATCGAAACCCCGGTGGGCACGGTACAGGCAACCTTGCACGAAGACCGCTCGGTCAGCGTACGCAACGTGCCGGCCTACCGTTACCGCAAGGCCCTGGCCCTGGAGGTGCCCGGCATCGGTCAGGTGGTGGGCGACGTGGCCTGGGGCGGCAATTGGTTTTTCCTGATCGCCGAACATGGCCAGCGTGTGGCCGGCGATAACCTCGACGCATTGACCGCCTACACTTACGCCGTACAGCAAGCCTTGGAGCAGCAGGGTTTTCGCGGCGAGGACGGCGGCTTGATCGACCACATCGAACTGTTTGCCGACGACCCGCAAGCCGACAGCCGCAACTTCGTACTCTGCCCGGGCAAGGCCTATGACCGCTCCCCTTGCGGCACCGGCACCAGTGCCAAACTGGCGTGCCTGGCGGCCGATGGAAAACTGCAACCCGGCCAGATCTGGCGCCAGGCCAGCGTCATAGGCAGCGAGTTCGAGGCCTCCTACGAGCGCTCGGGCGAGCGCATCGTGCCGACCATTCGCGGTCGCGCCTACATCAGCGCCGAAACCACACTGATTATCGAAACCGATGACCCGTTCGCCTGGGGCATTCGTCCGTGAGCGAGGGCCATGTCGCCGACGTGATCATCATCGGCGCGGGCATCATCGGTGCGGCCTGTGCCCAGGCATTGGCCCGACGCAACGTCAACGTGTTGGTGCTGGACGCCGGTTGGCACGGCGCCACGGCGGCCGGCATGGGGCACCTGCTGGTGCTCGATGACAACCCGGCGGAGCTGGCCCTCAGTCAATATTCCCTGCAACGCTGGCGCGAGCTGGCCCCAGCCCTGCCCGACGGCTGCGCCTGGCGCAACAACGGCACCTTGTGGCTGGCGGCCAATGCCGAAGAAATGGCGGTGGCCCATAGCAAATACCTGAACCTGCTGGCCCATGGCGAAGCCTGTGAGCTGATCGGCCACGCCGCGCTGCATCAGCGTGAACCCGAGCTGCGCCCGGGGCTGGAAGGTGGGTTGCTGATCAAGGGTGACGGCATCCTCTACGCCCCGGCGGCCGCGCGCTGGATGCTGGACGCGCCCACCATTCGCCAGCAGCGGGCGCAGGTCAGCGAAGTTGACGGTCATCGCGTGCGCCTTGACGACGGTCGCTGGTTGAGCGCCGAAGCGGTGGTCCTCGCCAATGGCATCCAGGCCACTGATTTGTGCCCGGAGCTGCCGATCGTGCCGAAGAAGGGCCACCTGCTGATCACCGACCGCTACCCCGCTACCGTCACCCACACCCTGGTGGAACTGGGCTATGTCACCAGCGCCCATAACGCCAGCGGACCGTCAGTGGCGTGCAATATACAGCCGCGCCCGACCGGGCAATTGTTCATTGGCGCCTCGCGGCAGTTCGGCACGCTTGACCCCCGGGTGGAAGGCTGGATGCTGGCGAAGATGCTCAAGCGCGCCGTCGAATACCTGCCAGGATTGGCGCATTTGAACGGCATCAGGGCCTGGACCGGTTTTCGTGCAGCGAGCCCCGACGGCTTGCCCCTGGTGGGCCAACATCCACAGCGCCAGGGACTGTGGCTGGCGGTGGGTCACGAAGGCCTGGGGGTCACCACGGCACCGGCGACGGCTGACCTGCTGGTCGCCCAACTGTTCAACGAAACCTCGCCGCTCGCGCCTCAAGCTTACCTGCCGCAGCGTTTCCTTGGAGAGCCGGCCCATGCTTGAAGCCCGACACAAGTCCTTGTGGCGAGGGAGCTTGCTCCCGCCGGATTGCGCAGCAGTCCCCTGGACTGGCCTGATACACCGAGTTGTCAGATCGTTGTCGGGGCCGCTGCGCGCCCCAGCGCGAGCAAGCTCCCTCGCCACGGGATGGGCGTTGGGCGCTGATATCCCTTTACCCCTGGAGGATTGCTCCTATGCCTGATCTATTCCTCGACGGCCAGCCCTTGTCAGTGGCCAACGGCACCAGCGTCGCGGCGGCATTGGCGTTGGGCGCGGATGGTTGCAGTCGCACCTCGGTCAGCGGCCAGCGCCGTGCGCCCTTGTGCGGCATGGGTATCTGCCAGGAGTGCCGGGTGCTGATCGACGGTCGTCGACGCCTGGCCTGCCAGACCTTGTGCCTCGACGGCATGCAGGTCCAGACCCGACCATGAACGAAACCACCGACCTGCTGATCATCGGCGCCGGCCCCGCCGGCATGGCCGCTGCCCTCGCCGCAGCCAGCAGCGGCGCGCGCATCGTGCTGCTCGACGACAACCCGCTGCCCGGTGGGCAGATCTGGCGCGACGGCCCCCAGGCCAACCTGCCCAGCGCCGCCCGACGCCTGCGCGAGCAACTGCAAACCTGCGCCAACGTACGTTGCCATGCCGGCACCCGTGTGATCGCCTGCGCGGCGGATAAAACCTTGCTGGTGGAAGATGCCGAGCGCGGCTGGCAGATCAGCTACGAGCGCTTGATTCTCTGCACCGGTGCCCGCGAACGACTGCTCCCGTTTCCCGGCTGGACACTCCCCGGCGTGACCGGTGCTGGCGGCTTGCAGGCGCTGATCAAGGGTGGCTTGCCGGTGCGCGGCGAACGGCTGGTCATCGCCGGCAGCGGCCCCTTGCTGCTGGCCAGCGCCGCCACGGCAAAGCATCAAGGTGCACAGGTGCTGCGCATCGCCGAGCAGGCCCGTCGCGGCGCCGTCGCCGGTTTCGCCGCACAACTGCCGCGCTGGCCGGGGAAGTTTTTCCAATCGTTCAGTCTGTTCGACCGGCACTACCGCACCGACACCCACGTGGTGGAAGCGCTCGGTCGGGAACGGCTGGAGGGCGTGCGCCTGCATCAGCAAGGCAAGACGATTGAATTGGCCTGCGACCGGCTCGCCTGTGGTTTCGGGCTCATTCCCAATACCCAATTAGGCCAGGCCCTGGGTTGCGCGGTTGAAGACCAGGCGCTGGCGGTTGACGCCTGGCAAGCGACCACTCGCCATGAACATTATGCGGCAGGCGAATGCACCGGTTTCGGCGGCAGCGAACTGGCGCTGGTGGAAGGCGCCATCGCCGGCCATGCCGCCGTCGGCAATAGCGCGGCTGCCCAGCAACTGTGGCCGCGCCGCGCACGTTGGCAGGGTTTCGCCGGGGCATTGAACCAGGCCTTCGTCCTCGATCCACGGCTCAAGACCTTGGCCCGCAGCGACACCCTGGTCTGCCGCTGCGAAGACGTACCGTACGGCGAACTGGTCGGCCACGAAAACTGGCGCGAAGCAAAACTGGCAAGCCGCTGCGGCATGGGCGCCTGCCAGGGCCGAGTGTGCGGCGCCGCCCTGGAACACCTGTTCGGCTGGACACCGCCCGCCCCCCGCCCGCCCTTCAGCCCGGCGCGAATCGAAACCTTGCTGGCCCTGGAAGAAACCCCACCCACCTGACTGATCTGCACTCACCCCAATCCCCTGTGGGAGCGAGCCTGCTCGCGATAGCGGCGTGACAGACGGCGCATTTTCGATTGACACTCCGACATCGCTCCCACAAAAAAGACAACGCCGGCCATGTACCCCTCGCTCACCCCCTTCGCCCCCTGCGACCTCGACACCCTGCTGCGCAGCCTGCAGCCCATCTCCGCGCTGCTGGACACCCTCGCGGACGTGGTGTTTTTCATCAAGGACAAGCAGGCCCGCTACGCCTTCGTCAACCAGACCCTGGCCCGCCGCTGCGGTTTCAAACACAGCGGCGACCTGCTCGGCCTCACCGCCGAACAGGTGTTCCCCGAGCGCTTCGGCCCGCTGTACACCGAACAGGACCGCCGGGTGCTGGCCAGCGGGCGGGAGCTGGCCGACCAGCTCGAACTGCATTTGTATTACGGCAACCAACCCGTATGGTGCCTGACCCACAAGCTCGCCCTGCACGATCCAAACGGCCAGATCGTCGGCCTGGCCGGTATTTCCCGCGACCTGCAACTGCCGCAATCGGGCCATCCGGCGTTCCACAAACTGGCGGCGGTGGACGCCCATATCAAGCAACACTTCGCCCGCCCCATCAGCCTTGCCGAGCTGACCGCCATTGCAGAATTGTCGGTGGCGCAATTGGAGCGGCACTGCAAGCGCATCTTCCAACTCACGCCGCGACAGATGATTCACAAGGCACGGCTGGAAGAAGCCTCGCGGCTGTTACTCGACAAAGACCTGCCGATCACCGAGATCGCCCTGCGCTGCGGTTACACCGACCACAGCGCCTTCAGCCGCCAGTTCCGGGCCCTGACCAGCCTGTCCCCCAGCCAATATCGCGAGAATCAGCGCTGACCCTTGTTCCCTCATGGGGCATCGAGCCCCGTGGGTGCTCCCATCTGTAACACCCTGGCGCCAGCACCACCCTTGCCCTGCTCGTTACCGCCCGGCATGAAAGCCTCTAGACCAGCCCTCCGGTGGCATTACTGCGGCTCTACCAGAAACAGGCACGCTGATTGCTTATCTAATATCGTATACGAAATCCTCAATACGATATCTCACCGCATTTATTCGACAGCGAGGCATTTATGAAAAACCCTGCATTGGCCGTAGCCCTCAGCGTTGTCCTCACCCCGCTTTTCATCGCCCCCGCCCACGCCGACAAGCTCGACGACATCATCGGCTCCGGCAAGCTGCGTTGCGCCGTGACCCTGGACTTCCCCCCGATGGGCTTTCGCGACGGAAGCAATAAACCGGCGGGATTCGACGTGGACTATTGCAACGATCTGGCGAAGGTCCTCGGTGTAGATGCCGAAGTGGTGGAAACCCCATTCTCCGACCGAATCCCCGCGCTGCTGTCCGGTCGCGCCGATGTCATCGTCGCCTCCACATCCGACACCTTGGAGCGAGCCAAGACCGTGGGCCTGACTGTGCCCTATTTCGCCTTCCAGATGGTCGTGCTGACCCGCGACAACACCGGCATCAACAGCTACGCCGACCTCAAGGGCAAAGCCCTGGGCAATACCAGCAGCACCTACGAAGCCATCGCCTTGGAGAAGGACCAGAAGAGTTGGGGCAGCGGCAGCTTCCGCGCCTACCAGTCGCAGAACGACACCTTGCTGGCCGTCGCCCAGGGGCACATCGATGCCACCGTGGTAACCAACACCGTGGCCGCCGCGACCATCAAGTCGGGCAAGTACAAGGGCCTGAAGATCGCCGGTGACGCGCCCTACGTCATCGACTACGTGTCCCTCGGTGCCAAGCGCAGCGAATACGGCCTGCTCAACTACCTCAACCTGTTCGTCAACCAGCAGGTGCGCACGGGTCGCTACAAGGAACTGTTCGTCAAATGGGTGGGCAGCGACATCCCGCCGGCCAACCTGACCGTTCCCCAGGTCTATTACTGAGGATCGGCGCATGCCAAGCACGCCTGTCCGTGTGAAAGGCCGCAGCCTGGTGGAGGGTGCCGCCCAGGGCGCCCTGCTGTTCGCCGAGGTGGGGCTGAGTTTCTGGGGCGGGGTCGATCCAGCCAGCGGCGAGGTCATCGACCGCCACCATCCCTTGAGTGGTCAGCGCCTGGCGGGGCGCGTGCTGGCGATCCCCAGCGGACGCGGCTCCTGCACTGGCAGCAGCGTCTTGATGGAGCTGATCAGCAACGGCCACGCACCCGCGGCCCTGGTGCTCGCCGAAGCCGATGAAATCCTGACCCTGGGCGTGCTGGTGGCGCAGGTGATTTTCCAACGCTCGCTGCCGGTGGTGTGCGTGGGGCATGAGGCCTTCAATGGGCTGCGCGGCCAAGGTTTCGTGCGCCTGGAAGGCGACGTCCTGACACTGTCTGGCCGGCCCCCAAACGACGGTTGGCAAGGTTCCGACGCAGCGCCGCAGCCGTCCACTTTCTCAACCCTGGAGCTGAACGAACAGGACCGGGCATTGCTCGACGGCACCCACGGCAAGGCTGCCCAAGTGGCGATGCAAATCGTGCTGCGCATGGCCGAGATCCAGGGCGCCACGCAACTGCTGGACGTGACCCAGGCCCACATCGACGGCTGCATCTACACAGGTCCAGCCAGCCTGCGCTTTGCCGAGCAACTGGTGCAGTGGGGGGCAAAGGTTCGCGTCCCCACCACGCTCAACTCCATCTCCGTGGACCAGCGGCGCTGGCGGGAACTGGGTGTCGATCCGGCCTTGGGCGAGCCGGCCAGTGCCTTGGGCGATGCCTACATGGCGATGGGCGCGCAACTGAGTTTCACCTGCGCCCCCTACCTGCTGGACACCGCGCCAAAGGCCGGCGAACAAATCGTCTGGGCTGAATCCAACGCCGTGGTCTACGCCAACAGCGTGCTGGGCGCGCGTACGCAGAAGTACCCGGACTTCCTCGATATCTGCATTGCCCTGTGCGGGCGAGCGCCGTTGACCGGCTGCCATCTCGACGACCCGCGCAAGGCCCGGCTGATCGTCGACGTGCCGGCGCTGGGTCACGTCGATGACAGTTTCTATCCGCTGCTGGGCTATCACATCGGCGGCCTGGCAGGCCGGCGCATTCCGTTGATACGTGGCCTGGAACACGCCGCGCCCACCCTGGACGACCTCAAGGCCTTTGGTGCCGCGTTCGCCACCACCAGCGCCGCGCCGCTGTTCCACATCGCCGGGGTGACGCCCGAAGCCCTCGATCCGGCCGATGTCCTGGAGCGCGACGTCACCTTGGCGCAGGAAAGCGTCGATGCCGCAGGCCTGCTTGCCAGTTGGCGTGAGCTCAACAGCGCCCGGGACAACTGGGTGGACGTGGTGTCCCTGGGCAATCCGCATTTCTCCCTCAGCGAATTCGCCACCCTCGCGACCTTGTGCGCGGGCCGGGTCAAGCATCCGTATGTGGTGCTGGCAATCACCTGCGGCCGGACGGTGTTGGAACAGGCGCGCAGAGCCGGGTACCTGGCCGCCATCGAGACCTTCGGTGCAGTGCTGGTGACCGACACCTGCTGGTGCATGTTGGGCGAACCGGTGATCCCGCCCCACGCCACCACCCTGATGACCAATTCCGGCAAATACGCCCACTACGCACCCGGCCTGGTCGGTCGCGGCGTGCACTTTGCCGCCCTTGCCGAATGCGTCGAGGCCGCGTGTACCGCCGCAACCGCCGGCCAGCCGCCGACGTGGCTGCAACCCACCCGCACCGGGAGCCAGCCCCATGTTTGACTACAGCTTCCAATGGCGCCCGGCCTTGCGCGCCCTGCCCGACATGCTCGCCGGGGCCTGGGTGACGTTCGAGACCGCTGCGCTGTCGATGATTTTCGGCGTACTGATCGCCCTGGTGCTGACGGTAATGCGCCAGGCCCCGAATCGCTTGCTGCGGGGCGTGGGCAATGGCTGGGTGTCCATCGCCCGCAACACGCCCTCGCTGTTCCAGATCTACATCCTCTACTTCGGCCTCGGCTCCCTCGGGCTGCACGTCAGTTCCTGGCTGGCCTTGCTGGCCGGGATCACCTTCAACAACGCCGGCTACCTGGCGGAAAACTTTCGCGGCGGTCTCAAGGCCGTGCCCGGTACGCAAATGCGCGCCGCCCGCTCCTTGGGGATGAGCGCCTTCCAGGCGTACCGGATGATCATCGTCCCGCAACTGTTGCGCATCGTGTTCTACCCGTTGACCAACCAGATGGTCTGGGCGGTGTTGATGACGTCCCTGGGCGTGGTCGTCGGCCTGAACAACGACCTCACCGGTGTCACCCAGGAATACAACGTCAAGACCTTCCGCACCGTCGAATACTTCGCCCTCGCGGCGGTGCTGTATTACCTGATCGCCAAGCTGATCGTCGGGTTGGCCCGGCTGTTGTCCTGGCGGATGTTTCGGTATTGAGGAGCGTGGGTCATGTTCTCTACAAGCCTCAGCGTTAACGACCTGCTGTATTTGCTCGAAGGGGCCTGGGTCACGCTGCAACTGACCGTCTGGTCGATCCTTTTGGGCACCCTGGCCGGGTTGCTGTTCGGTCTGTTGCGGGCGTTGTTGCCACGGGCCAGCCTGCCGTTGGCCTGGTTGCTGGACGTGTTCCGCAGCGTGCCGCTGCTGATCCAGTTCGTGCTGTTCAACTCGCTCAAGAGCATCGCCGGCCTGAACCTCAGCGCCTTCGCCGTCGGTTGCATCGTCCTCGGCGTCTATGCCGCGGCTTACTTCACCGAGATCGTCCGCGGTGGCGTGCTGGCGGTGCCGTTGAGCACCCGCCGGGCCAGTCGGTCACTGGGCCTGAGCTATGTGCAGGACCTGCGCTTCATCGTCCTGCCGATTGCCACGCGGGTGGCGTTTCCCGGCTGGCTGAACCTGGTGCTGGGCGTGATGAAAGACACCGCGCTGGTGATGTGGATCGGCATCGTTGAATTGCTGCGGGCATCGCAAACCATCGTCACGCGCATTCAGGAACCCCTGCTGGTGCTGTGCATCGCGGGCCTCATTTACTACGTCATGAGCCTGGTGGTCGCCCGCCTTGGCGCACGCCTGGAAAGAAGGTGGCAGGAAAATGATTGAGATCGAAAACGTGCACAAATCCTTCGGTGACCTGGAAGTGGTCAAGGGTGTGAGCCTGACGGTGGACAAGGGCGAAGTGGTGTCGATCATCGGCGGTTCCGGCTCCGGTAAGTCGACCCTGCTGATGTGCATCAACGGCCTGGAACCGATCCAGAAAGGCAACATTCGCGTGGACGGCATCGAGGTCCATGACCGCGCCACCGACCTCAATCGCCTGCGGCAGAAGATCGGCATCGTGTTCCAGCAATGGAACGCCTTCCCTCACTTGACCGTGCTGGAAAACGTGATGCTGGCGCCGCGCAAGGTGTTGGGCAAAAGCAAGCAGGACGCCGAAGCACTGGCGGTGCAACAGCTTGAGCATGTGGGCCTGGGGGACAAGCTCAAGGCCTTCCCAGGCAAGCTTTCCGGCGGCCAGCAACAACGCATGGCCATCGCCCGAGCGCTGGCGATGTCGCCGGACTACATGCTCTTCGACGAAGCCACCTCGGCCCTGGACCCGCAACTGGTGGGTGAAGTGCTGGACACCATGCGCATGCTCGCCGAAGACGGCATGACCATGGTGCTGGTGACCCACGAGATCCGCTTTGCCCGGGACGTGTCCGACCGCGTGGCGTTCTTTTGCAATGGCCGGGTCCATGAGATCGGGCCGCCGGACCAGGTGATTGGCAACCCGATGCAGCCGGAGACGGCGGCGTTTCTCAAGTCGGTGAAATAGCGGATGGCCCTATCGCGAGCAAGCTCGCTCCCACAGGGGAACGCATTTCAATGGGGGAGCGAGCTTGCCCGCGATGAGGCCCCGCCAGACAACACAAGGATTTGATCCATGCGCTCATCAAAAATCATCCACGTCGTCAGTTGCCACGCCGAAGGCGAAGTCGGCGATGTGATCGTCGGCGGCGTCGCCCCACCACCCGGCGCCACCGTGTGGGAACAGTCACGCTGGATCGCCCAGGACCAGACCCTGCGCAACTTTGTCCTCAACGAACCCCGTGGCGGCGTGTTCCGCCACGTCAACCTGCTGGTGCCAGCCAAGGACCCGCGGGCGCAAATGGCCTGGATCATCATGGAACCGGCCGATACCCCGCCGATGTCCGGCTCCAACTCGCTGTGCGTCGCCACCGTGTTGCTGGACAGCGGCATCCTGCCAATGACCGAACCCCAGACCCGACTGGTGCTGGAAGCACCCGGCGGCCTGATCGAAGCGGTGGCCGACTGCCGCGACGGCAAGGTGCAACGGGTCGAGATCAAGAACGTGCCCTCCTTCGCCGACCGCCTCGATGCCTGGATCGAAGTCGAGGGGTTGGGCTCGTTGCAGGTGGACACCGCCTACGGCGGCGACAGCTTCGTCATCGTCGACGCCCAGCGCCTGGGCTTTGCCATTCGCCCCTTTGAGGCCGCCGAGCTGGTGGCCGTGGGCTTGAAGATCACCCGCGCCGCCAACGAACAATTGGGCTTCGTGCATCCGCTGAACCCCGACTGGTCGCACATCTCGTTCTGCCAGATCGCCGCGCCCATCGTCCAGGAAAACGGCATCGCCACCGGCGCCAATGCCGTGGTGATCCAGCCCGGCAAGATCGACCGTTCTCCCACCGGCACCGGTTGCTCGGCACGTATGGCGGTGCTGCACGCCAAGGGCTTGATGCAGGTCGGCGAGCGTTTTATCGGCCGCTCGATCATCGGCTCCGAATTCCACTGCCGCATCGACTCTTTGACCGACGTGGCCGGACGCCCGGCGATCTACCCGTGCATCGCCGGGCGGGCGTGGATCACCGGGACCCATCAGCTGTTGCTCGACCCGGCCGATCCGTGGCCCCAGGGCTATCGGCTTTCGGACACCTGGCCTGGCGCATGATCTTTCAACTTGCACACACCCCTGTGGCGAGGGGATTTATCCCCGTTGGGCTGCGAAGCAGCCCCCTGGTTCCTACTGATACACCGAGTCGCCAGATTTCAGGACCGCTTCGCGGCCCAACGGGGATAAATCCCCTCGCCACATACCGTTAACCACCGGAGACAACCATGAGCAAACGCATCAACTGGAGCGGCGTCTTCCCTGCCGTCACCACCCAATTCAACGATGACTTTTCCATCAATCTGGAAAAAACCCACCAAGTGATTTCCAACGTCATCCGTGATGGCGTTTCCGGCCTGGTGGTCTGCGGTTCGGTGGGGGAAAACACCTCCTTAAGCGCCGAGGAAAAAATCGCCGTGACCGAAGTCGCGGTAGATGCCTCTCGCGGCCGCGTGCCGGTGATCTGCGGCGTGGCCGAGTTCACCAGCGTGCAAGCCGCCAAGGTTGCCAACGCAGTGCGCAAGGTCGGCGTCGATGGGGTAATGCTGATGCCGGCGCTGGTCTATGGCTCCAAGCCCTTCGAGACCGCCGAGCATTTCCGCTACGTAGCCCGGCATGCCGATGTGCCGCTGATGGTCTACAACAACCCGCCGATCTACAAGAATGACGTGACACCGGACATCCTGATTTCCCTGGCCGATTGCGACAACGTGGTGTGTTTCAAGGACTCCTCCGGCGACACCCGGCGCTTCATCGACGTGCGCAATGAAGTCGGCGACCGCTTCGTGCTGTTCGCCGGCCTCGATGACGTAGTGCTGGAAAGCCTCGCCGTGGGAGCCGAAGGTTGGGTCTCGGGCATGTCCAACGTGTTCCCGCAGGAAGGCGAGACCATTTTCCGCCTGGCCCGCGCCGGACGGTTCGCCGAAGCGATGCCGATCTACGAATGGTTGATGCCGATCCTGCACCTGGACGCTCGCGCCGATCTGGTGCAATGCATCAAGCTGTGCGAAGCCATCGCCGGCCGCGGCAGCGCCCTCACCCGCCCACCGCGCCTGGCCTTGCCAGAGGAAGACCGGCTGTACGTGGAACAGATCATGGCCAAGGCCATGGCCAATCGGCCGGTGTTGCCGGATGTGGGGCTTTAAGGTCCGGCCTAACCCGTAAGCCCACCCTGTGGGAGAGGGCTTGCTCGCGGTAGCGGTCTGCCAGAGCCGGCTATGCTGGATGTGCCGTCCCTCTTCGCGAGCAAGCTCATTCCCACAACGTTTCGATGAGGCTTTCCATGAATTACTTCCTGGCCCAGGCCCTGAACAACCGATGGGCCAACCACAGGCTGCTCGGCGCCTGCACGCAGCTGAGCGAGACAGACTACGAGGCGCCGCGCACGGGGTTCTTCCCGTCCATCCAAGCCACGCTGTGCCACATCCTGGAAGTGGACCGTTATTACCTCACCGCTCTGGAAGGCGACCGGGACGGCCAGATAAAGGACTTTTCTGAAACCCTGGCCTTTGCCCAACTGAAGCAAAGCCAAACCCAAACCGACCAGCGGCTGGTGGCGTTCTGCGAAGCCCTGCGGGAAACAGACCTCGCCCGCTGCGTCGACCTGGTGCGGGCCGACGGTGTCGTGCGCGAACGAATCGACCGGCTGCTGTTGCACCTGTTCGAACATCAGATCCATCATCGTGGGCAGGTCCACACCATGCTCAGCGCCACCCACGTCGAGCCGCCACAACTCGATGAGTTCTTTCTCGACTGCGACCGACCGTTGCGCAAGGACGAGGAACAGCGGCTTCAACTCGATGAACGGCGGGTCTGGCGCGATTACGTGCCTGGTTGAACCGCCCCCAAAAGGAAACCTTGCCATGAACGTTATCCTTCGTTGCATCGGTTTGGCGTCAATGCTGATGGCCACGGCAGCACTCGCTCACCACGGCTGGAGTGAATACGACGCCAGCACCCCGTTGGAACTCGACGGCACCATCAAGGAAGCCGGTTACTCCCATCCCCATGGCTACGTGCACCTGCAGACCACCGACAAAACCTGGACCGTCGTGCTGGCCCCGCCGTCACGCATGGAGAATCGGGGCCTGACCAAAGACATGCTCAAAGCGGGTAACCGGGCCACCGTGGTCGGCTATGCAAACCGCAACAAACCCGACGAATTGCGCGCCGAACGCATCACCATCGACGACAAGACCACCGAGTTGCGCTGATGCAGGCCTCCCAGGCTGGCGCGACCCAAGGCTGGATGGACCAACTGGGGGATTCATCCCTGGCGCTGGCCATGCGCAGCGAGCTGTGGCTCTACCCGCTGGTGGAAGTCGTGCACATCATCGGCTTTTCGGTGCTGGTGGGCGCGGTGGTGATGTTCGACCTGCGTATCCTGGGGCTATCCAAGGGCATCGCCGTGACCGCCCTGGCCCGTCATCTGCTGACCTGGGCCATTGCGGCCCTGCTGCTGATCGTGCCTGCCGGGCTGATGATGTTCAGCGCGCACCCCCATGATTTTGCCGGCAACGACGTCTTCGTCCTCAAGCTCTGCCTGATCGCGACGGCGGGCCTCAACGCCCTGGTGTTCCACGTTGGAACCTACCGCGGCGTCCAGCAATGGAATATCGGCCACAAGGCACCCGGCCTGGCCAGAATCCAGGCGCTGGTGTCGATGGCGCTATGGATCGCGGTGATCTGCTGCGGCCGCCTGCTGGCTTATACCTGAAAAAATGCGATGGCCGCTGCCGGCCATCGCCAAATCGCCCACCCGGGCGCTCTCAGATCCGTGCAGGAGACACGATGATCTTCACGTTGTGTTCCTTGTTGTTCACCAGTTCCTCGAAGCCCTGCCCGACGATCTCCTCCAACTGGATGCGCCCGGTCACCAGCGGCGAGATGTCCAGGCGTCCGTCGGCGATGAAGGCAATCACATCGGCGAATTCACCGTTGTAAGCCAGCGCGCCAAGCACTTGCTTCTCGGTGGAGACCAGTTCAAAGAAGTTGAACTCGCTCGGTTCCTCGAAAATGCCCACCAACACACATTTGCCGGCCTTGCGGATCAGGTCGATGGCCAGTTTGGCGGTGTGCTTGTTGCCGATGCACTCGAAACTGACATCGGCCCCCAGGCCACCGGTCAGGCGGCGGACTTCGGCCAGGGCGTCGCATTCGTTCGGATCGATCACATGACTGGCCCCGACTTCCAGGGCCTTGGCCTTGCGGGCACCGGACATTTCCAGGGCGATCACCTGGGCCGCCCCGGCGGCCTTGGCGCACATGATGGTGCACAGGCCGATGGTCCCGGCGCCGACCACCACGACGTTCTGGCCCAGCAGGCTCCCGGCTTTTTTCACCGCATGCATGCCCACCGCCAACGGCTCGATCAGCGCGCCGGCCTCGGCCGGGAAATCGGCGGGCAGTTTGTAAAGCAGGTTGGCTGGCACGTTGACCAGTTCCGCGAACGCACCGTTGTTCATCAGCCCGGTGAAGGCCAGGTTCTCGCAAATGTTGTAGAGGCCGTGGGTGCAGTAATAGCAGGTGCCGCAGTGCTGGCAGGCGTCCGCCGCCACCGGTTCACCGACACTGAAGCCTTCGACACCGGCGCCCAGTTCGACGATCTCGCCGCAGAACTCATGGCCAAGGATGCACTGGCCCTTGATCCCGGTCAGCGGGTGTGGCGCGTCCACCGGGATGAACACCGGCCCGGCCACGTATTCATGCAGGTCGGAACCGCAGATGCCGCACCATTGCACGCGGATCTGCACCCAACCGGCGGGCGGCGAAACCGGCAGTGGCACGTCTTCGACGCGGATGTCGTTGCGGCCATGCCAGACAGCGGCGCGCATGCTGTGGGTCGGCTTGATTGAAACGTTCATGACGTTGCCTCCAGAAGTTTTGTTGGGGCGACGAATCACCTCGCCGCCCGCTTGATCAGTGCTGCTCAATGAATGCCAGGATCAACGAGTTGACCTGTTCGGCCGCTTCCATCTGCACCATGTGACCCTGACCGGGCAGCACCTCGACCTGTGCGCTCAATCCTTCGCTGTGGGTCACTGGAATGATGGCGTCGTCGCTGCCCCAGACCACCAGGGTCGGCACCTGGCCGGCCTGTACCACTTCGCGCAGGTCGGTTTGCTGGCGGCCATCGGCGAATAACCTCGAGGACAGCTGTTGCAACGCGGCGTCCACACCCTCCAGGCGCTTGTACTTGAGCATGTCGTCAAGCATTTGCCGGTTGACCAGTTCGGCATTGGAAAACAGTTGCACCAGTTGCGGCTTGAGGGCGTTGCGGTTGGCCGCTTCGACAAAACCTTGCAGGTAGCTGCCGTTGATCTCCGAACCCAGCCCGGCGCTGCCGATCAAGGTCAGGGAACGCACTCGCCGGGGCGCCAGCCGTGCCGTGTTCAGCGACACGGCGCCGCCCATGGAATGCCCGACGAGGTGCACAGCGTTGATGTCCAGGTGATCGAGCAAGGCCAGCACCACGCCGCTCAACTCATCCAGATCGCCCCGTTGCAAGACCTTGCCGGACTCACCATGGCCCGGCAGGTCCAGGGCAATGACCCGGCGCCCGGCCGCCAGTGCTTCATGGTTGAACAGCCAGTTGTTCAAGTCGCCGCCGAAACCATGCACCAGCAACAACGGCGTACCGCCCTCGCCGCGCTCGAAATAGCGGATCAAGCGGCCATCCAATTCGACTTTCTGCGGTTTCGGCCCACTGTCTTCGTCGGCCGCATCGCCGGGCACAAAGGTCGATTGGAACTGTTCGATGACCGCGTCGATCTCGGCATCGCTGGCTTCGCCGTCGACCACGATGCCGAGCAAGGCGCCGACCGCCAGGGTTTCGTCCTGCCGGGCGATCTGGCGGCGCAGGACTCCGGAAAACGGCGCTTCGACACTGCTGGAGATCTTGTCGGTCTCGACGTCCATCACTTCATCGCCCTTGGTGATGGCCTGGCCCTCCTCCTTGAGCCAGGCATCGACCCGGCCCTCGGTCATCGACAGGCCCCACTTGGGCATGGTCAAGGTATGAATCTGGCTCATCAGCGCTTGCTCCACTCGATCACGTTGAGCACGGCTTGTTCGATCTTCGCCGCGTCAGGGATGTACAGGTCTTCCAGCGAATCGGAGAACGGCACCGGGGTGTGCGGCGCGGTGACCATTTCAATCGGCGCCTTGAGCGCGCCAAAGGCTTTCTGCGCCACCAGCGCCGAAATATCGGTGGCCATGGAACAGCGTGGGTTGGCCTCATCGATCACCACCAGGCGCCCGGTCTTCTCGACACTTTCGAGGATGCTGTCCTCGTCCAGCGGGCTGGTGGTGCGTAGATCGATGACTTCGCAGTCGATGCCACGCCCGGCCAGGCTCCGCGCCGCGTCCATGGCGGTGTTGACGGTGCGCCCGTAGGACACGAGGGTCACGTCCTTGCCGTCGCGCAGGAAATTGGCCTCGCCAAAGGGGATGGTGTAGAGCTCTTCCGGCACCTCGCCCTGCATGCTGTAGAGCAATTTGTGCTCGCAGAAGATCACCGGGTCGTTGTCGCGGATCGCCTGGATCAGCAGGCCCTTGGCGTCGTAAGGCGACGATGGGCACACTACTTTCAGTCCCGGAATGTGCGTCCACAAGGACGTGAGCATCTGCGAATGCTGGGCGGCGGCGCGCAGGCCGGCGCCAACCATGGTGCGGATCACCAGGGGCGTGGAGGCCTTGCCGCCGAACATGTAGCGAAACTTCGCCGCCTGGTTGAGGATCTGGTCCAGGCAGCACCCGGCAAAGTCGACGAACATCAGTTCGCACACCGGGCGCACGCCGCAGGTGGCGGCCCCAACCGCCGCGCCGACGTAACCGATTTCCGACAGCGGCGTGTCCAGCACGCGTCCGGGGAACTGGTCGTAAAGCCCCTTGGTAACGCCGAGCACGCCGCCCCAGGCGTCGTTTTCACCGGGTGCGCCGGCGCCACCGGCCACGTCCTCACCCATGATGAAGACGCTGGAGTCGCGGCGCATTTCCTGGGCCAGGGCCTCGTTGATTGCCTGCTGATAACTGATTTTTCTCGCCATGATGGGATTCTCTATTGTTGTTATTCAGGGGGGCGTTCAGGGATAGCTGACGTAGACGTCGGTCAGCAGGTCCGCCGCGGAGGGCTTGGGATCGGACTTGGCCTTGTACACGGCGTTTTCAATCAGCATGTCCACCTCCTTGTCGATCTGGTCCAACTGCTCGACGGTGAGCAAGCCGGCCCGAGTGGTGCGCTCGCGGAACTGCATCAGGCAGTCCTGGTTCTCGCGAAAATGCTTGACCTCGTCGGGCGCCCGATAGGTTTGAGCGTCGCCCTCGAAGTGGCCGTAGTAGCGGGTCAGCTTGACCTCGATCAGCGACGGCCCTTCCCCGGCACGGGCGCGTTCGACGGCGGCCCCGGCGGCCTCATGCACGGCAAAGAAGTCAAAGCCATCCACCGTCACTCCGGGCATGCCGAACCCGGCCGCACGATCGGCGATGTGATCGCAGGCCACTGACCAATTGGAGGCGGTGGCTTCGGCGTAGCCATTGTTTTCGGCGATGAACAGGCACGGCAGGTTCCACACCGAGGCCATGTTCATGGCTTCGAACACCGCGCCCTCGTTGGAGCCACCGTCGCCGAAAAACACCACGGCGACGCTATCTGTGCCCTTGAGCCGGGCCGCCAAAGCCGCGCCGACCACCAGGGGCGCGCCGGCTCCGACAATGCCATTGGCGCCGAGCATGCCTTTCTCGAAATCGGCGATGTGCATCGAGCCGCCCTTGCCTTGGCAGACGCCGGTTTTCTTGCCGTAGATCTCGGCCATCATCCCGTAGACGTCCACGCCCTTGGCGATGCAATGGCCGTGACCACGGTGGTTGGACGCGATGCAATCGTCATCACCCAGGTGGGCCATGACGCCGGCGGCCGAGGCTTCTTCGCCGGCATACAGGTGGACGAAACCGGGAATTTCGCCGGTAGCGAACTCCACGTGCAGGCGCTCTTCGAAGGCGCGGATGGTGCGCATCACCTGGTAGGCGTGCAGCAGTTGATCGTGGGTGAGCGGTGTCGACATTTTTATTCTCCTGGGGTGTCTTCTTGAAGATTCAGAGGGTGTTGCGGGTGTTCGCGGCCGATGGCCAGCAAACGGTGTTGCGCGGCGTAGGCCAGCGCCGCATTGACGTCAATGCTCAGCGGCCCGCCGGCATCGAGGGTGACCGTGGGCCGGTCCTGCGCGTTGAATTCGATTTCCCGCTCGCCGTCCAAGGCCAGGGTGCCGCTGGAGAGCGACAGGCCATGGGCGACACCGGGTTCCAGGGGGCCGGCGGCGAGCACGCCACAGCCCTGCAACAGCCCCGGCGCGAGCGGCACCAGCAGCGCTTCGGGGGATTGCGGGTCCAGGCGCATCCAGGCGCCACCCGGGGCCTGGCGTGAAACCGGAAACCACAAGCCGCACAGCGCCGACAGGCCAATGGATTGCGGTTCGGCGAAGGTCACGAAGACTTCGGCCAGGTCCTGTGCCCGACTGATCGCCCGGGCGCCGACAAACCGCAGCGACGACACGGCGACGTCCACCAGGGCGACTTCTCGCAAGCCACGTCCGGCATCACAGACCAACAAGCGCTTGTTGCGGCGCAAGCCGATCGAGTCCGGGATTCGGCCACTGGCGTACAACCCTCCGGCCAGGCCGGCACTGGTGGCCTCGCGCAGTTCGGGAAAGGCGTTGTTAGTGCCGGTGGACAGGGTCAGCAATGGGATGTCCCCCACTTCGGCGGCCACCGCCTTGTGGGTGCCGTCGCCGCCAAGTACGGCGATCAACGCCACCTCGCGCTCGGCCATCAGGCGTGCGGCCCGACGGGTGTCTTCGACGGTCTGGCGCAAGGTCAGGTCGAGGAACTCCAGGGCCGGCCAGTGGCTGCTGCGGGCCTGGCGGCTGTGGCTGTTCTTCAGCACGGCGGCGGCCATGCCAATCATGTCGGTGGGCATCAACACCTGTTCGACGCCAGTGGCGCCGAAAGCGGCCAGCAAGCGCTGGATCACCGAGACCTTGTCAGTGCTGGAAAACAGCCCGGCATTGGCGGTCAGGCGCCGCACGTCACGGCCCGATGCGGGGTTGGCGATGATGCCCACGGTCAATGGCCGGCGACTCATGACGCCACCGTGGAGAGAGCAGGTACACGGCCTGGGCAGGAAACCATAGACACCTCGTTGTTATTATTGGATGACCCGTCGAGCGGGCTCCAGGGGTAGAGCAAGGGCGGTGCCAGTTGTGAAAAAAACCTGCTCAAAGCCCGGGCCAGAGCGGCCCTTCATGGGATTTTCGATGACGCGAACCGAGCCCCGGTGAGACGCTCCATGTCAGGCTGCACGAGGTTGCGGCGAGACCCTGAGACGTGGCGTCTCACACCACCCGAAGAACCCGTCGAGCTTGTCTGGACCCGGCGAACGGCGCTTAATGTGCGGACAACGATAAGAAGCTGAATCGGAGGCCTCTATGCTTTCCGCTCATTCCCGGGCGCACGTGGATTGCGTCAGCCGCGTGGTGAAAAACGCGAACCAATTGCCACAACTGCCGGTCCCGGACCTGATCCTCGACTCCTGGCGTCGCTCCCTGGAGCAACATCACCTGGACCCCGGTTCGCTGCAGGGTCCGCGCATCCTCTCCCAGGACGTGCTCAAGCAATGCCGCGAGCGCTCCGAGCTGTTCCTCAATATCGCCAGCGAAGAAGTGGCCCGCCTCCATGGCCGGGTCCGCGATGCCGACTACTGCGTGCTGTTGACCGATGCCCAGGGCCAGACCATCGACTATCGGGTGGAAACCACGATTCGCAATGACTGCCGCAAGGCCGGGCTGTACCTGGGCACCTGTTGGTCGGAGGGCGAGGAAGGCACCTGCGGCGTGGCGGCAGTGCTCACGGCCAAGGCCCCGGTGACGGTGCACAAGCGCGACCATTTCCGGGCGGCGTTCATTGGCCTGACCTGCTCCGCCGCACCGGTCTTCGACCCCCAGGGAGAATTGCTCGGGGTGCTGGACGTCTCGGCGGTGCGCTCGCCGGATGATCGGCGCTCGCAGCACCTGATCCGGCAAATGGTGGTGCAGAGCGCCCGGGAGATCGAACAGGCGTTTTTCATGAGCAGCGCCCAGGGTTACTGGGTGCTGCGGGCCCATCGCAACGCCGGCTACGTCGACAGCCAGCCGGACTTCCTGTTCGCCTGGGACGACGACGGTTGCCTGCAAGCCCTGAACCCGGCCGCCCGCCAATACCTGCTGCAGCATTACGGGCAGTTGCCGCAACACATCGGCCAGGTGTTCGACCAGCAGTTGCTGCACCGTGCCCGGGACGAAAGCCTCTGCTCGCTCGATCACACCATGCACGGGCGCTTGAGCGCGCCACGCCAGCGGGCCAGTTCACGTTCGCGGGTGGCGATGACCCCGTTGGAAATCGATCCACGCCTGGCCGACAGCCTGCGCCTGGCGGTGCGGGTCAAGGATCGCAACCTGCCGGTGCTGATCCAGGGCGAAACCGGTTCCGGCAAGGAAGTATTCGCCCGGCAGTTGCACCAGGCCAGCCAGCGCCGTGATCGCCCTTTCGTGGCGTTGAATTGCGCCGCTATTCCCGAAAGCCTGATCGAAAGCGAATTGTTCGGCTACGTCGCCGGCGCCTTCACCGGCGCCTCGGCCAAAGGCATGCAGGGCCTGCTGCAACAGGCCGATGGCGGCACCTTGTTCCTCGATGAGATCGGTGACATGCCCCTGGCCTTGCAGACCCGCCTGCTACGCGTATTGGCCGAGGGTGAAGTGGCGCCACTGGGCGCCTCCCGCCGCAAGGCCGTGGACATCCAGGTGATCTGCGCCACTCACCGCGACCTGGAGACCCTGGTGGCCGCTGGCGAATTTCGTGAGGATTTGTATTTCCGCCTCGGTGGTGCGCGTTTCCAGCTACCACCGTTGCGCGAACGCAGCGACCGGCTGGCGTTGATCAATCGAATTCTCGCCGAGGAGTCGGCGCTCTGCGGGGCAACAGTGCAACTGAGCGGCGCGGCGCTGGAATGCCTGCTCGGTTATCACTGGCCGGGCAATGTGCGCCAGTTGCGCCATGTGCTGCGCTATGCGTGCGCGGTGTGCGAAGCCAGCGTGGTCCAACTCAGCCACCTGCCCGAGTCAATGCACCACACGGACGCCGCCGATCACGGGCCGGAGCCGAGCGCCAGCCCGGAACGCCAGGCACTGCTCGATGCCTTGGTGCGCCACCGCTGGAAACCCACCGCTGCTGCCCGGGCCCTGGGCATTTCCCGGGCGACCCTGTATCGACGGGTAAACCTGCATGGCATCGAAATGCCAGGCCGCAGCCCGGCCTGAGGGCCTATCGTCGCGCCAGTTCATGACGGACACATTGTTCGTAGTAGGTCTGCTTGACTGCGGCCGGCTTGAGACGCGAGGCGCTGTTGTAGGTCTGCTCGGTAATGCCCAGGGCGGTCATGCGCATCCAGGGCCGGGGAAACTTGCGTACTTGCAGCTTCTTGCGCGCGCCGTACAGGCTGACGCCGGAAAGCTTCGACGCCTGCGCCCCTGCCGCGATGTCCGAACCCCAGCGGCACACCGACTGCTGGTTTTGCGTCAGCGCCCTGGCCTGGACCTCAAGCGAAACGGCGGCCAGGAGAAACGTCGCCACGACCCACATAGAAATACGCATAGGTTTGTCGCCCAACTTTCTGAAAGAAAAGAAGTTTGATCCTATACAAATGAGCAAGGGGCCAGCACCGCTGCACCGACATGTGGCTATGTGAGCTTTTGTGGCGAGGGCGCTTGCTCCCGCTGGGCTGCGCAGCAGCCCCCCGAAATCGACCTGACAACTGGGTGCGTCAGGAAAATAAAGGGGCCGCTTCGCGCCCCAGCGGGAGCAAGCTCCCTCGCCACAGGTATCACTGGCCTGCCTTGGCCTCCTGCAACAACTGCTGGATCACCTGCTCCTGCTCGCCGTAGCGCCCTTCGCCAAAATGGCTGTAGCGCACCTGCCCCTTGGCATCGATGAAGTAATGGGCCGGCCAATACTGATTGTTGAAGGCGCGCCAGATCGCATACTGATTGTCGATCGCCACCGGGTAGTGGATGTCCAGTTTGCGTACCTGCTCACGGACGTTGTCGATGATCTTCTCGTAGCCGTATTCCGGGGTGTGGACACCGATCACCACCAGCCCGTCCTTTTCATACTTCTTCGCCCAACCGTTCACATAGGGCAAGGTGTGCTGGCAGTTGATGCAGTCGTAGGTCCAGAAGTCCACCAGCACCACCTTGCCCTTGAGTGATTCGCTGCTCAGCGGGGGTGAGTTCAGCCATTGCACCGCGCCGTCCAGCGCAGGCATGGTGCCCTGGGATTCGAGGGCCGGCATGGAACTTGCGCCAGCCTTGCTCACCACATAGTCGATGGCCTTGGGCACGTTTTCCAGCAGGCTTTTTTCCAAGGTGACCGATTGTTGGGAGGAAGTCGCCGCCAACAATCGGTCATCCGCCCCGGTGCCAATCGCCACGGCCGCCAGCAACACCACCGCTCCCGTTCCCCGGCGCAGCCAGGTGGTGATCGGCAGCGAGAGTTTCAGGCGTCCGACCAGCCCGCGCCCGGCCAGGATCAGCGTCCCCAGGGACAAGGCACTGCCCAGGCCGTAGGCGAGCAGCAGCAGACTGGTTTGTGCGCTGGCGCCTTGCAGCATGGCCCCGGTCAGGATCACCCCGAGGATCGGTCCGGCGCACGGTGCCCAGAGCAACCCGGTGGCGACCCCGATCAGCACTGAAGCCACAGGCCCGGCCATCCGCCCGGCGCCGGCGTCCAGGCGATTGCCCAGGCTGACCAGCGGTCGCGCCAGCCAGGTGCCGACCCGACTGAAGATCAGCGACAAGGCAAACACCACCATCACCACCAAGGCGACTTGCCGGCCAACGCTGCTGGCACGCAGCACCCACTCGCTGCTGACCACCGCCAGGCTGGAGACCAGGGCAAACGTCAGCACCATGCCGCCAAGGGTCAGCAGCACCGAGCCACGGGAGCGATCGGCCCGGGCAAACAGAAACGGCACCACCGGAAGAATGCAGGGGCTGAGGATCGTCAGGATCCCGCCGAGAAAAGCGATCAGAAGCATGGCAACACCTCAAAATAATAAGCTGACATAGACCCTGTGGCGAGGGAGCTTGCTCCCGCTGGGCTGCGCAGCAGCCCCCGAAATCGACCTGACAACTGGGTACGTCAGGAAAATAAAGGGGCCGCTTCGCGCCCCAGCGGGAGCAAGCTCCCTCGCCACAAAAGCAGGTCAGTTCTGGTTGCTGCAGTTGTCGGAAAACTTGCGGTAGTCCAACGCCTGCTTGTGGCCTGCCGAATCCAGGTAGGTCATGTGGGCGTTGACCACGCCGCAGGTCGGCTCGGTGTCTTCGCTGAGGGACAGCACTTTCTGGATGTCCAGGTGGGTGCCGTAGGCGTAGGTTTGCGCCTGCACGTTGCTTTCGGCCCGGGCCGACAGTGTGCAAATGTTCAGTGCAGCGAATAGGCAGGCGGCGTAGATGGCTTTGCTGTTCATGGCGATTCCTCGATTCAATGGGTTTACCTGCCGAGGCCTGTTGTGTTGCCTCGATGGACGCCATTGAATGCCGCGCAGGTATCGCGCCTGTATCGAGCCAGGTGGCTTTTTGCATCGCTGTGTATCCGTCGCGCGCCAGATACACTGCAATACAAACCGCCGCGAGCCAGGCCAGCCGGTGCCTGTAGACTGCTCACAACGAAACGCCGAGGAGCTGGACACCATGGATCATGTCGATCACGTGTTGATAGTGGATGACGATCGCGAGATCAGAGAGCTGGTTGGCAACTACCTGAAAAAGAACGGTCTGCGCACCACTGTCGTTGCCGATGGCCGGCAAATGCGCGCCTTCCTGGAAACGACCCCGGTGGACCTGATCGTGCTGGACATCATGATGCCCGGTGACGACGGCCTCGTGCTGTGCCGGGAGCTGCGTGCCGGCAAGCACAAGGCCACGCCGGTACTGATGCTCACCGCGCGCAACGACGAAACCGACCGCATCATCGGCCTGGAAATGGGCGCCGACGATTACTTGGTCAAGCCCTTCGCCGCCCGTGAGCTGCTGGCCCGCATCAATGCCGTGCTGCGCCGCACCCGCATGCTGCCGCCCAACCTGGTGGTCACCGAAAGCGGTCGCCTGCTGGCGTTCGGGCGCTGGCGCCTGGACACCACCGCCCGCCACCTGCTGGACACCGACGGCACCATGGTTGCCTTGAGCGGCGCCGAATATCGTTTGTTGCGAGTCTTCCTCGATCATCCGCAACGGGTGCTCAACCGCGACCAGTTGCTTAACCTCACCCAGGGCCGGGACGCCGACCTGTTCGATCGCTCCATCGATTTGCTGGTGAGTCGCCTGCGCCAGCGCCTGCTGGACGACGCGCGAGAGCCGGCCTACATCAAGACCGTGCGCAGCGAAGGCTACGTGTTCTCGCTGCCGGTGGAGATCCTCGAGGCCTCGGTATGAACCTGTCGTTGCGCTGGCCGCGTACGCTGGCCTCGAGGCTGTCGCTGATCTTCCTGGTCGGCCTGATCCTGGCCCAGGGGCTGTCCTTCGGCGTCCAGTATTACGAGCGCTACCAGAGCGCCAAGTCGACCATGCTCGGCAACCTGGAAACCGACGTCTCGACCTCCGTCGCCATTCTTGACCGTCTGCCTGCCGCCGAACGCCCGGCCTGGCTGCCGAAACTCGCCCGGCGCAACTATGGCTACCTGCTCGACGAAGGCCAGCCCGGACAACCGATGGACCTTGCCGACGCGCCGATCTCGGTCAGTTCGATCCAGGAAGCCATCGGCCAGGCCTACGGCCTGACCTTCAAACAGATTCCCGGACCGAAAATGCACTATCAGGCGCACCTGCGCCTGGGGGACGGAAATCCGCTGACCATCGACGTACGCCCGGCAATGACGCCCCTCTCCCCCTGGCTGCCGATGGTGTTGCTGGGGCAGTTGGCGCTTTTGATCGGCTGCACCTGGCTGGCCGTGCGCCTCGCCGTCGGCCCATTGACCCGACTGGCCGAGGCGGTGGAAACCCTCGATCCTAACGCCCACAGCGTGCGCCTGGACGAGAAAGGCCCGACCGAAGTGGTGCATGCCGCCAAAGCGTTCAACGCCATGCAGGACCGCATCGCTGCCTACCTCAAGGAGCGCATGCAGTTGCTGGCGGCGATTTCCCACGACTTGCAGACCCCCATCACGCGTATGAAGCTGCGCGCTGAATTCATGGACGAGGGGATCGAGAAAGACAAGCTGTGGAGCGACTTGAACGAAATGGAGCACCTGGTGCGTGAAGGTGTGGCCTATGCCCGCAGCATCCACGGCGCCACCGAAGCCAGTTGCCGGATCAGCCTGGATGCGTTCCTCGACAGCCTGGCGTTCGACTACCAGGACACGGGCAAGGACGTGCAATTGACCGGGAAAAACGCCGCCGTCATCGACACCCGTCCCCATGCCCTGCGGCGGGTGCTGGTCAATCTGGTGGACAACGCCCTGAAGTTCGGTGGCTCGGCGCAGATCCATGTGCAGCTCGCCGACAACGGGCAATTGGCGATTCAGGTACTGGACCGCGGCCCCGGGATCAACGAGCAGGAACTGGCCGAAGTGCTCAAGCCGTTCTATCGGGTGGAAAGTTCACGCAACCGGGAAACCGGCGGCACCGGCCTGGGCTTGGCCATCGCCCAGCAATTGGCGATCGCCATGGGCGGCTCACTGACCCTGAGCAACCGCGACGGCGGCGGCTTGTGCGCCGAGTTGCGCCTGGCATTCGCAAGCTGACACAGCCCCTGCGGGAGCCGCCCCCGACCACAGGTCCGCGCCCTTGAAAAAATCGAAACCTTGGACGGCATACGCCGGTCAAGTCCTGTATGAACGTCAACCGCTGTACGTCGCGCCAAGCGACCGCAGCCTGAAACGAGGGACAGGCATGAGCATGACCGTCGGTGATTTTCTGGTGGAACGTCTTTACGAATGGGGGGTTCGCCGTATCTATGGCTATCCGGGCGATGGCATCAACGGCGTCTTTGGCGCCTTGAACCGCGCCCAGGGAAAAATCCGCTTCATCCAGGCCCGCCACGAGGAAATGGCCGCATTCATGGCCTGCGCCCACGCCAAGTTCACCGGTGAGCTGGGCGTCTGCATCGCCACTTCCGGGCCTGGTGCATCCCACTTGGTGACCGGCCTCTACGACGCCCGGATGGACCACATGCCAGTGCTCGCCATCAGCGGCCAGCAGGCGCGCGCCGCACTGGGCGGGCATTACCAGCAGGAACTGGACCTGGTCAGCCTGTTCAAGGACGTGGCCGGAGCATTCGTGCAGCAAGCCAGTGTGCCCGCCCAGGTGCGCCACCTGCTGGACCGCGCCGTACGTACGGCAGTGGGCGAGCGCCGGGTCACGGCATTGATCCTGCCAAACGATCTCCAGGACATGGAATACACCGCGCCACGCCACAAGCACGGTACGGTTCACTCCGGCGTCGGTTACCGCAAGCCCAGCGTCGTCCCCTACGAAGAGGACCTGCGCAAGGCCGCCGAGGTCCTCAATGCCGGCAAGAAAGTCGCCATCCTGGTCGGTGCCGGAGCGCTGCACGCCACCGACGAAGTGATCGCCATTGCCGAGAAACTCGGCGCCGGCGTGGCCAAGGCGCTGTTGGGCAAGGCCGCCGTACCGGATGATCTGCCCTGGGTCACGGGCACCATCGGCCTGCTCGGCACTGAGCCCAGCGACAACCTGATGGCCGGCTGCGACACCCTGCTGATGATCGGTTCCGGCTTCCCCTACGCCGAGTTCCTGCCCCCTGAAGGCCAGGCCCGGGGCGTACAGATCGACATTCAGGCGGACATGCTAAGCCTGCGCTATCCCATGGAGATCAGCCTGCACGGCGACAGCGTCGACACCCTGCGCGCCCTGCTGCCGCTGATCGAAGAAAAACCCGACCGCGCCTGGCGCAAGAAGATCGAGCATTGGCGCGAACGCTGGGAGCGGACCCTGGAAAAACGCGCCCTGGTCTCTGCCAAGCCGATCAATCCGCAGCGCGTCACCTTCGAACTGTCGCCCCGGCTGCCGGAGCGCGCCATCATCACCTGCGATTCCGGCTCCTGCGCCAACTGGTACGCCCGGGACCTCAAGATCCGGCGCGGCATGATGTGTTCGCTGTCCGGTGGCCTGGCGTCAATGGGCGCGGCCGTGCCCTACGCCATCGCGGCGAAGTTCTGTCATCCGGAGCGGCCGGTGATCGCCCTGGTGGGCGATGGTGCCATGCAGATGAACAACATGGCCGAGCTGATCACCGTCGCCAAATACTGGCGTACCTGGGCCAATGGCACCTGGATCTGCGCGGTGTTCAATAATCGGGATTTGAACCAGGTCACCTGGGAACAGCGGGTCATGGAGGGCGATCCGAAATTCGCCGCCTCCCAGGACATCCCCGACGTGCCCTATCACCTGTTTGCCGAATCCATTGGCTTGAAGGGCATCCTGGTGCTGCACGAGGACGACGTGGCCACGGCCTGGGAAACCGCGCTGGCGGCGGGTCGTCCGGTGCTGATCGAGTTTCGCACCGACCCCGATGTGCCACCGCTGCCGCCGCACATCAAGCTGGAACAGGCGAAAAAGTTTGCCTCGACCCTGCTCCAGGGCGACCCGAACGAGCGAGGCATCGTGGTGGAGACCGCCAAGCAGGTCTTGGGCGCCCTGCTGCCGGGCCAGCGCACGGATAAAGAGTGAGGCACGACGCGATGCCAACAGTTGAGCTGCATCGTCGCTATGAACGGTCCCTGCTCCTGGCGTTCTGCGTGGTGTGGGGGTGGCTGGCCATTGCGCCGATAAAACGCAGCGACTGGTTGGCGGAGAACCTGCTGGTCATAGCCTTATTGGTGGTCCTGGTGACCGTTCATCGGCGATTCAGCTTTTCCCGACTGTCCGCCACGCTGTTGTTCGTCTTCCTTTGCATCCATGAAATCGGCGCCCATTACACCTATGCCAAGGTGCCTTACAACCAGTGGTGGCAGACCCTGACGGGAGGCCAGTCGCTTGATCAATTCATGGGGTTCCAGCGCAACCAGTTCGACCGGCTGGTGCATTTCAGCTACGGCCTGCTGCTGGCCTATCCGCTGCGCGAGGCCTTGCTACGGGTTACGCCAGCAACGGGGTTCAGGGGGTACTTCCTGGCCTGGAGCCTGATTCTTGCGTCGTCGGCGATTTACGAAATCATCGAATGGCTGGGCGGCGCCTACATCGGGGGCGATACCGCCAAGGCCTTTGTCGGCGCCCAACAGGACCCATGGGACTCACAAAAAGACATGGCCCTGGCGGCGCTGGCCGCATTCATGACCCTGCTGGCCGCCGCCGGGGTCAGTTACCTGCGCCAGCGGGGCTTCGCCCTCGAATGGACGCTGCGCTTCAAGGCTCGCACCTGACGCAAGCCCCCATATCCGCCGGTTCCTGTGTGATCACGACTAAGTAAATCAGCTCACCAGCCGATATAAGACAGGTGCGGGTGAAATCGCTTTTTGGCTGATGACTTATTTTTATGATTGAAATTGCTGGCAATGACTCAACTGTCCTTTCCCCGGGTTCGCCAACCCGAAGTTTCACCCGTCGCACTTTTCCGGCCATCATGCTCCTGCTGTTTGTCATGTCCGCACTGGCGATCGCCGTGCTGCTCAACATCACCGGCGTCCAGGACCGCCGCGCCCGTGAACAGAGCCTGTTTTTCGCCCAGCAGGCCGTCGAGGGGATCCGCAAAGGTATCGGACGGGACCTGAGCGATTATTCCAAGTGGAGCGATGCCTACCGGCACCTGCATGTCAGCGTCGACAAGGAATGGGCCTACGACCAGGAAAACGTCGGCAGCAGCGTGTATTCGCTCTATGGCTACCAGGCCGTGTTTGTCATTTCGCCGACCGGCCAGACCGTCTATTCGGTGATCGACGGCCAGATGAGTGAGGTCAATGCCGACACCTGGCTGACCGGCGACTTGCGAGCGCTGTTGAAAAAAGCCGCCGCTGCGCAAAATCACGACGAAGTGGTCGTCGAGATGCTCCATCACGAGGACGCCCCTGCGTTTGTCGCCGCGTCCGCCATCACCATCGGCACGGACAGCAGCGTGCCCGAAATCCCCGGCCCGCCCAGCCTGATGCTTTTCGTCAAGGTCCTTGATCCCGGCGCCCTGGAAAACCTGGCGCGGGACTTCGCCCTGCCCGATGCCCATATCGCCAGGACACCGGGCCCCGCCGATACCGCCCAGCTGCTGCTCGACAACCTGACCCTGGAAGCCTTGGCCTGGCGGCCGCAGACCCCGGGCCAGGATCTGCGCAAAATCCTCCTGCCGTTGCTGGCCGTGGCGTTATTCGTGCTGGGGATTCTGGCCCTGGCCGTTCTGCGCCATGCCTTGGCCATGCTCCGCGCCCAGGAACGCCAGTACGCCAGCCTGCTGGCCCATCGCAAGGCGCTGGAACGCAGTGAAGAACGTTTCCGCGACATTGCCGAAGTTTCATCCGATTGGTTGTGGGAGGTCGATTCGACCGGGACCCTGACCTATCTGTCGGAACGCTTCGAACAAGTGACCGGCTTCAGTCCCACGCAGTGGCTGGGCAAACCCCTGCACCGTCTGCTTCACCCCCATGGCGGCTCGATCTCGATTGCCCAATGGCTGCTCGGCGGTGCCAACAGCGACTCCTCGGCGCCGCTGCTGTGCGAGTACACCGCGCGCAACCAGCGCATCCGTACCTGCAAACTCTCGGTGCGGGCCATCGAAGCGGGCACCCTGGGTTTTCGCGGCACCGCCACCGATATCACCGACGAATTGCGGGCTCTGGCCCAGATCAAGCACCTGTCCCTGCATGATCCACTGACCGGGCTGGCCAACCGCAACCGCTTGTTCGATTGCCTGCGCGAGCACCTGGACCGAGCCGATCGTCCGCCCCTGGTGCTGCTGAACCTGGACATGGACCGATTCAAGCCGGTCAACGACTCCCTGGGGCATGCCGTGGGCGATAAAGTGCTCAAGGAGGTGGCGCATATCCTCCAGCAAAACGTGCGCGGAACTGATCTGGTGGCACGTCTGGGCGGTGATGAGTTTGTCATTGTCATGCCCGACCCGGGCGATGCCGACGATCTCGATCAACTCTGTGAACGGCTGATCGATTGCATGCAACGACCCATGCACCTGGACGGCAATACCCTGTACCTGGGGGTCAGCATCGGCGTTGCCTGGTCGCAACCCGGAGACGAACGTGCCGATGAACTGTTGCGCCACGCCGACATCGCCTTGTATGCGGCCAAGGCCGCCGGCCGCAACACCTGGCGCGTGTATGTGGAAGCCATGGGCAACCTGGCCCGCGACCGGCGGCAATACGAACAGCAACTGCGCGACGCCATGCAACGGGATCAACTGGAACTGCGCTACTTGCCTCGCTTCGACGTGAGCGCCGAGCAATTGCACGGTTTCGAAGCCCAGACCTTCTGGCACCACCCCGAGAAAGGTGAACTGGGTGGGGCCGACTTCATACCGGTGGCCGAAACCTCGGGCCAACTGGAAGAGCTGGGTACCTGGATGCTGATCAACGTCTGTGAAGAGGCCGCCACCTGGCCGAGCGCCGTCAACGTCTCCATCGCGGTTTCACCCCGCTGGTTCAACAGCAGCTTCCTGCTCGACCAGGTACAAGAGGCCCTCCAAGCAAGCGGCCTGGCGCCTCACCGGCTGACCCTGGAAGTGGCCGAAGGGGTTCTGCTGGCCGACCACAAGACCGTCGCCAGCACCCTCCATGCGCTCAAGGACCTCGGCGTGCGGATCAACATCGACAAATTCGGCACCAGCATCGCCTCCCTGCGCGAGGTACTGGACCAGCCGTTCGATGGCATCCGCTTCGATCGCAACATCCTGACGCAGCTGGGCCTGGAGGATGACAAGGAGGGCGTCCTGGCGATGATCCGATTGAGCCGCAGCGTAGGGCTCATGGTCACCGCCGAAGGCATCGAAAACGCCCGGCAATTCAGCCAACTGCGCAACGTGGCCTGCGACCATGTCCAAGGCCCCTACTTCGGTGCCGCCCTGGCCCGCTCGGAAATGGCCTCGTTCTTCACCACCCCGCGGTGGCTGTAACCCACTTCCCACCGCTATCGCGAGCAAGCCCACTCCCACAATAGTGGGCCCGTGGTGAACACAAGACTCATGAACACCCAAGATCACCTGTGGGAGCGAGCTTGCTCGCGATGACGCCGGCACAGCCAACCTCCCTGCACACTGACCTCCTTACAAACTCAACCGCCCCCGCTCTTCCTCAGTCAGCCGCTGGCGGTTCTGTTCGTCCAAAGGCCCCGCACCCAGGACCTGCACCGGGCTGGCCGGGTCGTAGGCCCGAGGCGCTTCGCGGCTGGCGCCGTCGCGGGACGGGGCCAGTTGCTCGGAGCCAAAACTCACCACCTGGACGGTAAACACCGACGCCTGGTTCTGCCGCGCCGCATTCTGCTGCTGACGGGCCACGTCTTCAGCCGCCTGCGTCGCCGAAGACGCCGCCGAACTGGCCGAGGTGATGGCCCCGGTGTTCACCGAGGCCGCCAGCGGCACGCCGGTGGATTTGCCCTGGGTCTGGATGTTGGCCGCGTTCACCACGGTCAACGCCGCGATGTTGACGTTACCCGACACCCGGATTCCCGCCTCGCCCGCATCGATGGTGCCCAGCGGCGCAATCAGGTCGATATCCCCCGGCGCCACTTCGGCAATCGGGTTGAGCGTGGCAATACCAGCACCGGTACTCGGCACCGCCGGCGACAGCGTCACGTTACCCCAGGTGTCGTACAGGCGCTTGGGCGGCGTATACACCACGGTGGTCTTCGAACCGCGACCGGCGTTGATATCGCCCTTGGCCGACCAGCCAAGGATCGAGCCGCCAAAGGTGGTCATGATCCGGCTCTGCCCCAGCAGAATGCTGTTCTGCGCATACAACTGGATATCGCCCTCACCCTGGGTGATGACGCCTGCGGTGGACGGCGGCGCGTTGCCCTCGATGCCGAAAGTCTGGCCGCCGCCCGGGGTCAGCATCTGGATACTGCCGCCGAAATCGGTGTGCACCCCCGCCCCGCCGAACATCGTGATGTCGCCCTTGTAGGTGATCGGATTGCCCGCCACGTCCTTGGTCGGGAACAACAAGTCGATAGCCTCGCGCCCGCGCAGGTAACTGCCCTGGCGCACACCACCGACTTCGTTGTACTCACGCCCGCCGGCCTTGAGCTCGGCGAAGTACACGTCGCGGGCAAACACCCGCTGCTGCTCGGCCGGCAGTGCCGCGAAGTAGCTGCGGGCCTGCTCGGTGTCGCCGCTGAAACCGAAGCGCTTCTCCAGCCAATCCACCAATTCGGTTTCATAGGTCTTGGCGACCTTGCCGTCCTGGTTCGCCAGCGGCACACCGGCCAGGGCCTGGTTCGCCGGGTCCAGGTAGGCCTTGACGAAGCGCTCGTAATCCGCGCCGTTGAGGCCCACGCCAGCTTGCAGCACCAGGCTCGCGCCAGGGCGCGAATCTCCCGGCACCACGGCGCCGAGGCTGGTGATGCTGACCTTGTCGTCCATCAGGATATTGCGCCCGGCGGTGATTTCCAGCAGGCCGGGACCGGCGACGTTGAAGTTGCTGTAGAGGATGTCGCGCCCGGCTGACACGATGGAGATGTCGGTGGGGTTGTTGTGGATGAAGAGGTTGCCGGCGCTGGTGTACTGCCCCGTGACAAACTCACCACCCTGGCCGCCACTCAGCGGTGTTCCGCTGCTGACGATGTCCCGCCCGGCCATCATCCACACCGACCCGGTTCCTTCGTAATAAGTCTGGCCGAATCGGCTGTCATTCGGGGTGGTGAACGTCATCGTCCGCCCGCTATTGACGGCCAGCAAGTCGCCCTTGAGCGCATAGAAACGGGCAGGATCGGTGTTGCTCGCCCATTCGTCGGACGCGCTGCTGCTGTCAAAAGCAAACAACGGCAATGTATTTGCGCCTAAAGAGACACGATTGGCATCGGCGGAGAGATTACTGACCACCACAGTGTTACCGACAAGCCCCATGAAGGCCGGCCGAAATGGTGTGGCCATGGCCGTGGACGAGGCACCAGAGCGACTGACCGTCAGGTCACCGCCATAGATGGAGTCACCAGCGAGGAACTGCAACTCGCTGTTGATGCCGGGGGCAAGCAGCAAGGCTGAGCGATAGCCGTTACTGGAGTTACCGGAGCCTGCGACCTTGGCCTGACCGTAGTAAAGACTACCACTGGCCGCAACGGCCCGCAGAATCGATGGGTAGACTACCGCCAAGTCCGTCTCGCCCCCAGACATCAGCGGCGTCAGATTGCCCCCCGATGACCAGAGATCAATCGCAGTATTAGCCGTCCACAACGAAAACCAGCTCACGCCCGAGCCGTTAGTCGCACCATTTTTGAAGGGCGACACGCTCATCATCGGCGCCCGGCCTGGGTCGGCAACGTCCATCACGACCAAGTCGCCCAACGTACGCAGATCGAAGGTAGCATCACCAGGCATGAGGGTCAGTCCACCGGTTGCAGATCCTCGTGTGGACTTGAAGGAGTCGTAGGCCCGTGTTTCTCCAGGGGATTGCACTGGGGCACTGTTGCCGTAGAGCAGGTCGATACGACCAATGGCACCACCATCGATTTGGGCGTGTCCTCGCAAATTGATGATCGCGCCGTTGAGATGCCCCATGGTGAACGAGCTCTCGGGATTCAAAACACCACCCACACGCAGGTTGAGATCGCCACCGCCGGTCAATTGCAGGCTGCCATCAGAGCCCACACGTCCGGTGCTGCCCACCGCCAACAGCAGCCCCTGGCTACGAGGGTTGATGTTTGAGTTGAAGTCGTTACCGGCGAGCCGGTTCAACACCCCCGCGTCACCCTTCACCTGTACATCCAGATCACCGCCACCCAAAGTCCCGAACCCGGTGAAAGCGGCCATTTGATCAGCGCCACCCGACACCGTCGACGCGGTATGACTACCAAAGTTGATCCACCAGGCGGTCGGCTGGCTGCTCGCGGAATCACCATTGCCCTGGCGCCAGAGCCAATTGCCCACATTGGCCGAATCCTGGCCCATGTCGGTAGGGTTCGGTCGCCCGTTAGAGTTGACAGGCGCCGTCAGGTTGCCACTGAGGTCACCGCCGACCTTAAGCAACAGGTTACCGCCCGCGTCCGGATACCAGGCGCGATAGAGACTTTCAGCGCCGCCATCGACCAGCTTTTCGTTACTGCCATCCTCGTCGGTGAGCACCTTGCCGTTGGCGCCCAGGGCCTTGGGCTGGTTGTAGGGATCGCCTGGGAACGTCGGTGCCGACGAGGTGCCGGCGGTGTAGATGCCGAACAACGAATCCATGCGCAGGCTGCCACCGCTGAGCAGTTCCAGGTCGCCGGTGCCGGTGCGGATGACGCTCGGACGGACACTGCCGGCAACCGCTTGATACTCCACATCTGCGGGGGCACAGACACTCGGCGCCGCGTCGCAGAGTGACTGGACCGAATCAAACTGGAAAAACTGCGCAGCGGCCTGGCTGATCAGCTCGCCGGCCTTGACCTCAAAGCCGGAACCTGCCAATTCCTCCTCCGCGGCCTTGGTCCATCTGTAAGAAGCTTGAAGCGCGCAAATACCGGCGAAATCCGCACAGAAGGCGTCAACCGAGTCGTAGCCAAAATTGCTCACGATGTCCAGGTCAACGGTTTGGCCAAGCTCTACCGTGAACCCCGCGCCCGCCAGCTCATCGACCCCTAGTTGAGTCCACTGATAGGTGCCCTTGGCCGGCACGGATTTGCCAAACATGCCGTAGTGACTATCGGCAAGACGCAAGTCGCCTTGTACCGGATCGGGCTGGACGATCCTGCTGTCCGCCGCCGTCGTATCGGCCCCGGCCACCAGCCGCAGCGACCAGGATTGCGAACCCTCGGCGAGCATCGGGGCGATAGCCCATATGCGGCCATTGCTGCCGGCGATTTCCGGACGTAGCTGGATCGACTCGACGCCATCCGGCAACTTCACATCGGTGCCCGAGGGGATCAGCGAACCACGGTTCAGCGCCAGGCTGCCGTCCAGCTTGAGAATATTGCTCTGGACATTGCCCGCGTCGGCCACGTTGGGCAGCGCCACGCCCTTGGGCCAGGTGAAGCCGAGCAAAGCGGTGGCGCCGCTCAACACGCTGCCAGCGCCCAACTGCGAGCCGGCTTCGAGGGTCTGGGCCCGGCTCAGCAAAGTGCCGGCGGCAAACAGCAGGTTGCCGGAGGCGTCGTGCACCGCAGCCGCCAATACCGTGCCGGCCGGCAGTTCCAAGGGTTGTTCCAGGATCGCCGCCACTGGCAACCGGGTGCCGGCCGCCAGGGTCACGTTTTTGATGGGTAAGTCGTAGTTGAGCGTGGCTCCCGCAGGGAACGCCGTACCGTCGGCCAGGGTCACGCCGGCACCGGGGACGACGATGTCGCCACCGGTGAAATCGATGCCGGGCAGCAACACCCAGCCTTTGTCATCCTGAGTGGCGGGCGGCGGAGCGAATCCGTCGTTGATGCTGCCGTAGATGCTCAGGTCGCCCCCGGCGCGCAGGGTCAGCGCGCCGGCCTCACCGGAGCCGTACACGGCGGTTTGCCGAGTGTGCGGGTTGACACTGGCGTAGCGATAACCGGACAGGTCCAGGTCGCCCTGCACCACCAGGTCACCGTCGGCCGTCGCACTGACGATCTCGACGCCGGGCCGCAGGTGGAACGCATCGGCGTAACGGGCGTTGTTCAGGCCGGCGAGTCTACGTTGCATCAAATCGCTGTTGGCCAGCGCCGCGTTGATGAAGGCGAGGCTGTCCTGATGCTTGCCATCCAGGTAGGCCTGGTCGATGACCTGATAAGGACGGCCACTGGCCGCCGGATCGCTGCCAAAAGCTGCGTCGTTGTATTGCCACATACCATTGACGGCGATGGACCGCGCGCCCTGGATATCCAGGTTGCCGCTGGCGTCGATGGCGATGTCACCGTGGGTGGCATCCGGGCCGGCGCGCCGGGCATTGAGTTCCAGGGTGCCGCGAGCGCGGCCATCATGCTGCCCCGCAGGCGCCGCGGTGCCATGGCGCAAATCGATGCGCGCGCCGTCGGCCAATGTCAGCACGCCGCCCCGGGAGGTGAGGTCGACCATGGCGCGGTTCGGTGAGTCGATGATCTTGCCGTAGCTGTCTACACGCAGGCGATTGCCGTGGGCATCGAGCACCGCGCTGCTGCCCAGGGTCAGGGACCGCCCGGCGGCGAGCCGGATGCTGCCGACCCGTTCGCCGCTGGCGTCTACCTTGCCATTGACCAACAGGTTTCCATTGTCGACCGACACGCTGATGGTCGAGGCCTTGAGTTCGTTGCCGATCACCAGGTCGCCCTGTTTGAGCTGGAAGCCACGGGAACCGAACACCTGTCCGTCATCCAATCGTTGGTTCAAGGCCGCGAACTGCTCGCTGAGGCTGCCGTTGCCGCCCAGGCGCTGAGCCTGGACTTCCACACCGCCGGCCAGGTACGGCATGGCGGTGCCGCCGGCGTCATATTCGCCCGTGCTGCTGCCGAGAATCCGACCCTGCAAATCAACGATCCCGGCGGCCTCGTCCAGGGCCACGGCACTGAGCCGGCCAGCCTGGTTGTTACGGGCCGAGAGGTCGATGCTTGAACCATCCGCCTGGCGGATGTTGCCGTTGCGGCTTTGCAGGATCACCTCACCACCGGCGCTGTAACGCGTCACATCGTTGAAGGTGACTGCGCGCCCAGCCAGGTCGATCTGCGCCGCATCCGTCAGGGTCAGGTCATCCGTCGCGCTGAGGGTGAGCTTGCCGCTGGGCAGCACCACTGCGCTGGCGAGGTTGAGGCTCGCGCCCTTGAGGGACAGCTCGCCCCCTAGCCCGGAGACAGCGCCAGGCTTAGCGGTTGTGCCCGTTACATTGACCACGCCGCCTGCAGTAATGCGGTTGACCGATCCGGCTTCACCCGTGAGCAACGGCGTGAGGATATTCAGGTTGCCGCCGCTGTAGACGTAGCCTGTTTTTGCGTCATAGGCGCCCTGGCTTTGATACACCGCCAGGCTGCCCTTGTGATTGGCGGTCAGGCGTTCGCTGGCGCTGAGGTTGACGTTGGCGAATCCCAGGGCCAGGCGGTCCAGGGTGCTGACCGAGCTGGGCTGGGCGAAGTCACCGTAGCCGAATTCGATGCGCTGGGCCTGGATGTCCAGGCGACCGGCACCGGTACCGGCCCCACCGGCAATCACCGAACCCGGCGCGCCGACAGCGCCGTTCCAGATCAGGTTGGTGGTGCGAATGGTCGCCACATCATTGGCGCTACCGGCACCATAGATGGCAGGGGTGCTGAGCATCAGATTATTCAGGCGCGACTTGCCTGTTGTCGGGTCATAGGTGTCGAGACTGACGGTACCGTAAAAATTCAGCGCCTGACTGGCCGACAGTTCGAGGGTTTCCAGGGCCGGAGCACCGTACTCGGTGTCCCCGCGCAACAGGCGATCGAGCACGGTCTGGCTCAGGGTCAGCCCCGCCGGCAAGACCTGGTGCGTTGCCGCAGCGCTCAGGGCCTGGGCGGTGCCAACGTTGATGTTGCTCAGGGCCAGCGTCAGGTGACGGGTGCCATAGCGCACTTGGTCGTCCAGTTCCAGGCTGCTGCCCGAGGCGGCGACGATACTGCCTTCAGAGTGAATCTTCGTCACGCCTGTGCACGGTGTCAGGCTGCAACCGCCGATACTGACCGAACCCATGGAGCCCGATTGCGGAGCCAGCACGTTGAGCAAGCCGTTGGAAGCCGCCAGCAAATTGTAATTCTGGTTCCTCACATTGAGGTTATAGATAAAGCCATCACGGGCATCGTACGCCGCCTTGCCTTGCCCGAGGGTGTTGATGGCGGCGCCTTGTTCCACCAACAGCTCGCCCCCGTCGGTCAGCAGAAAAACCTCCGGTGCCGCCAGAGTCGCGCCTTCACGCAAAGTCACACTGCGGGAGACCCTTTGTGGCGTGACGTAGTTACCCCCTTGGCCATAAAGAATTGAAAACTGGCCGCCGATCACTTGGCGCGAGGCGTTCAATGCATTGAGGCTTGCGGCATTGAGGGTCACACCTTCGAAACCGGCCGTGGCCCCGCGCCCGTCGGCAACGACCTCCAGTGCGCTACCGGTGCCACCCACCACTGCAACGGTACCGCCGTATCCACCCGTCTGAGGCGCGAACTTGCCAATACCCTTGAAGGAGAACGCCTGATCCCCAGCGCCCCTGGCCAGGTTCAGCTTCAAAGTCTTGGCATCCACTGGCAATAAAGCCCTGGGGACACCCAGGCGTCCGGCGTCGGCCACGGCAAACTGGGCGTAGCTGGTTTCGTTGTATTGCGAGTAGCGGCGAAGCACATTTCCCGACGTCAGAATGACCTGACTGGACAAACTGTTGCGCTGCCCGGTATTAGCCACCGACAGTACCCCAGCGGTGGTCCAGGAGCCGTTGCGCATCTGTTGCGCAGCCGTTGTCACCCCCTGCCCCGCCAGGCCATTGACTTCGACCCGGAACGCTCCCGGCAACAAGGCGTAGGTGGAGGGCATCAAGGTATAGGTACCCGCGGCCAATCCCGGAACGCCAGCACCAATGGTAATTTGCTGGCCTACCCTGGGGTCCAATGCGCCACCTTCGGGGGCGACTGGTGCATATTGGCTCTGGTTGCCCGGCACGATGGCATAGACCGGGTTGCTGGATAGGCCCGGCAAGGTAAAACCGCCGTTCGCGCCGATTTGTACCAGCGGATTGAAACGCGCGTCGGTGGAACCCCCTCGGCCGGAGATAAACCCGGCGCCGAGCAAGTCACCACCCCCCGAGAGGTCGAGTACCGAGCCTTCCTGAGCAACCACCGACTGCCCCCCCAGAATCACGCCGACATTGAGGTCACCATTGTCGGAGGGCACTGCGCCTTGCCCCAGCAGAACGACTTTTTTGCCTGCGTACTGGTAACTCTGCCCATCGACAGTACCGCCATAAGGCAGGATCAGCCCTAGGCCGCTGACGGAGGTCAAACTGTCCGGCAACAAGTCCAGCCGGGCAGATATGCCCGCCGAGCTATCATTTGTACCGACTTCAAGCAGCCCAAGCGGAGCCCGTACGACACCCCCTTGTTCGATCTTCGCACTGCCCAATTGCAAGCGACCGAACACCGAATAAGGCACCTGGGGGACGACCTGGGTGGTACGGCCGATAACCAGACTGCGCGTCGGATCGTAGAGAGGGATGTTGTTAACGGGATCGCGCCCCCAGCCATACCCTGCCAAAACACGAGCGCCTACGCCGGTCGCTGGGTACAGTTGGGCGGCCTGCAGGATCATGTCCGCAGGCGTCACCAGTTGAGTTGTGAAACCTAAAGGCAACCCTTCGTTCGAGAACCCGGCCAGGAATCGCACATCTCCCCGACTGCTTAACTGAACCCGGTCAAAACCTGTGCGCTCCAACTCGACGGTGCTGCCGTCGGCCTGCCGCACGGTCCCCTTGCTACTGAACGTCACGTTACCCTGCACATCCAACAGGTCTGCGTTGACAGAAAACACGGCCTTGTTCGTCTGCAATGATACGCCGCCGTCGACCACCGGTCGGACGTAGTTATCCTTGTTTGGAAGGTTGGCCGCGGGGCCCGACAGCAGTACATGGGAAGCATTGAGTTGAGCCCGGGTATTTGGCGCGGCTGCACTCGTGACAAAGTTGCGGGCATACAGGCTCAGGCTTTGGCCAAGGGACAGCGACACGTCACCATCGATGCTCAACAGTCCATTGCTCAACAGCGCCAGGCTGTCGAAACCTCCCGACTGGACCTGATCAACACCCAAGCGCCCGTGGCCGTAAACCAACGAGTCCGCCGCTGTCTCGGCATTACCCTCCAGCAAGCTCGCAGGCGCGGTCTGTCCCAACACCAACTCACGCACCTTCATCGCTCGGTCGCTGGCGGCGTTCTTCACGTAGTAAGGCGTTTCCAATGCCACCGACAACTTGCCGCCCGCCGCCCCTGTCCCGCCCGAATGGGCGCTGAATGCGCCATCCAGGTACAAACCATTGGCCGACGCCAGGGAAATGCTGCCGCCATTGCTCGCCACCGAGGTGCGCCCCTGTCCGGGAATATCCAGCACGGCCTGGCTGCCATCCGCTTGCAGACGCGCGCCCTCGCGCACCACCACAAACAGTTCGGATGCGGAAGCCGAACCTTTCTCGGCGTCGATCTGGCCGCCGATGACAATCTGCCCGCCATCACGTACCAGGCCATAGGTCTGACCGCGCATATCCTGGGCGGTCACGGCCCGACTGGAGACATCGATCAGAGCCTGCTCGCCCAGCCAGATGGAGCGACCGTGGCCCTGAGCGTTGACGGCTTCACCCTCCGCACCGATGACACTCAACCCGGTGAGGCTGACCCGCCCACCCCACGCATTGAGGGTACCGTTGGCGGTGAGTTGACCGATGCTGCACACATCGATGCCCTGGCCCGGATCGACGCTGACCACGCTGCCCTTGCCCAGGTTCAACACCGTGCTGGCCATGTCGGCGGCGCTGGAGTTCGCGGTACCGGCAGTGAGACTCAGGCTCGCGCCGCGACGCTGGGTCATGACACCTTTGATCGCATCTTCCTGGTACAGCTCCGGCGTCCAGCGCTGCAACGCATCGGCCGGCTCCGCGCCGCTGCCGGTGTTCAACGCCTGCTCGCCAAAGCGGTACACCGGCATCGTCACATCGACCTGGGTCCCGTCGGCCACGGTCAGACCTTCGTTACCGGTGATGTCATAGGCCGAGAAGCCTTTGTCAAAAAAGTCTCCACCCAGTTGCAGGGTGCCCGGTTCAAGCGGCGAGCCGCTGTCGCCGATCAGCACTTTATGGGCCGCCAGCGTCAAGGTCCCGCCGCCATTCACGCCGGTGCCGCGCAGTTCACCGTCAAGGTTCAAGGCGCCGTTATCGGACGATGCGCTGGTACTGGCGGTCAGGGTCAGGTCACCGCCCTTGCCGCCGCGGGTCTTGCCATCGGCCATGACCGCAGCACCGGAACTGACGTCAATCCGACTGCCCTGACGCACGTCAATGTCGCCACTGCTGCGCACGGACACCGTGCCGCCGTTGAGGAACGGCAGGCCTTGGCGGTCGTTGCCGTCAAGCAGCAAATTGCTCCACCGCCCAGCGGTGTTCAGCATCACGCCCTCGCCCAACGTGACGCCGGCACGCTGACCGGTAGCGGGCGAAAGCACGACGTCTCCCATCTGGAAGTTATCGGTCCTGACCTGTTTAAGAACGTTACCCAAGGCAATGCGACCGCTGCGGGCCGTCAGGTTGGCGTTGACTTCCACCTGCGGTGCATAAAGCGTGATGTCGCCGCCATCGGCCACTTTAAGCGTGCCATCGACTTTGATACCTTCTGCCGCCGCCACCTTGACCGCGCCGAGCTGAAAGCCATTGAGCAGTTCGTTATCCAGCACCAGCTTGCCTTGCCGATCGGTGTCGACCACCGAGGTCAGGTCCTGGCCCGCGGCAATCTTGTCGGTCACCTTGCCGACGGTGACCTGATCGAAGGTGGGGTTCAAACCGCTGTTGATCACGCGTGCAGTCTTGTCATAGATCGGCGTGTAGCTGCCCACCCACAACTGCGCCCGTCGGGCCACGGCATTTTGCGATTGCTGGTAACCGTCGAGGTTGAGATTCGGCGCCTGAGTCTGGCGTTCACCCTGGTAGACCTCACCAACGATTTGGCCTTCCAGCACCGCGTTGCGGGTCGACACCACCAGCTTGCCGGCATCGCGGCCGACGGTGTAGCCGGCTTCGAAACGCTCGCGTGGGGCAATCAGCGGGTTGTAGTAGTAATCGGTCTGGCCCCAACGCTGGCTGTGGTCTTCGTAGCCCTTGTAGATACCGGTGTAGAGAATGTCCCCCGGCGCCTTGGACAATTCATACAAACGCCCATCAGCGCCCTTGAGCCAGGACTGCCGCAAGTAGCCGCTCTGCACATCCAGGGTACCGCCAGACAGGTTCAGTTGCGCTGCCTGCCGGGTCACCACGTCGTTGCCAGTGAACGTCAGGGTGCCGCCTTGAGCAGCCCATTCACCGGCGCTGTGGCCTCGGGTCCCCAAGTAACCGCCGACTTCCAACAGCCCACCCGCCGTGTACCAACGGTCGGTGGCGTAACCATTGGTGCCCGCCGGCACGTAGATCAAGTCGCGCACATCCACCCAAACATCGTTGTTGGTCAGCTTGCCGTCCTCGCGGTTGACCGGTGCGTCGCGCTGTTCATTGCCCTGCACGTTGACCTTGATGGAGTTGGACTCCATCGCCACCTTGACGCCAATGGCGCCGGATACGTCGATCACCGCGCCATCGCGCACCAGGCTGCGCCCGGCGGCGCTGACCGCGACCTGGCCGCCGGTGGCCAGGGTGATGGAGCCGTTCTGGAAGTCGACACTGCCACCGCTGACGATCTCGACCCGGGACTGATCGCTGCGGTCCACGACGCTGCTGAGGTTGTTGAACGGGCCGGTGATCAGGTTGTTCGGCGTGCCATCCAGGCCGGCCGGTCCGGCATTGCGCTGGCTGTCCAGGGCACTGCCGCCGGCAGCATCGAGCAACACCGCCGTGGCGCTGCCCTGCCCCAGGATCACGCTGCCGCTGCTGTCGCTGAAGGCGTTGAGCAGGTGCACGGTGCCGCGGGTGTCCACTGAACTGGTGGCGACGGCCACGCCGTTCTGCTCGATCCGGTGTCCGGTGAAGGTGATGTCGCCGGTGCTGGCCTGGATCAGGCCGCTGTTGATCACCGTGCCGGCGCTGCTGCCCGGTTTGAGGGATGTCGCGACCTCGTTGCCACGGGTGGTGGAACGCAGGTTGCCGCTGGTGCCCTGGCCGCGCCGGATGTAGAAGCTGTCGCCTGCCGCCAGGGTGGTCTGGCCCTTGGCGGTGATGATGGAGCCGGCGTTCTCCACTTCGCTACCCAGCAGCAAGGCATAGCCGCCCCCCGCCGTGGAGGTTGCGGCACGATGGGTTTCAATCAGTGCGCCCTGCTGCACTTCGACCTTGCCCGCCGCGTCGGTGAAGGTCGGCTGGGTGCCAGTGGAATCGACGTACAAGCCGCGCTTGCTGAATTGCTCATCGCTGATGTTGGCCGCCACCGCCGCCAGGTTGCGCACGTTGACCTGGCTGCTGCCGCTGAAAATGATGCCATTGCGGTTCACCAGCATCACCGTGCCGTTGCCCTTGATCTGGCCCTGGATCTGGCTCGGTCGCGCCTGCGGATCGTTGACCCGGTTGAGCACGGCCCAGTCCGACTGCTGCTGGAAATCCACCGTGGTGTTGCGCCCGACGTTGAAGGTTTCCCAGTTGAGAATCGCCTTGTCGGCGGTCTGCTCGATCTTCACCGTGGTCTTGCCGCCGGCCTGGGTCTGCTGCGGTCCCTTGGCGTTGAGCCAGCCCTGGGTCAGGCTGTTATCGACCTTGAGCCCGCCCTCGCCCAAGCCGTCGGGCACGGTCTGGATTTGCCCGAACGCGGCCTGCCTTCCTGCCGCTTGCGCCGCCTGCTGGGCTGCGATGGCGGCCACGGTGTTGTTGAGGTTGGTCAGCGACCGCTGCAACTGCGCATTGGCCCGTTGCTGCTGCGCCAGGGGTGGTGGCATGCCCGGCTGCGCCGTCGTGGGCCGCCCCGTACCACCAGCCTGGGACGCACCCTTGGCGGCAAACCAGGCCGAACTGAACGCGGTCGCCGCCTGGGCATTGCCAGCCACCATCAGCAAGGCAATGGCCTGGGCCAGCGGCTTGAGCCGCAACATCGACAACTCGCCATCGCGACGTGGAGCATTCAGGTTCGTCTGGGGTTTGCAGCGCAGCATCCTACTCATCCTTTCGGGTTCGCTCTAAGGGGGCGCAACGCAGTGCTATCAAGCTGCCAGCGTTGGTTATAGGGGATAGGCGGTTACAGCCGCTCGGGACCGAACGGATGTCATGAAAATTTCATGTGGCTGTGTTGGCGCGGGTATGACGCAAAAAGTCAGCAACGGCTTTCACCGTTGCTGACCGGCTGTTGCAGGTCGTTCAAGCCTGGGCTTACAACGGACGACCGATGGCGTTGCAGACACTGGTGTTGCCGATGCTCAGACCGCTGGAAGCCGTGACGAAGGAATCACGAATGGCAGTTTTCCAAGCCGAAGGCAGTGGCACGAAACGGTTGGCGGTGATGGCCGAGTCGTTGTTGGTCAACGAACCGTAGTGACGGCTGAAGAAGTTGCGAACCTGAGTGGTCTGGGTCGCATCGGCGTAGCACTGGCTGAAGATCACGTTGGTGAAACCCAGGATTGGGTAGCCGGTGGTTGGGTAGAGGCGCAAGCTAGGATCAGCCGGAATGGTTTCATCGATCACTTTTTGGGAAGTGAAAATAGGCACCCAGGCGTTTGGTTTTGACCGGTCGGCAACAGCAGGAACCGTAACGGCATTGATAGCTGCCGACACGTTGGCTGGTGCAGGGGAAAGACCGCCAACACGAGCGACCTTGGTGGCGTCGTCCAGACCGGCCAGGGTAGTAGCGGCGTAATCCGGGCTCATATAGGTGATACGACCCTGCGCAGCGTTCAGTGCAGTCATCACGTTAGCACTGCCGGAGGCGGAAACGGCACCAGCTGGCAGGCCACCGCTGTAGCTGGAGGCGAAGGTGGTGGTGACACTGAAGGTGCCGGTTTCAGCGCACTTGGCATTCAGGAAGCGGGTGAACAGCTCGGTGGTGCCGCTGCTTTCTGAACGGTAAACCACGGTGATTGCGCCAGTACGGCCCGAACCAGTGATCTGGCTCCAGTCGGTCAGACGGCCGGAGAACACGCCGCACAGTTGGTTGACGCTCAGGTCGACGTTGGCGGTGCCAGTCTTGTTGAACGGAATGGCAACCGAAGTGGCGACCGAAGGCACCTGGATCAATGGACCCCAGGCGGCACCGTGGGCACTGACGTAGGTGCTCAGTTCAGTGGCGCTGAGCTTGGAGTCGCTACCAGCCCAGTGCACTTTCTTGCCGCTGGTGTCGCCAGGCACGAACTTGGTGTAGTCGTTGGTCAGGAAAGCAGCCTTGCCAGCACCGCTGCCCACGCCGATGTAGGGGGCAAAACCGGCAGGCAGTACGCCGGAAGTCTGATAGAGCGGCTGAGGCAAGGTAGCACCACCGCCGTTGACATCAGCCATGGCGGCCTGAGCGACGCAGAGGCCGGCGAGGGTCAGGGATACCGCGAGAACGTTGCGCTTAAACATGAAGAATCTCCTTTCATCGTGTTCGTACGAAGGTTGGGTGACGCGTGCTTGCCGTCATGGCGCTCGGTCCTGTGCCGATGGCGATGGGGTGAGGCCATGGGTTAGAAATTCGCAGTTTCCGGTGACAGATAAAGGAAAAAACCTCGGGAGCCGAGGGCTGTTTTTCGGGTTTTTTCCTCGGGTGTTCGAGGGCTCTGCGCCGTGGGTTCAGGCGGATTTTCCAGGGGGATGGCGAGGGTTGGCCGTGGAGGGGGCGGTGGACGGTTGCCGGGCGACGGAAGATGACAGAACGAGGAACCCGAGTTTGGCGAGGGTGAGGCTCGGGAGGTGTCGCGTCACTGCCAAACAACGGGCTGCTTTTGTGGCGAGGGAGCTTGCTCCCGCTGGGTTGCGAAGCGACCCCAAACCGGCTGCTTGCGATCTGTCTGTTGTACTGGAAAGTCAGGTTTTGGGTCTGCTGCGCAGCCCAGCGGGAGCAAGCTCCCTCGCCACGGTTTTGTGCGCGGTGGGCTATTGAACCAACTGATTGATCTCGATAATCGGCAGCAACACCGCCATGACGATCACCAGCACCACCGCGCCCATGACCACGATCATCAGCGGCTCCAGCAGCGCGGTCATGCCCATGGCCCGGCGTTCGATGTCGCGGGACAGGGTTTGTGCGGCGCGTTCGAGCATCGGCGGCAGGCAGCCGGTTTTCTCGCCGCTGGCGATCAGGTGGATCAGCACCGGCGGGAAGACCTTTTCCACCCGCAGCGCCGCCGCCAGGTTGACGCCTTCGCGAACCTTGGCCGTGGCCTCGCTGACGCTCAGGCTCAGACGGTCGTTGGACAGCGTCTGGCGCGCGGCCTCGAGGGCTCGCAGCAACGGCACCCCTGCTCCGCCGAGAATTGCCAGGGTCGAGGCAAACCGCGCAGTGTTGAGGCCCAGTACAAAACGCCCGATCAGCGGCAGGCGCAACACCCGCGCGTGCCAACTCAGCCGCGCCGCCGGTTTGCGCAAGTACATACGCCAACTCCAGAAGCCACCGGCCAGCACGCCAAAACACAACCAGCCCCAGGCACGAATGAAATCACTGGCAGTGAGCATCGCCACGGTCAGCGCGGGCAGGTCTTGCCGGGCCTGGGAGAACGCGCTGACCACCTGGGGCACCACGTAGCTGAGGAGGAAAATCACGATGGCGATCGACACCAGCCCCACCACCCCAGGGTAGATGAACGCCGTGAGGATCTTGCCCCGCAAGTTGTTACGCTCTTCGATGTAGTCCGCCAATCGCTCCATCACCTGGGCCAGGTCGCCGGACTCTTCACCGGCGGCAATCAACGCCCGATAGATTTCCGGAAAATCCCGGGGGCGTGCCGCCAGGGCTTCGGCCAGGCGCATGCCGCTGCGCACATCGGCGCGCACCGCGCTTAAGGTCTGGGCGATGTGCTTGCGCTCGGCCTGCTCCACCGTAGCGCTCAATGCGGCCTCCAACGGCAGGCTGGCGCCCAGCAGGCTCGCCAGTTGGCGGGTGGCCCAGGCCAGGTCGTTGTCCGAGAGCTTGGCGCTGAACAAGCCTCCGCCGTTGGCCGGTGGCGTGTTGCGCTCGACCTGCACCTGCAATGCCGTCAGCCCACGGCTGCGCAACAGGTTGAAGGCTGCCCCCTGGCTGTCGGCTTCCAAATGTCCGGATTCGATCTTGCCCTGGGCGTCGGCGGCCTCGAAACGGTAGCGATTCATCAGGCGTCCCGTGTCACGCGCAGGATTTCTTCAGGGGCCGTGGTGCCACTGCGCACCCAGCGCTCGCCATCCTCGCGCATGCTGAACATCCCGGCTCGACGGGCAGCGGCGCGCAGTGCCTGCTCCCCTGCCCCCTGGTGGATCAGCGTGCGGATGTCATCGTCAATGCAGAACAGTTCATGGATCCCGGTGCGCCCGCTGTAGCCGGTCTGGTTGCAGCTCGGGCAACCCACCGGGCGCCAGGTGCCGGGCGTGGCCGGATCCGGTTGCTTGCACTGCGGGCAGAGCCTGCGCACCAGTCGCTGGGCCAGCACGCCGAGCATCGACGAGGCCAGCAGGAACGGCTCGACGCCCATGTCGATCAAGCGGTTGATGGCCGACACCGCGTCGTTGGTGTGCAGCGTCGCCAACACCAGGTGACCGGTGAGGGAGGCCTGCACGGCGATTTGCGCGGTTTCCAGGTCGCGGATTTCGCCGATCATGATGATGTCCGGGTCCTGGCGCAGGATCGCCCGCAACGCCAGGGCGAAGGTCATGTCGATCTTGGCGTTGACCTGGATCTGGCTGATGCCCGGCAAATCGTATTCCACCGGGTCTTCCACCGTGAGGATGTTGTGGACGCTGGCGTCCAGCCGGGCCAGGGCGGCATAGAGGCTGGTGGTCTTGCCGCTACCGGTGGGACCGGTGACCAGGACGATGCCGTGGGGCTGACGGATCAGGTGATCGAGCTTGCCCAGCACGTCCGGGTCCATGCCTAACGTTTCCAGTTGCAGGCGTCCGGCCTGCTTGTCCAGCAACCGCATCACCACCCGTTCGCCGTGGCCGGTGGGCACCGTGGAGACGCGGATATCGATCGGTCGCCCAGCCACGCGCAGGGCGATGCGTCCGTCCTGGGGCAGGCGTTTTTCGGCGATGTCGAGCTGGGCCATGATCTTGATCCGCGACACCAACGCGCCGTGCAGGGCCTTTCGCGGCGAAACCACATCGCGCAGGGTGCCGTCGACGCGGTAGCGCACCACCGAATGGCTCTCGTAGGGTTCGATGTGGATGTCGCTGGCCTCGTCTCGTGCGGCCTGGGTCAGCAAGGCGTTGATCATGCGGATCACCGGCGCGCCGTCCTGGGTGTCCAGCAGGTCGGTGATCTCGGGGATGTCCTGCATCAACCGGTCGAGGTCCACTTCGTTTTCCGCCGCGCCCACGACGGCGGCAGCACTGCCCGTGTCGGCATAAGCACTGTTGAGCAGCCCATCGAGCTCCTCGTCGCGCACCCGCTCCAGCCGCACGTCGCCGAACTGACGACGCACCTCGCTGATGGACCAACCCGGCGTGGACGGGCACACCATCAGCACCGCCCCCTCTGCGGACTGACGCAGTACCAGGCGCTGGGCCTTGGCCCAGGCGTATGGGAGGGTGTTCATGGGCACACTTCCTCTACGACTGACCCACCCACCACTGTGGCGAGGGAGCTTGCTCCCGCTGGGCTGCGCAGCAGCCCCAAAACCAGGCACCTCGGTGTGCCAGGCAGATGGCATGCAATCTTTTTGGGGTCGCTTCGCAACCCAGCGGGAGCAAGCTCCCTCGCCACGAAATTCAGCAGGTCGGTGAGACGACGCACCTCGCTGATGGACCAGCCCGGCGTGGACGGGCACACCATCAGCACCGCCCCCTCTGCGGACTGACGCAATACCAGGCGCTGGGCCTTGGCCCAGGCGTATGGGAGGGTGTTCATGGGCACACTTCCTCTACGACTGACCCACCCACCACTGTGGCGAGGGAGCTTGCTCCCGCTGGGCTGCGCAGCAGCCCCAAAACCAGGCACCTCGGTGTGCCAGGCAGATGGCATGCAATTTTTTTGGGGTCGCTTCGCAACCCAGCGGGAGCAAGCTCCCTCGCCACGAAATTCATTGTCCAATCGGCTCCATCACAGGCACCGCCTTGATCACCGCCCTGGGCATCTGCACCCCGGCAGGCGCCGTCCCCGGAATCGCCCTCGCCGAGGCCGGCAACTGCGGGGCCTGCATGTCCGGCATTGCCCAACTGCGGTCTGGTTGCAGCAGGCCTTGGGCGCGACGCATGAAGTCGTAGCGGTTGAGGGTAATGCCGCGTCCCGCCGCCGTGTCGCGGATGATGTAGGGCCGCAGGAACACCATCAGGTTGGTCTTGGTGATCTGCCGCCGTTCGTTGCGAAACAGCGCGCCGATCCCCGGAATGGTCGACAACCACGGTACCGCGTCATTGCTCTGGCTGTAGCCATCCTGCAGCAACCCGCCGAGGACCATGATCTGCCCATCGTCCAGCAGGATGCTGGTGTCGATGGCGCGCTTGTTGGTGACGATGCCGGTGGTGCTCGAAGCACGATTGTCGACGCTGCTGACTTCCTGATAGATGTCGAGCTTGACCGTCCCGCCTTCGGAAATCTGCGGCCGGACATTGAGCTTCAAACCCACCTCCTCGCGGGTCACGGTCTGGAACGGGTTGTTGCTGGTACCACCGCCGCCGGTGACATAGCTGCCGCTGACGAAGGGAATGGTCTGGCCGACGAAAATGCTCGCCGCTTCGTTGTCCAGGGTCAGCAGGTTCGGCGTCGACAGCACATTGGTGCCACCCTTGCTCTTCAAGGCCCGGGCCAGGACCTTGAGATCGAGAATCTTGCCGATACCCGGAATGTCCACCGTGCCGTTGACCACCCCCAGGTTCAGGCCCTGGGGCAAGACATCGATGCTGGTCTTGCCGTTGAGGTTGAGCGCGGTGCCGCCGAGGTTGACCCCGCCGATCACCCCGCTGCCACCGAGGTTGCCGGTCTGCCATTGCACGCCAAATTCGCTGGCGTCGTCCTCGCCGACCTCGACGATCAGGCTCTCGATCACCACTTGGGCGCGCCGCTGGTCCAACAGGTCGATGACTTCCCGCAGGTTGCGGTACAGCGGGTCCGGCGCGGAGATCAGCAAGGTGTTGGTGGTGGCGTCGGCCTGGATGGTCACGCCGCCGGCGCTGAAAGCGGTGTTCTGTTCGTTTTTCGTCGAAGCGGAAGTCGTGCCGTTGCTGCCTTGGCCGTAGCCGTTGCCGCTGGTCGAAGCATTGCCGCTGGTGGTGCCGCTGGTGCCATCGCCACTGCTGCCCTGCCCACTCTGTCCGTTGGTACTGGCGCCCATGCCACTGAGCACCGAGCGCGAGTTGTCGCTGCTCTCGCCTTCACTCTCCCCGGTGAGCAAGCCGCGCAGGGCCTGGGCCAGTTTGCCGGCCTGGGCATTGCGCAGGTACACCACATGCAGGTTGCTCGGGTTGTTCTGGGCGTTATCGAGCTTGTAGATCAGGTTGCGCGCCAGCTCCGTGCGCTCGGGGCTGCCGGCGCGGATGATGATGGAATTGGAGCGCGGGTCGCCGATCACGTTGATCTTCTGGGTCTGGTCGCCGCCCTGGGTTTCCAGCAGATCAGAGACCATTTGCGCGATGTCGACCGCGATGCCGTTGTGGATCGGCACCACGTCGGTGTCGATGGCACTCGGGGTGTCGATGCCTTCGATGAGTTGCGCCACCCGCGACAGGTTCTCGGCGTAATCGGTGACGACAATGGTGTTGTTGCCCGGGTAGGCATTGATCGGGTTGTTCGGCGACACGATCGGGCGCAGCACCGGGATCAGATTCACCGCGTTCTCATATTGCAGGCGGAAGGTGCGGGTGAGCATGCCGTTGCCGGCCGGTTTGTCGGCACTGTAGATCGGCCCACCCAGCAGTTTGGCATCGGCCTCCGGCACCACCTGGGCCACGCCACCGACGTCGACCACGCTGAAGCCTTGCATGCGCAGCGCGGCCAGCAGCATGTCGTAGGCTTGGTGGGCCGGGACCTGGCCTTCGGACACCAGCGTCAGGTTGCCCTTGACCCGCGGGTCCACCAGAAACTGTTGGCCGGTGGAACGGGACAAGGCCCGCACCACCGCCTGGATATCCGCCTCGACGAAATTCAGCGTCACCGGTTGATCGCCCAAGGGCGTGCGCGCCGGCGCATTGCTGCGCGGCTCGCGAGCACGGCTAGTGAGGTCGACCTGATGCCGCACCGCGGGCTTATGTTCACGCAGGTCCTGGGCCCGCTGACGATCGAGCACTGCATCGCCATTGCGCTGGGTACTCCCCAACGGAATGCCCAACTCACTGTCCACCAGCAACGGTGGCTGCGACGCGGGTGGCGTGCTGTTGCACGCACTTAACGCGAGCAACAACAGCGGTGCAGCCTTGCGCCAATGACGTGGGTATCTGGCCCCTTTCATGAAGCTTCCTTAGCGCCTTGCGCCTGATCCATGCGAACGGTTCCGGACAGTGTGCCGGCGGTATTGTCGGTGTCGTGGTTGTCGGGATTGGCAAGGGCGGTGCGCTGCAAACGGGCCTCGATCACTTCCAGGGAGAATTGCCGTGGGTTGCCCAGCAACCAACTGATCACCGCCTCCGCTGGGGCCTGGTCGAACGTGAGCTGCCAGGTCTTGGGGCGCTCGGCGCCAGGCGCTTGCAATTGGTAATGCTGGCTCAAGCCACTGGCGTCCAGGCTCTGGCGCAAGGCGGTTTCAAGAGGCTGCTCGGGTGCGGGCCCCGCGACGTCGCGCAACAGCACTTCGAGGGCTTCGGTCTGTGAACGCAGCTTCGGGGTTTCGGCTTGCCAATAGGCGATAGTCTTGAGCGGCGGCTGGATCAGTGCGAGCCAGACCAGACAGCCGCCCACCACCAGCGCAGCCAGGGCCACGGCGGCTTGCTCACGCACCGCCAGCCCCTGCCAGAACGTGCGCAAACGCGTGCGATAGGTTGCCCAGCGCCCCCACACCAATGCCAGAGAATGCTTATTCATCATCGGCGTCCGGGTTTTCGTCGGGGCTGCCCTGGCCGGCCGGTGCCACACGCAGGGTCCAACCCTGATCGATGGCGGCGACGTCGATGCCGGCCTGGACCAGGGGGATTTTCCAATCCTCTTCGGCGGCGGTTTTCTGCGCCTCGGCCACGACATTCAGGCGCAACTCACCGTTCTCGAACACCAGCGCCTGGACATTGCCGCTCATGAACGGCATGGCACTGCCCGCCTGTTGCACCAGGCTGGCAAAGCGTTGGGCCGGGTCGGTCGCCGCACCGTTCTGGCGCGCAGCGATTTGCTGACGCGCCTGTTGCAGCGGGTTGAGAATCACCGGCAACTCGGGAAACGCCTGCTTCACCCGCTGGCTCATCTGCGCCTTGAGCCGTTGACCCTGGGCTGCTTCACGGGCGGCGTAGAGGTTCAGCCCAATCACCCACACCGCCAGTGCTGTCGCGCAGATCGCCGCCGCCCGGCCCCAGCCACCGCGCTCGACGGCGTTGCGTGCAAGGCCGGCATGCAACCCCCAGCCTGGCGCAGGGCCCATCCAGCGTTGGGTTTCGGCCAAGGCATCGATCGAAGGTTGCGGCGGCGCCTCGCCCACCCAATGCACCCCGGGCCCCGTTTCCAGTAGCCACTCGTCCAACGCCTCTTGTTGCAACGGTTGCACCACGGCGTGCTGCAGGTCATGGCGCACCAGCAGATGGTCGTCCTCGATACAGGCCACCGGCCCCGACAGCACCGGCAAGGCGTAGGCCGCCGGGTAGAGGCCACGCAGTTTCATGCCGGCCTGGTGCACAAGCCGCCCGAGATTGGCGAGGGATTCACGGTCCAGCCAGGCGATCTGCACCTGCCCATCGACCCCACGCGGGCCATGGGCCACCTGCATCTGTTCGCTGGCTCCGAGCATCAGGGCCTGGGCCGCGCACGTCACCGCTGCGGTGATCCTGGCCGCCGGTAACAGCGGCAACTCCAGGCGGGTCAACACGCTGTCGCGGGGATGAAGAAAACACTCCACCGAAAGGTTTTTACCACTCTGGCCCAGCGCCCGAAGGCTGCTGCGGCCTTGCTCACGGACCTGGCCTTGGCGATCAAGCCAGGCAAACGCCACCGGGCTGTCGAGGTCCAGGCTGTCCAGCGGCGCCAGGGCGATGCGCAAGCGCGTCATACCCCCACCCTCGACCAGATCACCTGGGGCAAGCGGTCCTCGGTACGTTGCAGCAACGCCTCCAGCTCGACCCGCCGCTGACCACTGCGTGCCTGGCCCCGCAGGCGGAACCAATCACTGGTGATGCCGACCTTGACGCTGGCCGTGTCCAACTCCGGCATGCGCAGGCGATTGACGAAATCCCCGCGATTGATAAACCAGTGGCCGCCATCGCGCTCCCTGACCAGAGCCTCGGCCCGTTGCAGCGACAGCCCCGGCACGTAGGCGGCCAGCACCGGGGCGCTGGCGGTGTTGCCATTGAGCCAGGTGTTGGTGGGCAGGATCGTCACGTACGGCGCCAGTGTGTCCAGCAACCGTGTGGTGACGCCTTTGACGCTGCGCAAGTCTTGCAAGGTGCGCAGCATCGGGCGTGTCGGGGCCAGCGGCGTGTTGTCGGCCTGGGGCGAGGTTTCGCGGCCGCTGTTGAAGGTATTGGCCTTTGGCGCCTGGTCCACCCGCTGCGGACTCAACAGGCGCGGATAGGCCTCGACCACCCTGTCGACGATACGCGTGCGGACCGTCGCGGCCACGCCCAATTGCTGGCACAGGCGTTCGAAGGCGCGCACTTGTTCCTCGTCCACCCGCTCATTGGCGACGAGGTTGCGCAGGTTGAACTTGCCTTGCTCATCTTCCAACTGGCCTTCGAAGGGTGTGTCGATCTGGCCTGAACCCGGTATCACGATAGGTTTGGCCCAAGGTTGGCCGAAGCGCGTCAGTGGATCGCGCTGCCTGGCATCCCAGAGCAACTGGCGACTCAGTTGCAGGCCACCCTGCAACCGCGCCGAGCCCTGGACACGCAACTGCTCGGCCTCCAGGCTGCGAGTGAACAGGGTCTGGCGGGTCAGCATGCCACCGGCAATGACCGCCACCACGGCAGCAATCAGCAAGGCACTGATCAGCGCCATGCCGCGCTGCTTCGCCGCGAGGGGCGAATCCGTTCGCATCACGGCCCTTACAACTGCCAGGAGCCAATGTCGGCATTCACGCCGTCGCCGTCAGGCTGACCGTCGGCGCCAAGGGAGAAGATATCGACTTCGCCGTTGGCACCCGGGTTGAGGTAGTTATAAGGACGGCCCCATGGGTCGTTGGGCAGGCGCTCCAGGTAAGAGCGCCAGGTGCTGTTTTTCGCATCGGCCGGCTTCTCCACCAGCACTTTGAGGCCCTGGTTCATGCTCGGGTAACTGCCGTGGTCCAGGCGATACAGCTTCAGGGCTTGCATCAGGCCGCCAATGTCCTGTTTCGCCGCCGTTGCCCGCGCCTGGTCGGGACGGTCGAGCACCTTGGGCACCACCATCGCCGCCAGGATGCCGAGGATCACCACCACGACCATGATTTCGATCAGGGTGAAACCCCGCTGCCCGCGAGGGCCTTGGGGACGGGCGTTGTAACGGGCGATCTGCATCTCGACGGTCCTTCGCTGGATTCGATTCGAGGCGCAGTGTTGCAAGAAAATATGTCAGTGATATTGAAATTGCTCAGGAGCTTGCGTCGTCAATTGGTCACGAACGCCGGCTAATCTTCAAGGCTGCCCTCACCCCGAGCCCGCGCCATGCCACGCCTCGCTCCGCAAGCCGGCTTCACCCTGATCGAAGTGCTGGTGGCCCTGGCGATCATCGCCGTGGCCATGTCGGCCGCTGTGCGCGTGGCGGCGGTGATGACCCAGAGCAACGGCCTGCTGCGCGACAAATCCATCGCCCTGCTGGCCGCCCGCAGCCAACTGGCGCAGTTGCGTCTGGAAGGTCGTTTTGCCCAGGGCTCGAAAGTGTTCGAATGCGACCAGGGGCGATTGCTGTTGCGTTGCGAACAGAACCTGCGCCCGGCGGAAAACGGCCGGCTGCTGCGGGTTGAACTGAGCGTGTCGGATCGCAGTCGCGAAGCACCGCCGTTGGCTCGGTTGGAGACGTTGGTCAGCCGGGAAAAACCCTGAGTGGAGTGGATTAACACATCCTCTGTGGCGAGGGGATTTATCCCCGCTGGGCTGCGCAGCAGCCCTAATATCAGCCTCATTAAATGCCAGGCCTAATGCATTCTGCTATTTGGGGCTGCTGCGCAGCCCAGCGGGGATAAATCCCCTCGCCACATCGGCTTCAGCGGGTTAGCGAGGGCAAACTCACCGAATCCGGCAACCGAGCCAGGACCAGCCGGGTCTGCTCATTGCCACGTTCGATGACCACCGCCTGCGCCTCGATCGCCACCAACCGTACGCCTTGGGCCACCCTTTCACCGACCAGGAAACTGCGCGGCGGTCCGTCGTTGAGACTGAGGATCGCCACGGGCGTGTGCGTGCCGGCCATCACACCGCTGACCTTGATGTCCACCGCTGCCGGCTGGTTGGAGAACCATTGCAGCGCCGGGTTATCGGAACGTTCGGCCATGCGTTGCGGGGCGACATCCGGCGTGCGCGACTCGGCCGACGTGAGCAGCAGCGAAGACCAGGCCGCCACCCCGGCCAACGCCGCCAACAGACCCACGGCCTGGACGATTTGCGCCGGGGACACACGCTCGATGAACGCCATGGCCTGAATCTCCTTTCTTGGGTTCCAGCGTCCAGCCTACGCGTCAATTCTCTCCGTTTTATTTCACATCCTTATCATCTTCACCGTGCAGGATGGTTTCACGCAAAGGAGCGCGCATGAACCTCGGCAAGCAACGCGGTTTCACCCTGATCGAACTGATGGTGGTGCTGGTGATCATCGGCATTGCCAGCGCCGCCGTGAGCCTGAGCATCAAGCCGGATCCGTTGAAGTTGCTGCGCCAGGACGGCGAGCGGCTGGTGCAACTGCTGCAACTGGCCCAGACCGAAGCCCGCACCGACGGGCGACCGATTACCTGGCGCTGGGACGCCAAGGGGTTTGGTTTCAGTCGTCGCGCCGATCAAGGCACCGGGTTGGATCGTTTCAAGGATGATCCGCAACTGCATCCGCGTCGCTGGCAGAGCCCGTCGATGGAGGTTCGCGTGGACCCCAGGCAACGGGTGGTGCTGAATGCCGAGTGGCTCGGCGAGCCCTTGCAGATCCGCTTGTCGGACGGCGTGAACAGCCTCACGGTACAACGCAGTGCCGCGGGGCGGGTGCAACTCCAATGAGTGCCCGGCAGACAGGCTTCACCTTGCTGGAAGTGATGGTGGCGATCCTGCTGATGGCGGTGGTCAGCCTGATCGCCTGGCGTGGGCTGGACAGCGTGACTCGTGCCGACAGCCATTTGCAGGCCAGTACCGAGCAGACCGAAGCGCTGCTGCGGATGTTGAACCAACTGGAGCGCGACGTGGCCCTGCGCGCCAGCATCGAGCTGAGTGAACCGGTCAAACCCGGCGTCGACGACCAGCCCTCGACCGCCCCGACCGCCCTCACCGTGCGCAGCACCGAAGGTCGGGGCTTTCGCCTGGATGTGATCCGCGTGGCGGCGACCCAGGAAGGCGAGTTGCAACGGGTGCGCTGGTGGCTCAAGGGTGACACGCTTTACCGCGCCCAAGGCCAGGCCCGCAGTCGCTACCCCCTGCCCGCACCCGGCTCGGGCGTGGCCGTGCTCAGTGACGTCAGCGATGCCGGACTGCGGTTCTGGGACAAGGAAAAAGGCTGGCGCAAGCTCAGCGGCAACCGCCAGGAAAACCCAATGGGCATCGAAATCAGCCTGACCCGCCAGACACCCCAGGGGGCCGAAACGTATCGACAGGTGTTGGGGCCGCTGGATTAGCTCGCGATAGCGGTGGGTCTGTCAAGGATGATGTCGAATGTACCGGCCTCATCGCGAGCAAGCTCGCTCCCACAGCGTTAACGGGTGACCTCAAGATTTGGGCACACCCTTGTGGGAGCGAGCTTGCTCGCGATGAGGCCCGCCAGGCGCCGCAGGCCTCAGCTCAGCACCACCACGCCACCCGGCAACTCGGTGCATTTGGCGCCGTAGGCATCGCGGATCAACAGCGCCACGCCCGCCAACTGGTCGAGGCGAAACCGCGCCTGGACCTTGCGCTGGCCCAGTTCGCGGTTGAGCAGCAGCAACATGCCGGGACGGTAGCGGTTGATTTCGTCGATGACGCTGGCCAGGGTCGCGTCGTTGAACACCAGCACCTGCTCACGCCAGGCAACGGCGGCCGACACATCGGCACGCTTGGGCGCGCCCACCTGGTGAGGCTCGTAAGTCATCTGCATGCCCGGCTCCAGACGGAACCGCCGGCCTTGCACCTCGACCTGCACCACGCCCTCCAGGCAGGTCGCGCAGACGCTCTGGTCGGTGTAGCGGATGTTGAAGCGTGCCTGGGCGGCGCTGATCCAACCGGCGCCGGCCTGGACGCTGACCACCTGGGCACTGCGCCCCTGCACTTCAATCTCGCCGCTGAGCAATTCCAGTCCTTGTCCGCCATCGGCCAGCGCGCGGCGACTGAGACGGGTCTGGGTGTTGAGCTCCAGGCTGACGCCTTCGGCCAGTTCCACGCGGCGCTGTTCGCCGACGTCGGTGACGTAGTCGGCTCCCAGCCCGGAAACACCGCCTGGCACCGTGGCGCGGATCAACAGGAAGGCCGCCGATGCCGCGATGGCGCCACCCAGCAACGCCCGGCGGCCGAAATGCCGCGGCGCCTGCAACGCTGCGGCGGCCGGTTGCAGCCCCTGCCACAACGCCTTGGCCTGTTCGAAGGCCTGGGCATGTTCGGGGCTCTGCCCGCACCACAGGCGCAAGGCCCGGGCATCGGCCACGGTGGCGCGCCCCGAGGTCAGCAGGATCAGCCAGTCTCGGGCCTCGCCGGCCAATCGGGCCTGGGGCGTGGCGTCAGGGGAAGCGATGCTGAAGATGTTCAAGCGCACACACACTCACGAAAGGGTCGGGTCTCTACTCTCAAGACGGTTTTCCCGCGCCGGGACCGAACCGCTGAATGACTTTTCTTTCCAGGCGCTGGGCGCAGTGCCCCAACGCAGCCTTGATCTCCTTCTCCACCATGCGCGTGGAAATACCGAAGCGCTGGGATATTTCCAGGTGCGGTGCTTCCTCCAGGCGTGCGGCGATGAAGATCCTGCGGCGGCGCGCCGGCAGTTCGTACAAGGCCTTGAGCAGGGTCTGCAGCTCCTTCTGCCCACCCACCACACGGGCCGGATCCAGCGCTTCATCCGAGACCTGCAGCAATTCCTCGATTTCATCGCCCGTGAGCAAACGCGCATCGGCCTGCCGGCGGTCGGCGGCGATATTCAGGGCCATGCGATACAAATAAGCGTTGGGCTGGGCAATCTCCTGGGTATCGACCATGCGATCGACCCGCAGGTAGGTTTCATGCAACACATCGTTGGCCAGTTCCTCGGAGCCCAGGCGTCTGCGCAGGCGCACCTTGAAATCCTCATACGAGGTGAGGAACAACCTCACCAACGGGCTGCGACCGGAGTCTTTCATCGCCCGGACACCCCTTCCCCTGCTATGCATTCCATGCTTCTTCCTGATAAGTCGGGTAACAAAAGCAGGGTCACCGGCTGGCGCAACGAGCTGGGCGCCGGGCGGTCGATCCTGAGGTTCTGCAAACTGTTGACCAAGGCCTTGTCCCGCATCAGGTCGCCCGTGGAACTGACCAGGCGACTGTGCTGGACCACGCCGTCCCGGCCGATCCACACTTGCAGCACCGCCCGGAAACTGCCTGGGCGGGTCAACGGTGAACGACACAAATTGCGCTGGATGACCGCCTGGATCGCTGCCGCGTAGTTGCTGTCACTCAAGCCTGGGGTGACGCCGGGAGGCAGCGGCACCTCTCGGACCCGCACCGGCTGCAATGTGAACGCATCCGCCCGGGCATAGTGCGCCGCCAGTCCGGTGCCGCTGAGCAACACCCTCAACCCTTCGGAAGGTGTGAACTGCCCCTGGACACCCAGCGTATGACGCTGGCTCGACAACTGATGGTCCACCAGCACCGCCATGCCCGTCGCCCGGCTGAACTGCTCCAGCGCCGTGGTCAGTTCCTGGGGCGCGATGTCCAGGTCCACCAGGCCGACCGCCTGGATCGGTCCGGCCAGCAGACACAGCAACACCATCAGCCACCCCAAGGGCGCCCTGGTCAATCCACGTCCGCGTCCGCCCCCGGCTCTGCCCTGCTGCACGACTGACGTATCCGTTGAAAATCGTCATCCTGAGGGGTGTTTATGAATGTCGTATGACAACCGATACAAATCCTCCAGGCCGCACTAGACTGGTGCCCTGACAACGCACCGTCCGCTGCGGCGGGCCAGGAGGTCGCAGATGAAACCGTGGATGAACATGATGGCAGGCCTCGGGCTGTTCATGGCCCTGCCCGGGGCCCAGGGTGAAGAAGCCCCGGCCTGTATCGAGGTAACCGTTGGCGGTTACAAGACCCCAGACTACAACTGCCTGAGTCGGCAGATGGGCAACGACCCCCAGGCCGCGAAGGCGGCGCAACAGGCCCAGGACGCCATGAATGTGCCGGTCAACGAGCGCGCTCCGAACAGCATTGGCCTGGCTACCCCGGCGGCCACGGGGGTGCGCATGGGCAATACATTCGGCACTTCGGTCAAGCCCCAACGGCCGCCGGCTACCTCGGGGACCTCGCCGCTGCTCAAGTAACGACGCCGCTTTTGTGGCGAGGGGATTTATCCCCGTTGGGGCGCGAGCGGCCCTAAAGCCTGACAGCTCGGTATGTCAGATAGATTGAGTTCTTGTTTTTGGGGCTGCTACGCAGCCCAACGGGGATAAATCCCCTCGCCACAAAAGCAGCTCGCCACAGTCTCCTTCAGGATTGGCAATCAAGCACTGGGACTCTGGCGAAAACTCACCGCCAGCCGGTTCCAGCTGTTGATGGTGCTGATCGCCAGGGTCAGGTCCACCAATTCCTCCTCGCTGAAACAGGCCCGGGCCTGGGCATAGATTTCGTCCGGCACCTGGCTTTCAGCCAACAGCGTCACCGCCTCGGTCCAGGCCAGGGCGGCGCGTTCACGGGCCGTGAAAAAACCGCTGTCGCGCCACACCGCCACCGCGTAGAGCCGGCGCTCGGTCTCGCCCTGGCGTCGGGCCTCCACCGAATGCATGTCGGTGCAGAAGGCACAGCCATTGAGTTGTGAAGCGCGGATCTTGATCAAGTGCAACAGCGCCGGTTCGATACTCAGGCGGCTGGTCAGGGCTTCCAGGCCGATCATGGCTCGCATCGCCCCGGGGGATGCGGTGTAGTAATCCAGACGCGGGCTCATGGCGGGCTCCGTGGCATTCGAGACCTTCACGGTAAGCTCAGGGACCGGTCAATGACAGGTCCAATTCGGCGAAAAAACCGGGGACAAGTCCAATGCACAGGATTTTCCCCACGCAACTTCTATGCAGTCGCACAATGCGGGTAATCTTGCGCCTTTGACGCCGGCCACCGAACAACCGCCCAGGAGCTTGCGGGTATGGAACTTCATGTTGTCATCAACGGCCGCAAGGACCTGTCGGGCCAGTTGTATCAACAATTGCGCAGCGCCATCGAAAGCGGTCGCCTGGCGGCCGGCACGCAGCTACCGCCCAGCCGCCTGCTGGCCGAGCAACTGGGCGTCTCGCGCAAGACCGTCTCCGACACCTACGCCCAACTGACCTACGAAAACCTGCTCACCGGCATCATCGGCAAAGGCACCTACGTCAACGCACGGCCGGCCAGGATCGTGCGCAAGCAGAGCCACCGCGAGCTGGCCGGTGCCGACGTCGTCGAAGCCTGGCGCACCATGCCCGACCTGATGCGCCATCCCACCCTCGAAGGTGCGTTGCGCTACGACTTCATCGGCGGCGCCACGGGCAAGGGTCAGTTTCCGCTGGACGACTGGCGGCGTTGCACCGCCCACGCGCTGCGTCAGATTGCCAGTGCCAAGGGCTTCTACAGCCAGCCCGAAGGCCTGCCGGCGCTGCGCAATGCCATTGCCCGGCACATCGCGTTTTCCCGTGGGGTCAATTGCCAGGATGAAGACGTCGTGGTCTGCAACGGCGCACAGCAGGCCCTGGACCTGATCTCGCGGGTGCTGACCCGTCCCGGCAGCCTGGTGGCCATGGAAGATCCGGGCTATCCACCGGCGCGCTTGCTGTTCGGCTCCCAGGGCGCCACGGTGGCCGGGGTGCCGGTGGACGAGCAAGGCATGCGGGTCGACCTGATCCCCGACGGCACGCGGCTGATTTATGTGACGCCCTCCCACCAGTTTCCCTTGGGCATGCCCATGAGCCAGGCCCGCCGCAACGCCCTGCTGGCGCGGGCCTATGAGCTGGGGGCGATCATCATCGAAGACGACTACGACAGCGAATTCCGCTACGAAGGCCGGCCCGCCGATTCGTTGCAGAGCCTGGATGAGCGCGGGATCGTCGCGTACGTGGGCACCTTCTCCAAGACCTTGTTGCCGGAACTGCGGCTCGGCTATGCGATCCTGCCGCCAGCGATTCTTGAAGCAGTGATCCTGGCCAAGCGCCTCACCGACCAGCACACCTCCACCCTGCCCCAGTGGGCGTTGGCGAAGTTCATCGCCGAGGGCTGCCTGCTCAAGCACATCCGCCGTTGCCACACGCTGTATGCCGGGCGCCGCGAGCGAATCCTGGCACGCATGGGCGGGGATTTGTCGCCCTGGTTCGAGGCGGTTCCCACAACCGCGGGCTTTCATATGGCGGTGTTGTGCAAGGTGCCCATCGACCTGGCGCTGGTGATCGAGCTGGCGAGAAAAGCCGAAGTCGGGCTGTACAGCCTTGACGGCTTTTTCAATGAGGCTGCGGTGCGTCCCGGCCTGTTCCTGGGTTTCGGCGCCATTGACACCCTGGACATTGACATCGCCCTGGACCGCTTGCGAGACATTTTGCAGCAGGTCACTTGAGCCATTGGACTGGGCATTTATCCGCTCATTGGCTGTTTTAGCCTCGCCATTACAGGCCTATCCTGCTGGGGTCTCGTTGATGTCGAGCCAAATCCCGTCCGACTTGATTCAGGAGCCAGAACCATGACTCGCCAGGTGATCAATACCGTACAGGTCCAAGCCGCCGCTGGTCGCTCGGAAGAACTGGGCCGCCAGTTGCAGAAAATCGTCGAAACCCTGCGCGCGCAGCCTGGGTGCGATGCCTACATGGTTGACCGTTGCCCGGACGACGGTGACCGCTGGACCGTCAGCGCTCGCTGGCAATCGGAAGCGGCGATGCAAGCCCATTTCAACTGCCCCGAGGTGCAGGGCTTCATCGGCCTGATCGATAGTCGCCTGGCCCGCAGCGTGGATTTCAACAGTTTCCCGATTGTCTGAAACGCACTGTGGCACCCCTGCCTTTACGTAGCCGGACGCCAGCACTCAATTCTTGAAACGAAGAACGACCGGTCTGAAGCCGCTCTCCGAGAAGAACATCCCGATGACCACAATACGACCGTCCTCCTGTAGTGCAATGGCTTGAGGATGATCGACACCGCTGCCGATTTTGGTTCGCACAATTCCCGTGCCATCGCCAAAACTGCCGTCCAAGCTGGCATCGCTCAGGTATCGTGCAAGCAGGATGTCGGCCTCTTCGCCCCCCAGAGTAGCGCCCGTTACGACAATTTTTCCGCTGTCATCAGTGGCAACACCGATCCATTGCGATCCGTACGGATTGTCGTCAATCAATGTCAACAACGGCACCCCTCGGTTGAACAGCGGATCATTCCTGCCATCTGGGCGGAGGCTTAGCAGAAAGCCAGCTGTTGGAGCGACGGTTGTCGAACCTGCAGCGACGAGATTCCCGTTCTTTTGCAACGCCAATGACAGAATTTGAGTCGGCCTTTCAATCTCAGTGAGAACAAATCCCGCACTGCCAAAACTTGGGTCAGCCGTTCCGTCAGACATATAACGTGCAGTGAATGCAGCTTCGCGTCCGCCAACGATGGCTATCCCGGCGACGACGATTTTTCCATCTGGCTGGATCAGGTGTGTGGTGATTGCAGTCGAACACTCAGGGTATCGCACGATGACGAAGCCCTTACCGTTGTTCAGGCTGAGATCCAGATTGCCGTTCGACTCAAGCCGCATCAGCACGCCGACACTATCGATAAAACTGTAGCGGTGTACGCTGGTCATCCAGATTTTTCCATCAGGGAGGACTGTGGCACTGACACTGCTGCGTCCGCTACCGTCACGGGTTGCATTATCCGCAATGGCTGGATTGGATTGATCCAGTGGTAGCCGGATGACGACATGGCCTTTAAAACCGAACCTGGTGTCCAGACGCCCATCGCTGTAAAAACGTGCTGCCGCAGACAGGCTGGGGCTATATTGATCATCTTCCTTAAAGAGGCCAGTCAGTAGTATCTGACCATTGTCCAACAGTGAAATGGACTCTCCGCCAGAGGCGTAGCCCTCTGCGAAGCTGCCCGTGATCACACCGTATTCGCCAAAGTCCCTGTCGGCGGATCCGTCTGGGTTCAGGCGGATAATGCTGTAGTTCTGGCCGAATCTCCCGGCGATGAGCACCTTGTGGTCGGGAGCGATGGTAAGCCCCGAAACGCTCCCGGGCATGAGAGGGTCGGCGGAGTTGGAAGGGAACACTTTTCCGCCAGAGCCAAAGGTAGGATCAAGGCTTCCGGCGTTACGAGACAAGTCAGTAGACATTGGATAACTCCTGTATGGGTTGAGAGCCCTTGTGCCAAATACCGGGGTTGAAAATTCAATGCTCTACTGCTGATGCAAGGGCGATTTCGTTTTGCTCCATGAATCCGGCCCCGTCAACTGTCAGTCCTGACAGTTGACGGCTGGCAAAATGCGTGGGGCATATAGAACACTTCTCCTGTGACGAGGGCGCTTGCTCCCGCTGAGCCTGTAGGAGCTGCCGAGTGCAACCAGGCTGCGATCTTGTCCAATCCAATTGATCTCAATCGAAAGATCAAAAGATCGCAGCCTTCGGCAGCTCCTACAGGGGGGTTACCTTTCAAGTTTGGTGGATCACGGTATTGGTCTACCCGCCTTCTTAAAGATTGGACGTTTGTTTGCACCACCGTGGGGCTTAGGGTGAATCCATCGCCGCGCCAGCGCGAACTCACTCAAACCCACGAAGGTCATTGCAATGAAAACCCTCTGCCTGATCGCCACCCTCAGTCTGCTGCCCCTGGCCCCGGTCTATGCCCACGAAACCGCGCCTTCGGAAAAGGTCAACGTACTGCAGGAGAAGATGCTGAAGAACCTGCCGGGTAAAAAAACCATGATGCTGACGGTCGACTACGCCCCCGGCCAGTCGTCCGTTGCCCACAAACATGAAGGAACGGCCATGGCCTATGTGCTGGAAGGTGCTATCACCTCCCAGGTCAAGGGCGAACCGGCGAAGACCTACAAGGCCGGTGAGTTCTGGTATGAAGCGGCGGGTTCCGAGCACCTGGTGTCGAAAAACGCCAGCACGAGCCAACCGGCGAAATTGCTGGTGTTCATGGTGATGGGAGAGGATGAAGCGGTATTGATACCGCTGAAGAACTAACGGATCAATGCAATCCCCTGTGGGAGCGGGCTTGCTCGCGAAGACGGCGGCACATCCAACACTTGTGCAAGCTGACCCGACGCATTCGCGAGCAAGCCCGCTCCCACAGGGGTCCACAGTGAATCTTGAAAGATCGAGTAGGAGGCGGATTTGCATCCGCCGTCCTCTCACACCACCGTACGTACGGTTCCGTATACGGCGGTTCAGGTTATGCAGATAAGCCGTTGATCGTGTCCAGTATCGAGACCAGTCCGAGTTGGTTCCACAGTTTCTTCGGCAGCGCCTGATTCATATGCGACGCCCCCGAGTTCCACCATGGGCCGCGGCCATTCGACGTTGACTTGCAGGCACGAGCTTCGCCAAGCCCCAAGCGCATTAAGTTGCGCGCCCTCGTCGAGGGCTGCTTCCATTGGCGCCAGATGGCACACCGAAGCTTACGTCGCACCCATCCGTCCAACTCCTCAAGTGGCTTCTTGCTCT